>NZ_CM178170.1:2032500-2492500 GCF_058374785.1 Sulfurovum sp. MH2-6
TTTAAACCTCCACCCGTGCGGTCCTCCACTGGCTCTTACACCAGCTTCAACCTGCCCATGGATAGATCACTTAGTTTCGGGTCTGCAGCAACTAACTATTCGCACGTTAACACTCGCTTTCGCTACGGCTTCGGGTTTCCTTAACCTCGCTAGTCACCACAACTCGCAGGCTCATTATGCAAAAGGCAGTCCATCACCCTGATAAATCATAGGGCTCTGAATGATTGTAGGCAGATGGTTTCAGGTTCTATTTCACTCCGCTCACCGCGGTTCTTTTCACCTTTCCCTCACGGTACTGGTTCACTATCGATCCTGGAGTAGTATTTAGCCTTGGAAGGTGGTCCTCCCATATTCAGTCAGGGTTCCACGTGTCCCGACCTACTCGAATAAAGTCTAATTAGTTTTCGTATACGGGACTTTCACCCTCTTTGGTCAAGCATTCCAGCTTATTCTACTAACACCTTAAACTCTTTAGGGCTAATCCCATTTCGCTCGCCGCTACTTTGGGAATCTCGGTTGATTTCTTTTCCTATAGGTACTGAGATGTTTCACTTCCCTACGTTCGCTCTCTCGAAAGAGTAACATGCGTCACCACATGCTGGGTTGCCCCATTCGGAAATCCAGGGATCAATGCTTCTTGGCAGCTCCCCCTGGCTTATCGCAGCCTAGTACGTCCTTCATCGCCTCTCCTGGTCAAGGCATCCACCATCTGCCCTTAGATTAATTTATTTAATTCTAAGGTACTACCTTATTAAATGCAATCTGAGTCATTTTTACATGATTCATCTTTATCTAATAAAAGTATGCTTTTTTATGAGTTTGCACATGAAAGATTATCATTTCTGATAATTTTCTGTTAAATTGTAATTTGTTTATGATATATGAAGTAATTCATTTACCATGCAACATTACGTTAGACTCTTAACAATAATAAGTTAAAAAACATTTAGGTAAAACCTAATACAAATTCTTATCTCAAGAACTTGTATTAAGTCTTTTCTCTCATCTATCTCTAGATGGTGGAGAATAACGGGATCGAACCGATGACCTCCTGCGTGCAAAGCAGGCGCTCTCCCAGCTGAGCTAATTCCCCATGTCAAGTCAAAGACCTTAATGATCTCAGACAACCAAACATAAGCTTGGTAAACAATCCAACGCTATCTGATGTTGAACTGATGTCTTGTGAGAGACATCAGTTGTATACTCTTGAAAGGAGGTGATCCAACCGCAGGTTCTCCTACGGTTACCTTGTTACGACTTCACCCCAGTCGCTGATTCCACCGTGGAGGGTAGCCAGTTTAGCTTCCCCGCTTCGGGTGAAATCAACTCCCATGGTGTGACGGGCGGTGAGTACAAGACCCGGGAACGTATTCACCGTAGCATGGCTGATCTACGATTACTAGTGATTCCAGCTTCATGCACTCGAGTTGCAGAGTACAATCCGAACTGAGAACAGGTTTATAGATTTGCTCCACCTCGCGGTATCGCGTCTCATTGTCCTGCCCATTGTAGCACGTGTGTCGCCCTAGCCGTAAGGGCCATGATGACTTGACGTCGTCCTCACCTTCCTCCTCCTTGCGAAGGCAGTCTCACTAGAGTCCTCGGCCGAACCGTTAGTAACTAGTGACGAGGGTTGCGCTCGTTGCGGGACTTAACCCAACATCTCACGACACGAGCTGACGACAGCCGTGCAGCACCTGTTTTCAAGTTCCCCGAAGGGCACCACTCTATCTCTAAAGTGTTCTATCAATGTCAAGGCTAGGTAAGGTTCTTCGCGTATCTTCGAATTAAACCACATGCTCCACCACTTGTGCGGGTCCCCGTCTATTCCTTTGAGTTTTAATCTTGCGACCGTACTCCCCAGGCGGAATGTTTAATGTGTTAACTGCATCACCGAAATGACTAGCATCCCGACGACTAACATTCATCGTTTAGGGCGTGGACTACCAGGGTATCTAATCCTGTTTGCTCCCCACGCTTTCGCGCCTCAGCGTCAGTACTGTTCCAGAAGATCGCCTTCGCTTTTGGTATTCCTAGTTATCTCTACGGATTTTACCCCTACACAACTAATTCCATCTTCCCCTCCCAGACTCTAGTTTGACAGTTTTGGATGCAGTTCTACGGTTGAGCCGTAGGCTTTCACATCCAACTTATCAAACCGCCTGCGCGCGCTTTACGCCCAGTGATTCCGAGTAACGCTTGCACCCTCCGTATTACCGCGGCTGCTGGCACGGAGTTAGCCGGTGCTTATTCATATAGTACCGTCATTATCTTCCTATATAAAAGGAGTTTACACACCGAAATGCGTCATCCTCCACGCGGCGTTGCTGCATCAGGGTTTCCCCCATTGTGCAATATTCCCCACTGCTGCCTCCCGTAGGAGTCTGGACCGTGTCTCAGTTCCAGTGTGGCTGATCATCCTCTCAGACCAGCTAGGCGTCATCGTCTTGGTGAGCCATTACCTCACCAACTAACTGATACCATATAGCCCGATCCCTTGGCGAAAAAACATTTCCCAACTATCATTAAGATAGAAGGAGTATGAGGTATTAATCACCGTTTCCAGTGGCTATCCCTCTCCAAGGGGCACATTAGCTATACATTACTCACCCGTCCGCCACTCGTCAGCCAGAAGCAAGCTTCTGCTGTTACCGTTCGACTTGCATGTGTTAAGCACGCCGCCAGCGTTCACTCTGAGCCAGGATCAAACTCTCCATTAAAAATGAATGGCTTGAACCATTGTCAAAGAATCACTTAACTATTTCTAATTAAGTTTAACTCTTTTATCACCTTTTTATTAAAAGGTGCAAAAATTAAATCTCAAATAGACGTTGATTTGTTTACTTATATTTGGTTGTCAAAGATCATTCACTCGCACTCTCTCAACCCACTCGGTTAAGGTCTCTGTGTTTGTGGACGCGTATTATAGCACCGAATACCTTTGCTGTCAAGGGTTTTCTGTAATTTATTCGTTTTTTTTTGCTTTTGTTTAATTTACCGCTTTTTTCCTACTTTTAAGCTATATCTAATGAAACCCGAAGAACCAAACGTACAAGGAAAAAGGGAAGGAAGGAGAGGCTCTTCTGTAAAAGGGAGCCAGGAAGAGTAAACAGGGAGATTTACATTTTTGAACAAGGAGTAAATGAAACTCTTCAAGGCTGGCAACCTTTTCTAATACCATTATAAGTGATGGGAGTTAATGGGGAGTAAATCAAACATCAACGGATGGTAGTGATACGTGATACGGATCATGTCAGAGTTACGAGAGTAAGTCAAGTGTATTTCGATACTATTGCTTCGCGTAGGGTGCGTAATCACGTACCAAATAGGAAATAGGAGTGAGCAGTGAGCAGTGAGCAGTGAGCAGTGAGCAGTGAGCAGTGAGCATCATGGCAGGGATTTGAGAGGATGTCAAGTAAAAAGAATAAATAGAATAGAATAGAAATAAAGAGTGATTGTTTTGATTGAACTTATAATGAAATGAATGTGTGATTGAATAAAAAAAGAAAGAAACTCAAAGTGGCAGCGACCTACGTTTCCACAAGCGTAGCCTGCAGTATCATCGGCGATGGGAGGCTTAACTTCCAGGTTCGGAATGGAGCTGGGTGTGACCCTCCCTCTAACCCCACCACAAAGAGAAAGAAATACATCGTAATGTACTTGTTTCTCTTTGCTCTAAAGAGCTTTGAGAGCTTAACATTGTTAAGAGTCTAAAGAATGCGTAAATTACAATCGGTTGCAATCTTACTAAGTTTGCACTTAATAAGGTAGTACCCGTAGTTGAATAAAATAAAAACGAACGATCTATTAGTACTGGTCAGCTAAATGACTCTCATCACTTACACACCCAGCCTATCAACGCAGTAGTCTTCTGCGGATCTTCAGGGATGATTCATCTTGGAGTTGGCTTCCCGCTTAGATGCTTTCAGCGGTTATCACATCCGAACATAGCTACCCAGCGATGCCCTTGGCAGGACAACTGGTACACCAGTGGTTCGTTCAACCCGGTCCTCTCGTACTAGGGTCAACTCTCCTCAATCATCCAACGCCCACGGCAGATAGGGACCGAACTGTCTCACGACGTTCTGAACCCAGCTCGCGTACCGCTTTAAATGGCGAACAGCCATACCCTTGGGACCTGCTTCAGCCCCAGGATGCGATGAGCCGACATCGAGGTGCCAAACCTCCCCGTCGATGTGAGCTCTTGGGGGAGATCAGCCTGTTATCCCCGGCGTACCTTTTATCCTTTGAGCGATGGCCCTTCCACACAGAACCACCGGATCACTATGACCGACTTTCGTCTCTGCTCGACATGTACGTCTCGCAGTTAAGCTGGCTTGTACCATTATACTCTACGATGGATTTCCAACCCATCTGAGCCAACCTTTGTAAGCCTCCGTTACTTTTTAGGAGGCGACCGCCCCAGTCAAACTACCCACCAGACATTGTCCTCCGTCAGGATAACTGACGCAAGTTAGCAATCAGAATATATAAGGGTGGTATCTCAAGGATGGCTCATCATCAGCTGGCGCCGATGAATCAAAGCCTCCCACCTATCCTGCACAAATATATCCCAATTGCAGTGTCAAGCTGTAGTAAAGGTGCACGGGGTCTTTCCGTCTTGCCGCGGGTAGGAGGAATTTTCACCTCCACTACAATTTCACTGGATCCCTGGTTGAGACAGCTCCCATCTCGTTACGCCATTCATGCAGGTCGGTATTTAACCGACAAGGAATTTCGCTACCTTAGGACCGTTATAGTTACGGCCGCCGTTTACTTGGGCTTCGATCAAGAGCTTCGCACGAATGCTAACCCCATCAATTAACCTTCAAGCACCGGGCAGGCGTCACACCTTATACATCCTCTTACGAGTTAGCAAAGTGCTGTGTTTTTGATAAACAGTCGGGAGGGACTCTTTGTTGCAACCTCTCTCGCTTTCTGGAGCAAGTCCATATACAAGAGTAGGCACACCTTATTCCGAAGTTACGGTGCTAGTTTGCAGAGTTCCTTAACCAGGGTTCTTCCACGCGCCTTAGAATACTCATCTCACCCACCTGTGTCGGTTTACGGTACGGGCAACTATTAATATACTTAGAGGCTTTTCTCGGCACGACGGTATCAACGATTCTGAATCTTCTCCGAAGAGCGTCATCAGCCTGTCAGGTCTCGGAAACAGCCGGCGGATTTTCCTATCCAGCTTACCTACACCCTTCGACCCACTATTCCATCAGTGAGCTCGTTTAACCCTATGCGTCCCCCCATCGCGCTTAATAGTTGGTATTGGAATATTAACCAATTTGCCATCGTCTACCCCTTTCGGACTCGACTTAGGACCCGACTAACCCTACATTGACGAGCATCGTGTAGGAACCCTTGGGTTTTCGGCGAACAGGATTCTCACCTGTTTTATCGCTACTCATGCCTGCATGCTCACTTCTAGCCGCTCCACCACTCCTTACCGGTATGGCTTCAATGCTGACTAGAACGCTCTCCTACCACTTACACTAGTGTGTAAATCTACAGCTTCGGTGTCTATTTTAGCCCCGTTATATTTTCGGCGCAGAATCGCTAGACCAGTGAGCTGTTACGCTTTCTTTAAAGGATGGCTGCTTCTAAGCCAACCTCCTGGTTGTCTAAGCAACTCCACATCCTTTTCCACTTAAATAGAACTTTGGGACCTTAGCTGGTAGTCTGGGCTGTTTCCCTTTCGACCTAGGATTTTATCACCCTATGCCTGACTGCCATGAATTCATATATGGTATTCGGAGTTTGACTGGGTTTGGTACCTTGGTGTAGGCCCTAGCCCAATCAGTGCTCTACCCCCATATACTTCGAACATGACGCTATACCTAAATATATTTCGGAGAGAACCAGCTATCACTAAGTTTGATTGGCCTTTCACCCCTATCCACAGGTCATCGGAGGAGTTTTAAACCTCCACCCGTGCGGTCCTCCACTGGCTCTTACACCAGCTTCAACCTGCCCATGGATAGATCACTTAGTTTCGGGTCTGCAGCAACTAACTATTCGCACGTTAACACTCGCTTTCGCTACGGCTTCGGGTTTCCTTAACCTCGCTAGTCACCACAACTCGCAGGCTCATTATGCAAAAGGCAGTCCATCACCCTGATAAATCATAGGGCTCTGAATGATTGTAGGCAGATGGTTTCAGGTTCTATTTCACTCCGCTCACCGCGGTTCTTTTCACCTTTCCCTCACGGTACTGGTTCACTATCGATCCTGGAGTAGTATTTAGCCTTGGAAGGTGGTCCTCCCATATTCAGTCAGGGTTCCACGTGTCCCGACCTACTCGAATAAAGTCTAATTAGTTTTCGTATACGGGACTTTCACCCTCTTTGGTCTAGCATTCCAGCTAATTCTACTAACACCTTAAACTCTTTAGGGCTAATCCCATTTCGCTCGCCGCTACTTTGGGAATCTCGGTTGATTTCTTTTCCTATAGGTACTGAGATGTTTCACTTCCCTACGTTCGCTCTCTCGAAAGAGTAACATGCGTCACCACATGCTGGGTTGCCCCATTCGGAAATCCAGGGATCAATGCTTCTTGGCAGCTCCCCCTGGCTTATCGCAGCCTAGTACGTCCTTCATCGCCTCTCCTGGTCAAGGCATCCACCATCTGCCCTTAGATTAATTTATTTAATTCTAAGGTACTACCTTATTAAATGCAATCTGAGTCATTTTTACATGATTCATCTTTATCTAATAAAAGTATGCTTTTTTATGAGTTTGCACATGAAAGATTATCATTTCTGATAATTTTCTGTTAAATTGTAATTTGTTTATGATATATGAAGTAATTCATTTACCATGCAACATTACGTTAGACTCTTAACAATAATAAGTTAAAAAACATTTAGGTAAAACCTAATACAAATTCTTATCTCAAGAACTTGTATTAAGTCTTTTCTCTCATCTATCTCTAGATGGTGGAGAATAACGGGATCGAACCGATGACCTCCTGCGTGCAAAGCAGGCGCTCTCCCAGCTGAGCTAATTCCCCAACTATTATTTTCTTCTTGATGCTAAGCAAAGCTCATCATCAATTCATCTCACTAAAGCTTTCACTCTGTGAAAGAAAATTACTAGTAATTTTATGTCAAAGACCTTAATGATCTCAGACAACCAAACATAAGCTTGGTAAACAATCCAACGCTATCTGATGTTGAACTGATGTCTTGTGAGAGACATCAGTTGTATACTCTTGAAAGGAGGTGATCCAACCGCAGGTTCTCCTACGGTTACCTTGTTACGACTTCACCCCAGTCGCTGATTCCACCGTGGAGGGTAGCCAGTTTAGCTTCCCCGCTTCGGGTGAAATCAACTCCCATGGTGTGACGGGCGGTGAGTACAAGACCCGGGAACGTATTCACCGTAGCATGGCTGATCTACGATTACTAGTGATTCCAGCTTCATGCACTCGAGTTGCAGAGTACAATCCGAACTGAGAACAGGTTTATAGATTTGCTCCACCTCGCGGTATCGCGTCTCATTGTCCTGCCCATTGTAGCACGTGTGTCGCCCTAGCCGTAAGGGCCATGATGACTTGACGTCGTCCTCACCTTCCTCCTCCTTGCGAAGGCAGTCTCACTAGAGTCCTCGGCCGAACCGTTAGTAACTAGTGACGAGGGTTGCGCTCGTTGCGGGACTTAACCCAACATCTCACGACACGAGCTGACGACAGCCGTGCAGCACCTGTTTTCAAGTTCCCCGAAGGGCACCACTCTATCTCTAAAGTGTTCTATCAATGTCAAGGCTAGGTAAGGTTCTTCGCGTATCTTCGAATTAAACCACATGCTCCACCACTTGTGCGGGTCCCCGTCTATTCCTTTGAGTTTTAATCTTGCGACCGTACTCCCCAGGCGGAATGTTTAATGTGTTAACTGCATCACCGAAATGACTAGCATCCCGACGACTAACATTCATCGTTTAGGGCGTGGACTACCAGGGTATCTAATCCTGTTTGCTCCCCACGCTTTCGCGCCTCAGCGTCAGTACTGTTCCAGAAGATCGCCTTCGCTTTTGGTATTCCTAGTTATCTCTACGGATTTTACCCCTACACAACTAATTCCATCTTCCCCTCCCAGACTCTAGTTTGACAGTTTTGGATGCAGTTCTACGGTTGAGCCGTAGGCTTTCACATCCAACTTATCAAACCGCCTGCGCGCGCTTTACGCCCAGTGATTCCGAGTAACGCTTGCACCCTCCGTATTACCGCGGCTGCTGGCACGGAGTTAGCCGGTGCTTATTCATATAGTACCGTCATTATCTTCCTATATAAAAGGAGTTTACACACCGAAATGCGTCATCCTCCACGCGGCGTTGCTGCATCAGGGTTTCCCCCATTGTGCAATATTCCCCACTGCTGCCTCCCGTAGGAGTCTGGACCGTGTCTCAGTTCCAGTGTGGCTGATCATCCTCTCAGACCAGCTAGGCGTCATCGTCTTGGTGAGCCATTACCTCACCAACTAACTGATACCATATAGCCCGATCCCTTGGCGAAAAAACATTTCCCAACTATCATTAAGATAGAAGGAGTATGAGGTATTAATCACCGTTTCCAGTGGCTATCCCTCTCCAAGGGGCACATTAGCTATACATTACTCACCCGTCCGCCACTCGTCAGCCAGAAGCAAGCTTCTGCTGTTACCGTTCGACTTGCATGTGTTAAGCACGCCGCCAGCGTTCACTCTGAGCCAGGATCAAACTCTCCATTAAAAATGAATGGCTTGAACCATTGTCAAAGAATCACTTAACTATTTCTAATTAAGTTTAACTCTTTTATCACCTTTTTATTAAAAGGTGCAAAAATTAAATCTCAAATAGACGTTGATTTGTTTACTTATATTTGGTTGTCAAAGATCATTCACTCGCACTCTCTCAACCCACTCGGTTAAGGTCTCTGTGTTTGTGGACGCGTATTATAGCACCGAATACCTTTGCTGTCAAGGGTTTTCTGTAATTTATTCGTTTTTTTTTGCTTTTGTTTAAAATTTTATTTTTACTTACATTATATATGGAAATTTAGCCATTTTTTTGATGGATTAAATTGTTCTTTTATCATCAGCTATACTTTATTATCAAGTCAGTTAAAATGATAAAAATATCAGGATCATTACAGCGAAAAAATGAGGAAAAAATAAAGAGGAAAATTAGAAAAAAGGAATGGACATGAGTTTTCACTCACGTCCGAGATACTAAAAGCAAAAAGTGCTAGATTAGATCTCTTCAGCCATTGGCACATCGTAAAGGATGTCATCCATTGGGTGTCTATACATAGGCATAGCAAGTCTCTTCTCATCAAGTACGTGACCGATGAATCCGATAGATCTACCTACGATGAAGAATGCATTCAGTGTACCTGAAGAGATGAACTCATCAATCTCAGTTTCAGAGTAACCAAGTGCTCTCCACATATCTACCATCAAGATACCGATTGTACCGTCAACGTTCAGAATGAGGTTCTCTTTCTTAGACGTAGTCAATGCTTCTACTGTTCTTGCATAGTCAAGAAGTGGTGTTGCAGGGAAATTCTCTGCAGCGTAATCCATCAAACCTTTCACACGTAGGTCAGGGTTTTTCAATGACTTGATTCTGTGACCGATACCCGGGATTGGCACACCTTCACTTTTCATATAGCTCAAGAACTCTTTTGGTGAAAGGTTGTTGTCATCTGCATACTTGAAGTACTGCGCTGCACCGTCAATCGCACCACCGAATCTTGGACCGATAGTAAGAAGACCGGTTACCAATGACTCAACCACTGATTTACCAGCTCTTGCAGTTACTTTCGCATTGTGTGCACCAGATACTGCCGGACCATGGTCAGCAACAGTTTTGATCACAGTTTCGATAAAGTCTGTAGCCCATTTCGGATACTGTTTTTTGAACCAAAGAAGTGAAATAACATCACCGATACCTTTTCCAGTGCTTGGAAGCGCTACAGAAGAGATAGGGAATCCAGCGTAAGTCGCTTCTTCACCTCTGTCATCAGAGATCGTACAGATGAACTGCTTGCTTCTTCTTACTTTTGGAACGATGTTGATCTCAGGCTCTGGGATCGGAGCAAGGTTAAGAGACTCATATACTTCTCTGATCTTCGCCGGAAGGTCATTGAATGTTTCAGGTACATGGATACCTGCTTCTGCCATCGCTTTGTTTTTCGCTTCAGCAGTCTCTCTCTCAGCATTTGCAGATGCACCTGCATGACCGAATTGTACACCACTGCTGTAGTGTTTTGCAATCGTACCGATACACCATGCGATGATTGGCTTAGTGATTCTACCGTCTTTTACCGCCTCGATCACTTTGTACTCTTCTGTACCACCAACTTCACCAAGAAGGATCATATACTTCACTTCCGGGTTGTCTTGCATTCTAAGAAGGTTATCGATAAATACAGAACCAACGAATCTGTCACCACCGATCGCAACACCTTCAGCAATACCGTCAGCATTGATAGCGATAATGTTAGAAAGTTCGTTGAAAAGACCACCGGATCTTGTTACAAGACCACATGAACCAGCTCTGTGAAGCTTAGAGTTTACGATGTTCTCGATCGTACCACCAACGTTTGCGATCTTAAATGCACCCGGAGCGATACCACCAACTGTAGCAGGCCCGATTACAGTAACACCTGCATCTCTTGCAGCTTGGTTCATTTTTCTAGCAAGTCTTTCAGGGATACCTTCTGCTGTGATCATAATCGTGTTGAATCCACCGATCTCTAGTGCTTCTGTTGTTACATCATAAGCCGTTCTGAATGATGCAAAGTTCAAAAGAACGTCAGCTTGAGGTTGAGCAGCTTTTGCTTCTGCTGTATTCTTGTAAAGTGGGATCATGATCTCATCACCACCCCAGAAGAACTTGTCAAACTTGTTACCACTTGTCGGAGCAACGATACCCGCTACTGAAGGTTTCTCTCTTTTGATTGTGTAATCATAGTCAAGCATTCTTTGGATTGCGGAACGGTTGTTGTTCCAGAAAATTGCTTGTGTATCTTTTGTAAATAATTGTGCCATCTTCTCTCCTTATGCCTCTACTGCCATTCTTACAATGTCAGTTACGTGTGTTTCCGGTCCATATACATCGATCCATAGACCAAGTCTGTCTGCAGCTTCTTTGATATCTTTAAGACCTTTTTCGTAGTTTGGTCCACCACGTCTAACGTAGATCTTCACACCCACTTCTTTCATCTTCTCTGCATACGCTTCAAATGCCTGGATGATACCTGTAAATGTTTTTGCAACATCTGTAAAGTTAGCGATTGCACCACCGATGATAAGGATCTTATCTCTACCTTGTGCATCTTTCTCTCTTGTCATAAGGTCAAGTAGTGTCTCAGCATAGAACTTTGTCTCACCTGTTGTCGGACCACCAGAGTACTCACCGTAGTTCGCAAGGTCATCGATACCTGCAAGGTCAGCGATCGTATCAGCATATACCACTGATGCACCACCACCGGCAACCATTGTCCAGATACGTGCATCAGGCTTAAGGAGTGTAAGCTTCAAAGACGCACCTGTTTTTGCATCTGCTTCTTCAACAGCAAGTACTTCAGGAGACTTCTCTTCCATACCGAATGCAGTCGGGTACTCAACATCACCCCATGCATCTACCATCATAAATCCTGCAGTGTCATCAAGTTTTGCAACCATATCAAGAAGTTCGATCTTGTTCCCTTGCATTACAAACGGGTTGATCTCAAGGTAAGCGAAGTTAAGCTCTCTGTATGCTCTGAAGAAACCGATTGCGAATTCTGCAAAACTTGCTTTATCTTTTTCAGCTACATCTGCAGGTACGTTTGCTCTGATCTTCTCAGCAATCTCTTCTTCGCTCTCAGTGATTTTGAAAGCGACCTCAGTTACTTTCTCTTCCCAGCCCTCTTCTACTTCCATACCACCTTCAGCTGACATGTAAAGCATATCTTCATCACCAACACATGTTGCAGAGATATAGTACTCTTCTGCTTGCTCATGCGGAGTGAACGGCTCTACTACAAAGTGAGTCAAGTAGTCTACTGATGGCTCACCTGCAGGTGTATCACCGTCAAATGCAAAGTATACCTCTTGCTTGTCATTTGCTTTCTCATCGATCCATGCCGCAGCTTTTTCAAGTTTTACATCACCAGGCTTTTGGTCTCTAAAAAGTACCAGACCATTCTTACCTCTTTTACCGAACAGCATATCCGGTTTAGCAACCAATGCTTTTTCGTTAAGCCATGCTTTCTCTTTCGCAGCTTCTCTCAACTCTGATCCATTCTGAACCATCACTGTTTCGTAAGCATAAGTGAAATTTGGGAAATATTTATCCCAGTGCTTAGCCAAAATCGACTTTGCGTCGTATTCTCTAATCGCCTTTTGAGCCATACGAGTTCTCCTTTTATTAAGTTCACATTAGTCTAGCATTAGATAGTTTTAACTTTCGTTTAGCTAATCATTTCCATAAGAATAAAAAAAATAATGTGTATAATAGAAACAGTTTTTTGACTGATGTTTTTACTTTTTGTTACAAACTGGCATATGATAGTACTGAAACTGATACGATTCGCTCCGTTGTGGTGGATTATAACACTCAATCCCCGCTGCTTTGAGTTCTTGTACCTTGTCATAAGGTCCATAGATACGTTTTGCGAAGTGCTTATCACTCAAGCCTGTCCGATAATAGCTCACCTTATGTGTCATAATCACCAGTGCATTCAATATCAGTGTAAATAGAATAAAATAAGCCCCCATTCTGTAAGGCTTTTGAAACTGTGGCAGCCGTACACGCATACTATGATTGAATACAGAAATCATCAACGGAACAGCGATCATCATATAGGGAGCAAAATCAGTAATATGAATCTTCTGTCTCAGTGATAACAAGAGAGAAAACGCCAGTGCGGTAAAAGAGATATACCAAAGTAACGTTTTTTTACCTCTGAGCAGTATGCGATAGAGTGCATAGAAAAAATAGAGAAATAGAAAAGGTGAAAAGAGTGTCGCATAGAGGCCGAATATCTCCAAAAAATGTCCTGAAGGCCTACCGCCGATCACTATCCCTTTTGCCAGATAGATAAATGCCAATAAAAATGCCAAAGAGACAATCGACAAAGCTTTATCTTTCTGCGCCACTGCATATAAAAGTACGGCTATAAAGAAAATGATCGAGGCTTCATGGATAAAGAAGAGTATCAGCATCAAAAACGGAAGGCTCCAGAAGTACCCCTTCTCATACATTAATACAAACAGTAAAACAACCGGTAGAACAATAATAGCAATATTGGCCAGCATGGTTCCTGTCAAGATACCGGGTAAGAGCATAAATATGAAAGTAGCTAAATAGGTATCCTCGGGTTTTGAACATACTCTTTTGCTCAATTGATAAAAAAGGATGATACTCAGAAAACCTGCGGAGATGAAAAAGAGTCGTAAGCCAAAGAGAGTGTCACTAATTCCCTCTCCCCACTTCATCAAAAGAGTGACAAGTGTATCAGCAGTAAATAAGGTTTTGGCTTCATGCGGGCTGATAGGCGTTGTGGCTGCCAGATAAAACACTACTATGGCATAAAAAAATGCAATCGTCCAAAAATAGTGTTTTTTCATTCTGAATTTATAATTTCAAAAAATTATCCAGCATTTTATGTCCATGCTCACTCATAATGGACTCAGGGTGAAACTGTACACCGTAAATCGGTTTATCTTTGATCTGCAGGGACATAATCTCCTCATCATCGACACTATGTGACGTAGCGACGATATTATCAGGCAAATTCTCTTTGTTGACTGTCAATGAGTGGTAACGTGTCGCTCTGAACTCTTCGGGCAGTGTCTTAAAGATAGGTGTGGTGGCATCGATATGCACCTGTGAGGTCTTTCCATGCATCATATGCTTTGAGCGGATCACTTCCCCGCCATATGCCTGTGCGATACTCTGATGCCCAAGACAGATACCGAAGATCGGCGTAGTATCTCCAAACGCCTTGATCACATCCAGTGTCACTCCTGCATCATTAGGGGTGGAAGGTCCGGGAGAGAGAATGATCTTCTCAGGGTTAAGTGCCTTGATCTCATCAATAGTAAGTTCGTCGTTACGGATCACTTTCAGGTCTGCACCCAACTCTTTACAATACTGCACAATATTGTAAGTAAAGCTGTCGTAGTTGTCTATCATTAATACCATTTTCTATCCTATCGTTTCAAATCTACTGTCCAAAAGAAGTCTATCCATGCGGTCGCTTCATTGACATACCAATTTGGTGCTATTTTAGCACTTTTTCTATAAAAGAGCGCGGCGGTTAAAAATGTAATTTCAGGGTATCTCTCACGCATAACCTGCAATACCTCGGTCAATGCATCCCCACTATCGACGATATCATCCAGGACCAAAACAGTTTTTGCTGATTTGAGATCGGGAATATTAAATACCTCTACACGCTCTTTTTTCCGGGTATCCTCATAACCGATGGTATTGACACTATAGACCTCGCGCATATCGTAATACTCGCCAAAGAGGTGGGCCATGGTCATTCCGCCTCTTGCAATGCAGAGTATTGCGTCAAACTCCTTATCAATCTTTGAGGCCAATAGTTTCAGATCATCTCTGAAGTCACTATAAGGGTAGTAGAGCCTATTCATGGATTTTTAACTCATTATAGAGGCTGTCACGCTCTACCGGAGTGAAACCTGTATTTTTGATCATAGAGATAAACTCTTCGAGTTGCATCCCTTTCGCACTGTCTGCCCCTGCAGCCGCCTGAATCGACTCTTTTTCGATCGTCCCGTCCAGATCATCCGCACCGAACTCCTGGGCTATCAAAGCAAGGTTGATCGAAGCGGTCACCCAGTAGGCTTTGATGTGTGGGATATTATCCAGCATGATACGGCTGATCGCATAGGTTTTCAATACCTCCTGGCCTGTAGGAAAGTTACAGTTTTTCAGATAGTTATTCTCTCTTTGGTAAACAAGCGGGATAAAGGCATTGAATCCCCCTGTCCTGTCCTGAAGATCACGAAGACGGATCATATGGTCGATACGATGCGCACGTGTCTCTACATGACCAAAAAGCATTGTGGCATTACTCTCTCTGCCTTTTTCATGCCATTTCTGATGGATCTCCAGCCACTGCTCTGAGGTCACCTTGCCTTTACATAGATACTCACGTACCTCCTCGTCAAATATCTCCGCACCGCCGCCGGGCATAGAGTCGACCCCGTTCTCGATCATCAGATCAAGCACCTCATCATAGCTCAACCCATACTCTCTATGCAGAAAATCAACCTCGGCAGCAGTCATCGCTTTGACATGCAGTTCCGGATGGGCCTCTTTGATCTTTCTAAATGACCCCATATACCACTCCAAACCGGCATCCGGATTGTGTGCTGAAACGATATGGATCTCCTTAGCCCCGTTCTTGACCGCATTTGCAGCGATCTCAAGCATCTCTTCATGGCTCATCGTATAAGGGTTGGGGTTTTTTCGGGTAGCAGAATAGGCACAGAACTTACAGACATCTGCACAGATATTGGTCGGATTTAGATGGCGGTTGATATTGAAATAACTCTTTTTACCGTACTTTTCCTGTCTTATCGCATCTGCCAGGTCACCCAGGGTATAGAGATCAAGCTCATACAGTGCTTCCCCCTCTTCCTGGGTTAATCTCTCTTTGTTTTTTACTTTTTTTATCAATGCTTCTTTTTGCAATTCCGTCATAGGCTTTCCATCATTTCCCACACCCTCAATCGCTTAATATTTCATCATCTTCTACTTGGGTGCGGTAATAGTTTCTGGTATTATACCACTAAAAGATTAGGGAGTGAAAAGTGGATAATCTCAAAGCCCAGGTCGAAGAGCTTATTTATCATAATGCCGAGGATTTCAAGATCGCCAAAGTGCTCAAAGCCGATATTCAGCACTATCTTGAAAACCTTGAAGAGACCTTCCGTACCTCTGGGGGTAAAGATTTTTTAGTCAAACATACCCGTAAAATAGACTGCATGCTTCAACTTGTCTACAAGGTTGCGCTGCGTGCAATGTTCGGGAACTACGCGCCGATGAAAAACTCCCTGCCTGTTGCACTGGTCGCACTGGGCAGTTATGGGCGGGAACAGCTCTGTGTCCGTTCGGATATCGACCTGATGATCGTCTATAAGGATATTCCCGGCTATAACACACAGGCCTTTATCGAAAAGATCCTCTATATCCTGTGGGACACGGGGTTGAAACTCGGTCACCGGGTACATACAACAGACGAGCTCCTGGAGGTTTCAAAAACAGACATTACCATCAAAACCGCACTGATCGAATCACGCTTTATCGAGGGGTCAAACTTTATCTGGACTGCCACGCAAAATGCACTTCAAAAAATACGGCATGATAACATAGAGGGATTCATACGGGAGAAGCTGCAGGAGCAGAAAGATAAACACCGTAAGTACCCTCTCACGATGGAACCTAACCTCAAAGAGGGTGTAGGCGGATTCCGTGATGCGAACCTGATCTTCTGGATCGGAAAGATACTCTACAATGTTGACAGTATCAAAAACCTTCCGGAAGAGATCATTTCAGAAAAAGAGTACCGGTCCTTTCGTATCGCACTGGAATTTCTCTTCCGTGTACGTTCTGCACTCCACCTTGTGGCACATAAAAAAGAGGATCAACTCAGACTCGACCTTATCCCTCATGTTGCAGCACTGCTTGGATACGACCACTCTCCCAAAGAGCTCATGCGTTTTTCCAGAAAAGTGACAGAGAGTCTGAAGATCCTTCGTCTTTACAGTATGATCTGGCTGGAACTCCTAACAAGAGAGTTCCAAACCATCGATAAGGATAAGAACTATCTCTACCCGAAAGAGGGCAATGAAGATATCGCTTCACTTATAGAGCTGCTTGTAGAACATGCCGACCAGACATTTACGGCACACCCTACACTGCTTCAGGCCCTGGTCAATGCGACAAAGCCCGAACGCCTCAATAAAAAACTCTATCAAACCCTTGCAAAGCTCTTTTATCAACCGCATGTCTACCCTGTGCTCAAAACCTTCGCCTATGCCAGACAGCTAAGGTACCTGCTTCCCCCGCTGAAACGCGTGGTTGATCTTCCTCAATTTGACGGATACCATACCTATGCGGTAGATATCCACTCACTACAGTCCGTCAAACACCTGGAGAATATCAAAGAACCGTTCATTCAATCACTTTACAAAACTCTGGAGAGAGATGAGAAAGCCATGTTGAAACTGGTCACGCTGCTTCATGATGCCGGCAAAGGGCGTAAGCGGGATCACCATAATGTCGGTGCTTCACTCTTCAGGGTATTTGCTTCGAAACTGGGCATGAAAAACGAACTGATCGAGAGGGGAGAGACACTGATCCTCTATCATACGCTCATGTCCAAAGTGGCACAAAGGGAGGACCTGCATAACCATAAAGTCATCCTGAAGTTTGCTTCCCATTTCAAAAGCAAAAAAATGCTTGACCTTATCTATATCCTTACCTATGCGGATATGAGTGCCGTAGGTAAAGATGTCTACAGCTCTTTTGCCTCCAAACTGATCCATACACTCTACCTGCAGGCCCTGGATACGCTCGATCAGGAAAAACTGCTTGATGAAACAGCAAAACGGGTCAAAAAAGAGCATTCGCTCAAGCGCAGTCCCTACTTTCTTAAACTTACAAAGTCCCAGCAGAACAAAATACTGCTTATCCCCTCCAACCTGCTCTTTTTACGCTACACCCCAAAAAAGATCGTTGAGATCAGCAAAGAGGCATTTGATCTGGAGGAGTATACTTTTACACTTCAGAATAAAGAGCACCTGAGTATAGAGATTATCCGTAAGAGACCGATCAACCTGGGCTACCTTCTAGCCAAGCTCTCAAAACTGGAAATACGTCACATGGACATCTACAAGCTCTTTAATGATACAAAATACTTCAAGATAGATTTTGAGGAGAAAGTGGACCAGGATGAGCTTCATGCTATTGAAAAGATCATTCATGACTCTTTTGTCAAAACAGGAAGTCTCCTGACCAAAGTGCCTTTGATCAAACCTGAGGAGATAGAGATAGATTGTGAACACTCTCTTAACTACGGTGCACTGTACCTCAACTGTCTGAACCAGAGAGGACTGCTGGCGTATGTGACTGAAACCTTTGAAGCGTTAGGGATTGATATCCTTACCGCCAAAATACATACAATAAAAAATCGTGCCAAGGATATGTTTCTCATCGAAAAGAATGGAAACTTTTGTCATAATACCGAAACAATTATGAAGAAACTTACAGGGGATTGATCAATGTGCGGAATTGTCGGATACTTAGGGGTAAAAGAGAAGAAAGAGATACTGCTGGACGGACTTCAGGAACTCGAGTATAGAGGATATGACTCAGCAGGGATTGCTGTCATTAACGGGAAAAACCTGGATAGCTATAAAGCGATAGGAAAACTGGAAAACCTCAGAGAGAAGACCAAAACATTCCACTCTGACGGATTTGGTATCTCTATCGGTCATACACGTTGGGCCACACACGGCAAACCTACAGAGCTCAATGCACACCCCCATTTGGGCAGATACAGTTATGTGGTACATAACGGGATTATCGAAAACTACCAGGAGCTGAAAGAGGAGCTTATCTCTGAAGGCTTTAATTTTTTAAGCCAAACCGATACGGAGACGATCGTCCACCTTTATGAAAAATATTATGATCAAACAGAAGACCCCTTCAAAGCTTTTGAGCAGACTGTAAATCGTCTAGAGGGTGCCTATGCAACACTCCTTATCTCAGAAAGTGCGCCCGATACGATCTTTTTTGCCAAAAACGGTTCACCGATGCTGCTTGGATTTGACGGAGACGAGATCTACTTTGCCTCCTCAGATACACCGATCATCGGTAAGGCAACGGAAGTCTACTATCTTGAAGACGGGGAGTATGGTTATGCCAATGCGGGCAAACTAAAACTCTTCAATGCCAACGGGGAAAAAAGTTTTACAAAACAACCTCTGAAAGCGGATAAAGCACTGGCACAAAAAGACGGTTACCGTTTCTTTATGGAAAAAGAGATCTATGAACAGAGCCGTGTGATGAGTGAAACGATGATGGGACGTGTGCTTGATAACGGTATCGCGTTTGAAGAGTTGAACAGTGATTTTTTTGACGGAATCAACAGCATCAAGATCTGTGCCTGCGGTACCAGCTACCACTCCGCATTGGCTGCAGCTTATCTCTTCGAACGTATCGCAAAAGTACGCTGCGATATAGAGATCGCTTCAGAGTTCAGATACAAAGAGCCGCTGTTGACACAAGATACACTCTTTATCACGATCTCGCAAAGCGGTGAAACGGCTGATACCCTTGAAGCACTCAAGATGGCTAAGCGTGCAGGACTGAAGAGTCTGAGTATCTGTAATGTAGACAACTCCTCTATCGTCCGGGAGAGTGATGCCGCAATCCTCACCCGCGCAGGGATAGAGAAAGGAGTAGCGAGTACAAAAGCCTTTGCCACCCAGACGATGGTACTTTGGATGCTTGCACTTTATGTCGGTCAGCAAAAAAACACTATCCCAAAAGAAGTGTTAACAGCTGAGATCAATGCGATGCTTCACACGCCGAAAGCGCTGATCGTCACAGACAGCCTCCATGCAAAGCTGCACAGACTCTCAAAGCGTTACCTGCATGGGCATGGATTTTTCTTTATCGGGCGGGATATCTTCTACCCGCTCGCACTGGAAGGCGCCCTGAAACTCAAAGAGATCAGCTACCTGCATGCCGAGGGATATCCTGCAGGTGAGATGAAACACGGTCCGATCGCCCTGGCGGACAGTGAACTCTTTACGATCGCACTGATGCCGAAGAGTATGCACTATGAGAAGATCAAATCCAATGTCGAGGAGCTCAGTGCCAGAGATGCAACGATCTGTGCGATCTCACCGGAACCATTTGATCTCGCTGATGACTTTATCAAAACACATTATGATTCACACCCGATGCTGGAGTTCTTTGAGATGATGGTCGTCACACAGCTGCTCGCACTGGAGATCTCTGTAAGACTGGGGAATGATGTAGATATGCCAAGAAACCTGGCAAAGAGTGTCACGGTGGAATAAGCGTTTAGCGTTTAGCGTTTAGCGTTTAGCGTTTAGCGTTTAGCGTTTAGCGTTTAGCAAGATAATATTTTTACATCAGTATGTCAAGTGTTTTGAAAAAATATCCTCTATACTACGAGGAATTTGATTACATATACCTGTCAGCTATCGGTGGACTATCAATTCAATGATATGTATAATGTAGGTATACACCCCAAGGGCACTTCTTCCCTTACGGTCAGTGCACATTCTCACTCCCGAGAGTGGGAACAAGATTTTGGGTGAATTCATGATGCCCAGGGAAAATACCTTTGGGGATGCTATTCTTCTTCCGTTTTCATCTCAACCAATTCAGCCAGCAGCTCTTCGATCTCATCCTCATCCAGCTCATCGCGGTTAAGCTCTTCTACGATCGCAAAACACTCTGTACGCATCTCACGTAACTCCTCAAGATCCGCTTTTTGCTCTTTTGAAGCACTTTTGGCTTTATCGATCTGCTCAAAAAGCTCATCGATCGCTACTTCAAGATCAGGGATCACTTCCAGTTCCAAAAGGTTTTTCAGTTTTTCTGCTGATGTCATAGTCATATCCTAGTAAAATAATTAACGTATTGTATCCAAATTCTCACCATAGATTTCTCTCTATCCATACTTCGGTTGCAACATTATTGTGTTATAGTATAGGTTATGAAAAAGTTCGTCCTACTCTATCTACTGGCACTTCTGCTGCTCTTTACACTCTTCTATGCTGATACGAGCATTCTATCCAGAGTACTCAATGATACTCAAAGTGCATTGACACTGATGATGCTTGAGCCGTTTTTAAAGCCCGGACAGCTTCAGGGAATCGATATCATCATTACCCCTCTCTACAAGATCATTATCACACAGGCCTGTAACGGTATGGTTCCTATCCTCTTCTACTTCGCTGCGATAGTCGCCTACCCGTCAAAACTCTGGGTCAAGCCGCTTTGGATGGGTGCAGGCTACCTGATCTTTACACTGATAAATGTACTGCGTATACTCATTGTGGTCCATTTTGTAGAACAAAAAGGCGGGAGAAGCAACTTCTACCTTGCCCATGATATTTTCGGAAATGCACTTCTGATGATCGTAGGATTGGGACTTTTTATCCTTTTTATCAAACAATCCAGGTTATCTTCTAGCTGATAGCAAGAAGTAACCCACTACACCAAGACTCTGAAAAAAGACAATACTATAACCTGTAGGCAGATTAAAATTATAAGAGGCCACTAATGCGATACATGAGAAGAACAATCCACTGCCCCATGCAGTATAAAGTGGTGTGAACTTTTGCTGTGACAGTGCAATGAGTGCCGGAGCAACCAAAAGAACAAATACTACCAAAACGCCGGCAAGCTGTACCGATGAAGTGACTGTCAGTGCCAAGAGTATAAAAAAGCTCAATTCACGTACCATACCTGTCATTTTGGGATAAACTGAAAACATGAATATCGCAATCATACTATAAAGTAGCACCGGAATGATAAGCTCATGGGGTGAGACAAACAGTATATCCACCGCACTAAGCTTGGCAAAGAGTTCTGTACCTTGCGGGCTGTTTGAAAGTAAAATCATAATACTTGAAGCTCCAAAGGCATACAGTATCCCGATAAATGCTTCGATATGTTCCACATAGCGTGTTGCATAAGTGACGAACAAAGCTCCGAGAATCGCAAAAAAAAGTGTCAATAGTGTCTGATAGTTCCCGTCTAAAAAACCGATACTTATTGCCATCCCCACTGCAGCCATCTGACCGATGGCCAGATCAGTGAAAATCACACCCCTTTTAATAATCTCTATACCAAGAATTGCATGGATAAAGACCAAAAAAATGATCAATACAAATGACGGCCATAAAATCTCTATCAGTTGCATATCCTGCCTATGAGCGTATCATAAAATTTTTCCAGTGTTTGTGTACCTTTAAGTGCACCGACATCATGTGGTAACGTAATCACTTTTGCACCGCTTTTTGAAGCGATAAAGGAGGCTGTTTTATCCTCATGATACACATCCTGCAGGATATGTTTTACACCATTTTGACGTATGCTCTTGATAAGTTCCAAGGTATGTTTTGAGTTGGGTTTTACTCCAGGTAACGGCTCCAGATTATCCAGTGATTTGATCTGATAGCGGTAGAGAAAATAGTTGAAAAGTTCATGATACTGAACCACTTTTATACCTTCACATTGTTTCATTGTTCTATCATATATTTTTAGCTTTTTTGTCCAACGTGTTTTAAATACTTCAAAATTTTTTTTGTAAAAGGAATAGTTTTCCTTATCTAGTACAGAAAGTTTAATCATAATCACCTCAGCAAGCGTAATGATATTATGAGGATCCAAAATAAAATGCGGATTTCCTTCTTTATGTACATGCCCCATCGTGCTGTCAATATGTGTTGGAATATCTTTAAGTTCAACATATTTGCTTAGATCCAGGTATCCTTTAGCTCCTGTTTGAATCCTTGGATTATTTGCCCTTTGGATTAAAGGAGGAAGCCAACCGATCTCAAGTGAAGCTCCATTAAGTATCAATAAATCACTGTCACGAAGTCCACTAATCAAAGATGGCTTAGGTACAACAAAGTGCGGATCCCAATTCCCTTGTGAAAGAAGTGTAACATCCACTCTATCTTTTGCGATCTCTTTTGTCAACTGTTCGATATACGGGTAAGCTGCTGCCACTTGAAGTTTGGCAAAAAGTGAAGTTGCAAAAATCAAAATTATCCATAATGCTCTCATCTGTATCTCCTAAAATGCATGTGCACCGTGTGCACCAAACGCGTGAGTATATTGGAGAATAAACTCCTTTTTATTGTTCTTTTCACCCTCATCTGTATAGAGCGCACTGTTATAATTATATTGGAGTCTTAAACGACTTTTTTCAGAAAAATTATATTCTAACATCATCGAAGTAATATACATATCATCAGGTTGTAAACTTTTTATGTCATTAAGAAAAATATCATTTTGTGTGATACCGCTGTAACGTACACCTGTTCGCCAATTTTTGTCATGCTGATAAATGAACTCTCCATAGAAGCCCGCTTGTTTTTTACGCATGTCACCTTCTGCCAGAGCTCCCTCCCCATACTTTATACCATCCATCTTTCTATAGAGGTACTCTCCTTGAAAGCTAATTGCCTTCTCTGCAGCAAAATAGTACTTGTATACTAAATCTGTACCGTAAAGCTTGGTATCTCCTGCAAAAGCATGTGGTTCTTCTTCATCTTCCAGATGGTCTAAACGCGTATGCCCCTTTGCATAACTTACTCCTGCTAAGAGTGTACCTCCCCCTATATCTATAGAGGTTTTCAGGTAACTCACATAAAGTGATGGATAGTCCACATCACTCATACCTTCCATAAACCCCTCATATCCAAAGCTCTGTTCATTCTCACCCCTAAATGCTTCAAACCCTACCATCATATAGTATGGTGTAGATAAAACATACTGCAGTTGTGCCCCTTCTTCCAATAGCGCATGGTAACCTAAGAGTGCATTATAAATAAGTGGTATCTCAAAAAAGTTATAACTATGCTCATGTTTATTATTGAGGTAACCAAAGTCACTTCTAAATTTACCGACTTTAAGACTTAAACTATAAGGCAGGCCTCTAGTTACACCAAAAAGTTCTTCCACTTCAAACATATCTTTCGTGATATGAAAATTTCCTGAAAAATCCATCAAATCGGTTTGTGTACCAAAATGTAGCTCGGCATAATTAAAAGTAAAACCTTCATTTCCATCCAAAGGGGCATGTACATGTCCCTCATGTTCTTCCCCATGTCCGCCATGAACTAAACCCGGAATCTCCAAATGCTCTATTTCATCTTCATTATCAAATTGTCTAGTTGTATAAGAACCATCTACGATGAGTGATACTTGAAATAAATCCTCAAAACTTTTTTCTGTCGTACTATTGATTTTTTTACTTTCTAAAAGAGACTCAAGTGAATCGCCTTGAGCCATAAGAAATGCAGTCGTTACTGCACTCAATATCCATATTTTTTTCATAATTATCCTTAACTGGTATCGTGATATTGATTTTAGTTTTTTATCTGTTTCTGTTTGAATGGTTAGGAAAAAGTATAGGGAGGGGCATGGGGATCAAAGCCCAGGGGGAGTGTAGGAACAGAGAGAGCTATCATTCCCTCATAAGAAGCAGTCTCCTGTTCAGGGGTTTGGGTCAGATCATACGAAGCTTGTATAATCTTCTTCTCTTCTATCTCACTGACCTCGACGGCAATACTCTCACTCTGTAGAGAAAAGAGTGTTTCATGGTGGGAGGTTCCCAGGCTTTTGGAAGCTTTACATACCTGACACCCTCCAAACTCTTCCAGATGATGATGTTTGGAGTGTATGGTGGTTGTCTGGTAGGCAAACAAGAAGAGTGCGATCAGAACAAAACGGAACACTGCAGCGCTTCTGAACATATCACTCTCCTTATTTTTGGCGGATTATAGCATATCTTTTTTACGCCATCCTTTGCATACAGGCTACCCAATGAGAACGACTGAGACAAGTAAGATATGGTAACAGGATAAAACGCCTGTAGGCAGAGAAAAGTAGAGATGCATAAGCAGGGAGAATCATTGGAAAAGATACTGCAGAAGTGGAGAGAGGGAACTGGCTTGACTCCCCTACCCTATAGAGAAGGTCATCTCTCTTTTTCCTCTTTTGTTGTTGAAGGCGGGAAAAAGAGGTCAAGTGGCCGCCTGCTTACCTCTTTGGCAAAGAGTGTGATAAAAGAGAAGAAATTTCCGAAGTAGGAGTCTCTTGATAAGAGCGACACCTTGAGTGCCAGGACAAAACTCACCGAGAGATTGACCAGACCGATCAAAAGCACAAAAAGAAAAAAAAGCAGGAACTCACCCGGTGCAATATCGATATGCATACTGCTATACCCCAAATAGGCCGTAGAGAAAGCTACATGGCTGATATCAAGCGGCAGATCAAGCAGATAGCCCAGATAAGGCGTGATTCCCAAAAGCAGACCGAAAAAGAAGTTTCCTGCCATAGCCCCATGATGTTCATGCAGAAAACATGCCAGCTTCTCTCTTCTTTTCTCTTTCATCAGCTTTTTCAGCAAAGGGTGGTGCGAATACCTCTCTTTGAGTTCCAAAAGATTTGCCCGGTTATCGAAATACCCTGCGATCAATCCCGAACAGAAGAGCCAGATACCCGCTATCGCCGCATAGAGTAATGCAGGATAGGGAGCCAAACTTTGAAGATAATACGCTGTCTCTTCCCGGGTAAGAATGGTTTCTCCCCGGCTCATCACGATATAGCTTATAGCAAATGCGGCAAGAAGTGCGAATATGACATTCCCGGCTACTGCGGCAAATTGGGAACGGTTTACCTGGATCATCAACGTGACAAGTTTTTTCTGATTTGCCCTGCTTTTCTCTCCCTTTTCGACCGCTTTTGCAAAAGTAGACGCAGTCATAGCAGGCTGTTTGGTGGCGATGGTGAAGCCCAGCAGATGGATCAGCACAAAACCGATCCCGTAATTTAGACTTGAGAGTATCGTCTCCATGCCTTCTGACAATCCGGCTTGAAAAATCGTGATCTTGATCAGTGCCATGAGAGCGATGATCGCACCTGCACCGCTTGCACTGAAAAACATTTTGATATACTGTTTCAGATTTTCCGTGATATAGTGTTCACCATGTTCGCTGGTATTGTTGGTCACACTTTTTGCGACCACCCGGATACTCTGCTGATAGATCTCAGAGAGTGAGTTTTTGGTCGCATTTTTTTTCACCGACGCTTTGAAGAGTTTCATCAAAAGAAGATAGGATTCCGGAGTATCGAACCTTTTGATAAGCTGCAGGATCTCCTCGATCCTCTCGACCATCTGCCCGAGACGTTCCAGCTCATAGGTCAGATCTATCGAGATCCCCCTGTTTATCGATCTTCTTTTAAGGAGGTTCACCTGCTCCCTGCACTGCTCTATCAGTACACGTATATGACGCAGATCAAGCGCTATGGAGGCCAGATCTATATGCGCTTCCTGTACATTATGGACAAAATCACTCATATCCCGCTGCAAAGCGATAAATGCCGAATCCCTGTTGAGCAGTGTCTTATCCAGCCGGATGAAGTTGTCATCAAACTCTTCCGAAGCGATCCAGATCGACAGTATCTCCGCAGCATAGAGAAGTTCTGAAAAAAGATGGTCTTTCGTCTCTTCACGGTATGTTTCGCTGGATAAGATCGAAGCGAAAAAAGCGATCCACGCTTCATCCTCTATCGCATTGACCCAGAGATAATCATCTTTTTTATAAAACAGTGTGGCAAAAATATATCCGAAGTCCCCTTTCTTCGGAGGAGTTGGGAGGAATTTATTATAAAAACGTTCACTGATCTCATGACGAAATCCGTTGCGGGAGAGAATGCCGAGAGTTGTAATGTTGGTCGATACCTTTGAATCGATCAGGAGCAGGTTGATCGCATCGGAGATCTCTACTGCAATGGGGTCATTCGTCCCAAAAAATTTTACGATACGGTGCATCGCCTCCCGGGTCGGTCCAGTCTCCAGAGGATCGGACGGCCGGATAAAAGCGATAATATCACCGAGTTTACCGATAATATCCCTCTCTTCACTCTCAAGCCTTTGCAGCAGCTTTCCAAATTTTTCTTCCACAGCCGGCTCCTTACACCCATATGTTATTTGTTCTTTATCAAAACAGTCGCTTTACACCAAGGATAAACTTCTTCGGAAAAGATATAGGGTACGCTCCATATAAAAGTATGGGGATACACTGTCGGATCTCTTCCTCGTTATCCTATGATAGATACGTTGTACCGTTTACATATCTAAATGATTATAGCAAAACTGATTGATAGTTGATGAGGAGTTTTTTGTATGACTTTTATCGCTTTT
Organism: Sulfurovum sp. MH2-6; assembly: GCF_058374785.1. Classification (NCBI taxonomy): domain Bacteria; kingdom Pseudomonadati; phylum Campylobacterota; class Epsilonproteobacteria; order Campylobacterales; family Sulfurovaceae; genus Sulfurovum; species Sulfurovum sp. MH2-6. Next base: position 2,059,496 of record NZ_CM178170.1, read on the forward strand.
CTGACATTTGATGGCGATGAATATATAAAAGGGGGAGTACCGGCGATGAATAAAAAAAGAGGTAAGGCGCCTCTAACAACAGCGCCTTAAGAGGATCAGTGACAGCCGCAACCGCCCTGACCGTCTCCACCGTGACTTCCACAGCCACCTGAAGATTGTTGCGGTGCCGCACCTGTACTACATGCACTTACACCCGGAGGAGTTGTAGGCTGGATCGCCTGGTTGTCTACTCCACCCTCAGCATTGACCTTGTCGATAAACGCAAGTACTTTACTTGCAGCTTCCTGGTAACGTTTTGCCGTTTCGGAATCCGGCTGGTGATACGTTACAGGCTTACCGGTATCTCCACCGATTCTGATCGCAGGCTCGATAGGGATACGTGCGATAAGCTCAGTATCGTACTCAAGTGCTACAGGTGCTGAAGTACCCATACCGAAGATATCAGACTCAGCATCACACTCAGGACAGATAAATCCACTCATATTCTCGATCACACCTGCTGTCGGGATATGAAGTTTCTGGAACATATCAAGAGATCTTCTCGAGTCATCAAGTGATACCATTTGCGGTGTAGTCACCGTAATACCTGCCGTTACCGGTACTGATTGTGCCAAAGTAAGCTGCGCATCACCTGTTCCAGGAGGCATATCGATCACCAATACATCCAGCTCTGACCAGAGGATATCTCTCAGGAACTGCTCGATCGCTTTCATGATCATTGAACCTCTCCAGATCAATGACTGTCCGGGCTCCATCAATGACCCCATAGACATCACTTCAACACCGTACGCTTTCAGTGGAAGTACTTTATTCCCCTGAATCTCAGGCTTTTGATCTTCCACACCCATCATACGAGGAATGTTCGGACCATAGATATCGGCATCAAGAAGACCGACTTTTTTCCCCTGCATCGCCATCGCTACGGCAATGTTTACAGAAGTCGTTGATTTACCGACCCCTCCTTTCCCCGAACTTACCATCAAGAAGTTCTTTACATGAGGAGCAATGTTCTTACCGCTCATTGAGTTACTCATCTGCTTTGGTGCCTGAGGTGCCTTCACATTGATAGTGATATTTTCAAAACCAAGTTTTTTAAGCTCAGTGGTTGCCTCTTCCGTGATCTGTGCTTTTACCTCATCTGCCGATGATGTGATATCGACAGTCAATGCCACAGCATTGCCTTCAACGATAATATCCTTTACAAATCCAAACGTAACGATATCTTTTGTAAAACCAGGATAGGTTACGCTTTTCAATGCTTCTAATACATTTTCTTTTGTCATATTTTTTCCTAATAGTTGAGAAATCTATAAGAGAGTTATACCAAGCAAATCTTAAATTTGATTGAAAGGCTCCCCTTAAATCGGATAATTTTTATCTCATTAATTATTTTTACAGTATTAATCAAGCTTTTATATGTATAATACGTTACATTTTGATACACGATGTACCCAAATGTACCCAAATGTACCCTATTAAGAAAGGATTTGAGTTTGTCTGATATTAGCTTAGTACTCCTAGGAGCGGGCAGTTCATCGCGTTTTGACACACCGGTAAAAAAACAGTGGCTCTATAGCGGAGAGATACCGCTATGGTTACATGTGACTGAACAGTTTGAACATATAGGCGACTTTGCAGAGATCATTATCGTCTCAAGCGATGAAGAGATCAGTGTGATGAAAAACTTTGCAGACTATACCTATGTCACGGGTGGACGCTCAAGACAGGAGTCACTGGATAATGCACTGGGGGCTGTAAAAACCCCTTATGTACTTGTCTCAGACATTGCAAGGTGTTGTATCGATCCTAAGATGCTGGGTCGTCTTCTTGCATCAAAAGGAGAATACGCCTGTGTCGTACCGGCACTAAAGGCGGTCGATACACTCTACTATGAAGGTAAACCCATTGATAGAGAGCAGGTACGCAGTATACAGACACCTCAATTGAGCCATACCGACACCCTGAAAAGAGCACTTGAAACCGCTTACTCCTTTACAGATGAAAGCTCGGCGATTGCCGCATTGGGCGAAGAGATCCTTTTTGTGGAAGGTTCGGCTTTGGCACATAAACTTACAACGGTACAGGATTTGGGGAAACTCCCCTGTCTTACACCTCCTTCATCACAAACCCTCACGGGCTTTGGTATCGATACCCATCCGTTTGAAGAGGGGAAAGAGATGAAGCTGGGAGGTATCAAAATAGAAGTCGATTACGGTTTCAAAGCACATAGTGACGGAGATGTTGCGATCCATGCACTCATTGATGCACTGCTGGGTGCAGCAGGAATGGGTGATATCGGAGAACTTTATCCGGACCATGACAGTAACTATGCGGGTATAGATTCTCAAAAGCTGTTAGAAGATACGGTCAAACGTATCACCTCTTATGGTTATACGATCGGAAATGTAGATATAACGATCGTGGCGCAAGCCCCAAGGATTGGGGCCTATAAAGCGAGTATGAGAAAAAACCTTGCAGCACTTTTGAATATCAAACCGCATTTGGTCAATATCAAAGCAACGACTTCTGAAAAACTGGGATTTATAGGACGAAAAGAGGGTGTCACTGTCCATGCAGTGGCAAACCTGAACTATTATCAATGGCAACGACTTTTATAAAGGAAAGTAAACGTTATGAAAATCATTATCGTAGAAAATGAACTCTACCTGGCACAAAGTATCGCTTCAAAACTGAATGAAGCAGGGTTTGAAACAGAGATCTTTAGCTCGGTGAAAGAGGCGATGAATACCAATGGCGATGTTTATCTGCTCTCAACCAATCTCCCTGGACAAAATACCGGGCCGCTCATCACCAAATTTAAAGAGAAGATCATTATTCTTATGGTCAGCTATATCAACAATGATACGGTGAGCGAACCTTTAAGACTGGGTGCAAAAGACTATATTGTTAAACCGTTTATGATCGAAGAACTTGTTCGCAAGATCGATCACTTCCAAGAGTACCAACAGCTTAAACAACGTATCAACCTCTATGAGGAGTATATCGATAACTTCCTCAAAGAGATTGCACTGGATGAGGAGCTTGAGCTTACAACACCGATAGTGATCGAGACAAACTATCAAAGACTTGTAGACAAGGTAGTCTTTAACTATGCAAAAGAGAAAAGCAAAGCACTTACGTTTATACCGCTTTCAGAGAAAAAATGGAAAGAGAAGATAGAAAACAGTGACAGTAAATCTCTCCTCTATATCACAGAGGCACATACCCTTAAGAAGGCGGATAAAGAGCATCTGCTTAAAATGTTAAATGAGTATGACTTTATACTCAGCTGTACTTCCTCGCTCGAGAGTGACTTCAATACGATTACACTCAATACAGACAGTAAACTCTATGATCAAAATGAGATATTGACCATTGATGACTATGTCAAATTCATCGTCAACAGCTTCCAGTACAAGTTCCCGGACACGGAACTCTCTAAAAAACTTGGCATCTCAAGAAAAAGCTTATGGGAAAAAAGGAAAAAGTATGGGCTCTTCAAAAACAAATAATAGATCACTCTATATCGATACGGAAGCGCTTGCCTTAAAGGAACGCCTTTTGAACAAAGTCCAAAAAGCTACGTTGTCACTGGGACGACTTCAGCAGTCGGCTCATGTGGCTAGCCACATAAAAAAAGGAGTGCACCATGTCTAAGAACCGATCACTCTATATTGATACGGAAGCGCTCTCTTCTCTTGCCCTCGTACAAGCGGGACTGATCTCACCTGTAGACAAACTGATGAATGCGAAAGAGGCAAAAGAGGTAGATGAAACACAAGAGTACAAAGGGATACCTTTCCCCTTCTCCTTTGTCTTGGCGCCCAAAGGGAAAAAGAACGATACGGTACTGAAAGATACAAAAAAAGGCGAAGTACTGGACCTTATCAACGAAGGGAAAAAGGTAGGTGAGTTGATCGTGGATGAGACATTTTCTATCGATCCGAAAAAGAGACTCGTGAAGATCTTCGGTACCACAGATCCTCAGCATCCGGGTGTCAAACATACAAGATCAAGACTTGGGGAAATAGCGGTTTGCGGAGAGTATACGGTCACCTACCCCCTGATTGATGATACACTCAAACGTCTAGAGAGTATGATCAACAAAACCGGCGCCAAGCGTATAAGCTCTATGATGATCGCAGCAAACCCGCTCAACCGTGCACATGAACGTATGATACGACAAACCGTAAGTGAAAATGACCTCCTGATCATCTTCCTGCGTAAACCGTTCAACAATGAAGGTCTCAGATACGACATCCGCTACAATGCGCTCTCAACCTATGTAGAGAACTTCCTGCCGCGTAACAAAGTGTTGATCCTGCCGTTTGAGAATACCTATATCTTTGCAGGCTTCAATGAGCTCATCCTTGACGCACTTTTGGCAAAAAATTATGGATGTGAGCAGTTTGTTATCGGAAGCAACCACGGAGGTCTCGGGCTCTACTATGATAAGAACCGACTCAGTTCGATCTTTGATGCATGTAAGAATATCGATATAGAGATCAAAACAATTGACGAGTATGTCTATTGTGATATCTGTAAGACACTGGTGAGTACCTCTACCTGTCCGCATGGTCAGCACCACCATGTACACTACCACTCTGATTCGATCATGAAACTGATACAGTCAGGACTTGTCCCCCCTCCGATACTGGTACGTAAAGAGGTCTCGGCAAATATCCTAGCATCCCTCTTCCCGGATCGTTTCGACCACCTTCAGGAGTTGCACTACTCTTTGATGCCTGGTTCCGGGCTTTTAGAACAGCAGAGTGAAGAGCAGTTCTATCTGAAGCTGACTGAACTCTATCAAACTTCTTCACTGACATAAAGGCAGAGAGATGACAATACAAAAACTTTTTTTGACATTTTTCGGTTCGGGCCTTGCTCCCAAAGCACCCGGTACTGTAGGCTCACTTGCCTCACTGCCTGTGGGTGTCGCTATCCTCTATTATCTGGGGATTGAGTCTCTGTTTATGTTAACGATTGCTGTGACCATCATCGGGATCTTTGAGGTGAACAAATATGAGAAAGTGACAGGAGAGCATGATCAAAGCCATATCGTTATCGATGAAGCGGTAGGCATGTGGCTCTCGCTGATGATCACATACTCTACCATGATCACGTTAAATTATCCCTATGTAGAGATACTCTCTCTTCTGTTCAGTTTTGCAGCATTCCGCCTTTTTGATATCTGGAAACCCTCCACAATCGGCTGGATCGATAGGGAGTGGAAAGGCGGTTACGGTGTGATGCTGGATGATGTCCTGGCTGGCATCGCCGGCGGACTACTCAGTGCCATGATCCTACTGGGGATCAGTAAGATCCTCTGATCGTCACCAGGAGGCATCACGCTTCCGGATCATGACTCGACTTCACAATCCTCTGTATGGTAGATCATGCACCTTAACTGTTTCTGATAGGCTTCATGGTCATAGTGATCGATACGTGACACTCCCTCTTCTACCGCACATTTAGCAACAGCTGAAGCAACCCATATCAAAGCCTCTTTATTGAATGGCAGAGGAATGATATGTTCTTTACCATAGACAAGATTTTCATTTTTATACGCGGCTTTCACATAATAGGGGATCGGTTCTTTTGCCAAGTGTGCCAATGCCTCAGCGGCAGCCATCTTCATCCCCTCGGTGATCTTCTTGGCATGGACATCAAGTGCACCTCTGAAGATAAACGGAAAGCCCAGTACATTATTGATCTGATTGGGGTAATCTGAACGCCCTGTTCCCATGATCACATCATCTCTCACCTCGGCTACCTCCTCCGGTAGTATTTCGGGGGTCGGGTTTGCCAAGGCAAAGATGATAGGTTCAGGTGCCATTTTGGCTACCATCTCTTTGGTCAATGCACCTGCCACACTCAGCCCAAGGAACATATCTGCACCTACGATCGCATCTGCTAAAGTCTGTGCATCCGTCTCAATGGCAAACTCCGCCTTATACGGATTAAGGTCACCTCTACTTGCAGAGATCACCCCTTTAGAGTCGCACATCACGATATGCTTTACCCCTAAGGCTTTATACATCTTTGCACAAGAGATCCCTGCAGCCCCGGCACCATTGACCACGATTTTGATCTCTTCGGCTTTTTTACCTGTCAGCTCAAGTACATTGATCAGTCCTGCTGTAGTAATGATCGCTGTACCGTGCTGATCATCATGGAATACGGGGATATCCAAGGCTTCCTGCAGTTTTTTTTCAATCTCAAAACACTGCGGTGCGGCGATATCTTCGAGGTTGATCCCGCCGAAAGTCGGTGCGATCGCCTTGGAAGCGGCAACGATCTCCTCGACGCTATGTACATCCATCTCTATATCAAAAGCATCGACATTGGCAAACTGCTTAAAGAGTACCGACTTTCCTTCCATCACAGGCTTCCCTGCCAATGGACCGATATTGCCAAGACCAAGTACGGCAGAACCATCGGAAATCACTGCTACTAGATTGGCACGGTTGGTATACGTAAATGCAAGATTCTCATCTTTTTCGATCTCAAGACATGGATGTGCTACACCTGGGGTATAGGCCAGGGAGAGTTCATACTGTGTATTACAGGGTTTTCTTGTTTCTATACCGATCTTACCACCGATATGATACGCTAACGCTTTCTCTTTTGTGATTTCTGACATGGGTATCCTTTTCAAAGCATAGTGTATTGATTATACTGCATCAAAGTTTAGGAATAATAGTGTAATAAAAAGGGAGGAGAGAAAAAGTATTTGAGTAAACTTACTCAAAATACTCTTCAATGATCTGAGGGAAAAGTCTCATTGTTTTTTGGGCTTTCTCGATCTTTGGCTGAAATACCTCTGCAGATGCAGGGAAACTCATCATCATTTCACTGTAGATGCCGATCTTGTCTTCCATATGTGCTTCCAAGGCATCAAGTACCTTCTGCATATTTTCCTTGTTGGTAGCATACTTCATCAGTAGCTCAAACATACGCTTACGGGGGTGAATCGCCATAGAATCACCTGCAGCAAGTGCGATCTCCTTGATATCCCAGCGAGAAATGTAAATACCGCTCTGGTATGGGGCAATCAGCTTCTCATAGAGTGCTTCAGTATAAGAGGGGTAGTCTTTGAGATCTACCTCCTCTTCTGAAGCACACTGCCCATCCGGACAAAAGGCAGGGTTACCGTTGAAGTTCTGTTCACTGAAGTTTTCAAACTCTTTTCTTAAATCTTCCATATCTCTCATTTTTACTCCTTATTTTTCGTCATCCTCGTGCTTGACACGGGGATCCACAGTTTTGAATCCTCGATCAGGATTTAATTCTCAATTCCCGATCAACAGAGGTATTTCGTCCAGATCAACCTTCGCATGATACCAACGGTTGGCAATGAGCATCATCTTTGCAACAAATCGTATCTGGTCATCCAGGAATTCAGACTTCTCAAACAGTGCATTCACTTCATCATCCAGGCAGTACCCCGTGATCTTCCCCTCTTCCACTTCGATAAAGTCAACTCTCTCTTCTCTTTGTGCCGTATCATTCAAACTGTCACAGTACTGCACTGCTTTTTGCTGAAACTCCTTCTCAATCATCATACGGTCCACTTTTGACTGTGCGACATTGGACATCGTAAAGTCAAAGTGTTCATCGGTGATATTGAGTGCGATCGCCGTGGCATTTATCCCCTGGCTTTTCAGTACCTTGTTAAAGTATTTTCTTATATACCCGGTTTGTGCATTATACCCAAGGATCGTACACAACTTCGTATCAGGCTGTATCTCGTGCGGCTGCATATTATTCCTATCTCCTTGAAACTAAGCAAAGCTCAGCTTCAATTCCTCTCACTAAAGTTTCACCTATCGGTTCAGAAAAATGTACCATTTTACTCCTCTCCTCTCATATGTCTGGCATTGTTATGAAGGAACATCGCCTCCTCCTCTTCAACCAGGCAGCGTGGACAGGTCTGCTCTCCACCGGTATAGGTAAAGGAGTTCCCGCACTCATTACAACGTTTGATAGTAAAGGTAGCCAATGTACGCTGCTGCGGTTCAAAAAACTCTTTGAGTTCAAAGCCCTCCTGCAGGTGAATCGCATCCGGTTCACACACATCATGACAGAGATGGCACTTGACGCACAACATGGCATCAAAGTGAATAAGAGAAAACTTCTTGTCACTGGAGAGTGCTCCCGTAGGACAGATACGGTAACAGATCTGACAGTTCGTACACTTCTCATCCACATATTTTTGGGAGATAAAACTGATATCTTCTGTCGCAAGTACATCAAACACTTCAGGGCGGTCAATACGCTTCAGTGTCGTAAAGAGTATCTTTCTTTTATCAGGCAGATTTTTCTCTTTGATCTTGGAGATCACATCGCCGTCGAGTTCAAAAGCTCTCAGCTCTTCCGCCTCCACTGCTTCATCAAACTCTCTTTTGTGTTTCATCACTCCCTTGAGCGATGCATTCCCCAGGAAGGAACGTCTAGACATACTGTCATCCTGAACTTGATTCAGGATCTCATCTTCGCTCTTTTGAGATTCCAAGTCAAGCCCGGAATGACGAGGGGTATCAATATTGGTCTCAAGCTGTTTTGTTGAGATACTGGAGAGAATGAAGTTTGCCTCTTCGATGCGCGCTTCGATCAGATCAAAGAGCTCACTGTCAGGATCATAACTGCTCAGATCCAGGGTGACCGGTTCTTCACTCGCCAGGGCAAGTGAGATAAGGTGCTCTATACTCAAAACCGAAAGACACGGTACATTGATCTTAGGCGAGACAAGTCTGACTTTAGACTCTAAAAACGTGAAAAAAAACTCAGTGGTTGAGAAATCACTCAGTGCAAAAGCCTCTGTGGGACAAGCACCGACACAGGCAGCTGCTTCCACACCTGTACCTTTGGCAAATGTCGGCAGGTTGTCAACAAGCTGAATCGACTCGGGACAGGCATCGACACATTTGGTACACTGGGAGAATTTACTGGTCGCCCGTACACAGGAGGCGATATCTAAATGAAGGTTCATTCGTTTTCCGTATCCTCGCTGCAGTGTGTTGCAAGCATTTGGGTAATATACTCAAAATCAGAGAGCAGGAACTCCAGTGTCAATTCGGTCCCATCATGGTAGAGCGGCGTACGGGACTCTCTTTTGGCATTGATCAGGAACATTGGTACCCACTCAAGCAGGTGCTCCTTCAGAAATGCTCTTTGCACCTGAAGGAGTTCACACATACCCTCTTTGTCATCAGCCTCAAGTGCTTTCTTCTGTGCTGTACAGAGCATATACATGAATTCCAACTCAACACCGATATGGTCTGCACTCACCACTCTGGCTTTGTCCAGTTCCACACGGAAATCCAGCTCGTTATAGAGTTCGATCACAGGATTATCTCCGCCACTTTCGATCATCTGATCTTCTCTGGTATAGAAACTCTCATAAGGTACCAGGTGCATCAAAAAAAGATTTGCGAAGTCTACATTGTAGTAATTGTCGATAAGCTCTTGACGGCTTAGCTCTTGACGCTTGCTCCATCCTTGGTAATTGGGGAAGAGTGCCAGCATCGCCTCATCACTCTCGATACTGTCCAGCAACGTATCATCAACCTCGATCAACATCAATCTTGAGATCAATGCATACAGAGCAATACGGTTCTCTATCTCTTGTTTCATCTGTTCCATTGTTACCTTGTCCTTCATCCTGTTTCTCTTCTAAAACAGCATTAATATTAGTTGGCACTATACCACTTTCAAGATAAATAAGTCATAAGTGTATTAGTTATCTGGAAAATTGTACAGACTGGTATATAAGAAGATATATACACCCCGGGCAAAGCCCAAGGTATAGGCATTAGTCAGTGATCTCCACTGAGTATGCCTTGTGGGAAAGTGGCACTGCCGGACGCTTGATATGCTTAGGACGTCTAAGCGTATCGCCTTTTTGAAGTGGACGTGTCAACTTGTCTCTCCACGCCTGATACACTTTCATATTGTTCTCATAGTTCACCCAGATATCACCGATCTGATCCTCTTTACCTGCCGGTTCGATAGATACCTTTTGGTGCCATGCGTGGTTACCGGCGATCGGGTCAGGATGCGATGCCGCTACGGCATTTTGCCAAGAACCGCTCAGACCATCCCACCAGATGTTGTCAAGGTCTTTGTTGTACTCTTTGAACTGCCACGTATCTCTACGCTCTTGCATCCCTTGATCAAGACCTTGTTTCGGTTTCAGTGTTCCCACTTTACCATCCATTGTCATCTCATAAAGCGGTGCACCGACACCCATGATTCCAAGCTTATGCTCAAATCCCGGGATCTCTACCGCATTCTTAAGCTTCCATCTCCCCGCGTGGTGAGAGTTCGCCAGAACACCCGGCATCGTTGCTTCAGTCGGTACCGCCATCGCAACAAAGTAACCGGACTCAAGACCGGAAACGGTATCTGTGATCGTTACTTTGATCGCATCCCCGCGTTGGATGTTAAGTCTCTTAGCATCTTCAGTGTTGATCCAGATCGGGTTATGGTTCTGAGAAATCTCCATCAAGTGCTTAGAGTTCACTGAACGCGTGTGAATGTTATATGGCAATCTGAATACCGTGTTCAGTGCAAATTCATTCTCTTTTGTCATAAAGTCATGGTGTACCTGTGTCACAAGGTGCGTCATCTTCACTCTATCCTCTTTATTTGTCGGATAGATCGGCACAGCGTACTCAGGCCACTTCCACTCGGCAAAGTAAGAAGAGAAGAACTCAAGCTTCTTGGAAAGTGTATGGAATCCTTCCATCACTTCACCGTCACGTTCGATACCGATCGCATGCTTTTCACCCGTATGGTGATCTGTCACTACCAAGGTACCGAACTCAGTCTTTTCAACTTCATCTGCTTCATATCTATGCCCGTGAGAGATATATGCATCACCGTCTTTTTGTAGTGGTCTCTCTTGCGGTTTATAGATATTTGCCTCTTCCAGCCAGGTACCTCTGTCTCTCATCATCTCATAGTTAGGGTACTTAGAGTCAGGATATGCCGCTTTTGCCGCCGCACGTAGGTTTGGCAACTTGTCAAATGCTGCTTGATACCACTCAGGGATCGTCACTGCTCTGCTCGGATCCTCTTTAGATGCCCAGTACTTTCTGACACCAAGGCTTCCGTCCGGATCTACATGGTGAACCATGATATTTGCCCAGAACTCTACCTCTTCCCAGATCTCACCAAGACCCGCTTTAATGTGTGCTTCAAGTGTCGCACGTGTCGGATCTTTAGGCTTCCATCCCATCTTCTCAAGTGCAACTCTAAGTGCAGGGTTACGGAAGCTTAGCCATCTTTTCGGCTCAGTTGCTTCTGAGTGCTGATCGTGTCTCTCACCAGCCAATCCTACAGGAAGGATATAGTCACAGTACCAGTTTGTCTCAGACCACGTCGGAGAGAGGTTGAATGACATCTCGATCTTATCTTCACGCTTCAGTGCTTCAATCCATCTGAATCCATCCGGGTTGATCCATACCGGGTTGTACATACGAGGAATCCATACCGCAAGCTTCTCAGGTACATTCAGTCCCTTAGATCTCCACTTCGCTCTCCACTCATCGTCAAGAAGAAGGTGAGGAAGGATGTGAGACATCTCATAAGAACTGAGTGGATACTCAGGCGGCCACGCCAATTCATTCCATACATCAACATCTCCCGGTCTTTCACCCGCTTCAGTTGCCTTGTCACCCTTGCCGTTGACAGAGATAACGTGCCAGTGGTGTAGACCTACCCCACCTTTGTCTCCTGCCATCGCACCACGAAGTACAAACGGAAGGAATGCTGAACGAGCGATCATCCATCCTCCTTTATGGGCGATCGGTCCTGCTCTCCAGATATAGGTTGCCACTCTTGCACCTGCATCGATAAACATATCATAGAGTTTCTCAACGATACGCTTCTCGATACGACACTCTTCGGCTACAAAGTCAAGTGTGTACGGAGAGTACATCTCTTTAGCCATCTCGATAAAGTCCTCATAGCTGTTTCCGGCAGGTACAGACTTGATGTATCCTTTTTCTACCAGTAGCTCAAGGTACTCTCTGTTGCTCATCATCTCATCCCAGTTCACCCAGTTTTTCACAAACTCGTGGTTTACCAGATCCTCGCCGTTGATTCCCTTTTCATTCAGGATTCTGTTCGCAAGGTAGAGGTAAAGCGCTGTCTCGGTTCCCGGCCATACCGGTACCCAGAGGTCTGCCATACCCGCAGAGTTGGAGAGTCTTGGGTCCATAACGACAAGTTTAGCACCTTTCTTACGCGCATCAGCGATACGTCCTGCCGCCTGCTGGAAGTAGTGACCTGCATCTGCAGCGTGAGAAGACTGAAGGAAGATCAGCTTCGCATTCGCCCAGTCCGGAGAGTTTCTGTCATCATTTGTCCACTGGATCGTACCCTGTCTTGCACCTGCAGAACAGATGTTTGTGTGGGAATCGTATCCGTCACATCCGAGTGAGTGAGGGACACGGTGACCGAATCCGTTTTCATTTGGACGACCGACGTGATACATGATAGACTTTTTAGAGATCTCATCACCCTTCTTAAGCGTATCATGCATCTTCTTACCGATCTCAGCCATCGCTTCATCCCAAGTGGTTCTGATCCACTTACCTTCACCCCTTTTAGAACCCGGTGCTCTCTTCAGAGGGAAAGGAATACGGTCCGGATCGTACATCTGCGATTGTGTTGCATACCCTTTTGCACAGTTTCTACCGCGTGAACCTGCATGAAGCGGGTTACCCATGTATTTTCTTACTGCAAGCTGACCACCCGCTTTGTAGGTAGAGAGGTCAACCCATGCAGTCAGACCACACGAAGCCTCACAGTTTGAACATGCTGTCGGAACAAGCATATACTCTGTCGCTTTGATACCGTTTGGATTTTCCTCAGTTCTTATACCGTTGTTTCTTCCGGTACCGCCTCTTTTCCAGTCTGTACCGTCAAGCTCCGTAAAGCTGTCCCACTCTTCCAGTGGCGGGTAGAAAGCAAGCGTATCCGGTGTAGGTGTAAACTTGTTCTCTGCTACAGCAGGAGTTTCAGCTACAGTTTTAAACACACCTGTAGCAAGTGTCGCACCCGCTACAGAGTACGCCGTACCCTTAAGGAAACTTCTTCTACTTTCGATAAAGTTTTTATCTGTTGTACTGTTCATTGATTTTGTCATAAATCTTCTCTCCTTAACTCAATGGTAGCATTTGTGGAATTTTGAGCCATACGTCTTTTGCCATATAAAGCCCCACAAGTGCCAGAATCCCTGCAAATCTCAGCAGTGTTACATTATCGTTCTTCATTGTAGAAGTTGCCAGGAAGAAAGGTGCGATAAATCCAAGCGTCATACCAAACCAGAACTCTACATTGTACTCTCCGCCTGCATGTACATATGCCAATGTCGCTTCAGCTTCAGAAGATTTGAATGAGAAGAAATACTCACCCATATACATTGCAAATGAGAAGAATACAGCAATTGAAAGGATCAGGGCAAGATCTTTTCTTGCTTCCTGACTCCATGAACCGGATACCAGGATAAGTGCTGCCGAACCTGCCATCAGGGCTGCCCAGATCATCTGCATTACTTCAGTCGGTGCCTGCCATAGTTCTCTTGCACTGGACTCTGCCATAATGATCGCAGTATATGCCGTCACAGGGATCGCAAGGAATACGACAAACGGGAAGATCTTTTCATAGGTCCCAGACTTCTTTCCTGCAAATGACATAAGAGATTTCACCGGCGCCACTTTACATCCCCTTTTAAAGTACTCAGTGAACTGATCCGCCAAACCGATCACCATAAGAATCGTGATCAAAAGTGTAAAGAGCGATGCCATCCAAGCCCCTACAGTGATCGCAGATGTCCAGTGCGGGTGCAAGAAGATATTGACCATTCTATACGGCTGGTGAAGATCCACAAGCGTAAAGAGCAAAAATACATTCAGTGCGATAAACGAGATCACAGGCATTGCCCATCTTAGGTTAGGCATGGCATCTTTTTTGTGTCTGTAGAGTAGATATGCCGCTACAAATACGACACCTGTACCGATACTCTTTGCCCACATGTTCAGTGTGATCATCCATCCCCAGATAATACCGGGAAGTGCTACGTCAAGTGTAACCACTGCGTGTGTTGCATCAATTGTATGTTCTACCATCTTAGTGACCTCCCTCTTGTTCATGTGACTCATGTGCATTGTTCTCAAAGTTCATGAAGCTCTTATTGTCATGTTCACCATGTGAAGTAAACGGTGCCAGGAATCTGTCCAATACACCATGGTTCGGATCACCAACATGCTTAAGGTGCGTGATATTGGTGAAGAGGTTGTGTCCTTCAAGTCTCTGGTGTGCCAAAGGATCAAGTGTATAGGTACCGCCACCTACATAGTAGTGTTTTGGATCCGTATGCTTCTCAGGCTTACGTACCTGAACGCCACCCTGGTGTGCCATAATATACTGAGAGATATGAGAATGATCATCTTCAACATCACCAAAGATATTTGCTTCAACCGGACAGACTACCACACATGCCGGCATCATACCACTTTCGATACGGTGTGCACAGTAGGTACATTTATCCGCCGTGTTTGTCTCCGGATCCATATAGATCGCACCATATGGACAGGCCATCATACATCCCGCACATCCGATACATCTATTACTGTCGACATTTACAATACCGTTTTCAAGATAGTGCAGTGCGGATACAGGACAGATACGCTCACATGGCGCGTTCTCACAGTGATTACAACGTAATGGTGTAAATGATCTTGATGTATCAGGGAATGTTCCGATATCAATATACTTTACACGTAAACGCCAAGAGCTTAGCGGAACTTCATTTTCCACTTTACAAGCGATTTCACAACCCTTACAACCCATACATAGGTTAAGGTCAACCAAGAAACCAAGTTTCATGTTTCCTCCTTAAGATTTAGCTAGACTTATGATTTTCATAAGTACCCCTTAAATAGGCTTTTCGGGGTAATTGCATGATATGAGTGTATTGAATTTTGAATAAAAAAATGGTTATTGTGAAGAAAGAAAATTGCTTTTTATTAAAATGTAACTTTTAGGGAACTTTACCTTATAAATAAAATTGTCTTATCTCATCAAATTAAAAAATATTCAACTTGATTAATAATTTTTTCTAATATCTATAATTATTAGAGCTTAAACGAAAACGTTGAACCTTCATCCAGTGTACTTTTTATCTCCAGTTCTGTATTGTGCAGCGCAAGGATTTTTTTCACGATTGAGAGTCCCAGCCCCATTGAATTATCCCAGTTGTGGGTACCCGAGCGATAGAACTTTTTGGTCACTTTCTCGATATCATCTTCAGAGATACCTACGCCTTTGTCACTGACCGAAAAGTTCTCATCGGTGATGATGACCAGAACATCCTCTTTTGAATACTTGAGTCCGTTTTCGATCAGGTTTTTGATCACTATCTCCATCAGGGTACGGTCGGCTTCTATCTCTCGTCCTTCACCCTGTATGATAATTTCCCTGCTCTTATATTTATCATCAAGCAGCGCACTTTTGACCTCTTGCGCAAGACTCAACAGATCAAACCGGCTCTGATGCAACTTTGCTTCACCGCTTTCAAACTTGTTCCAGAGGACCAACCTTCCCAGAAGTGCTTCTATCTTATCTCCGTTATTACAGATTTTTCCCAGAAACTTATCGTGCAGAGAAGCGGGGATATCCTTGTCATCCTGCAGTGTCTGTGCATATCCGATAATGGAAGCGATTGGGTTTCGGAACTCATGGGCGATCGCCGAGATCATATCACCTCTCTGCTTGTTTTTAAGCTTGAGTTTTGCGTTGTAGCGCTGTTTGATCTCTTCTCTCTTTTTTGATTTTTGAAGGACTTTTGTCAGGTTTTCGTTGAGCTGTTCAAACTCTCTGGTAAAAAAATGTTTATCCAGTTCTATCGTATCCACAGTATCCAACATTTTAAGATAGGTATTGATTTTGTTCAGCTCACGCTGCATTTTTGAAGCACCCCTGTAGATCGCATAGACAAAGATCGTCAATGCCAACCAGAGCAAAAAGATAACCAGAGCAAGTGTCATATTATCCGTAATAAAGGTCGCCAGAATCACGGTGAATATGACAAAAACCGTCAGTGACAATGTCACTAACCGTGCCATCACATACTCTGTAAAGTGGGGACGCTCAAATAACATAACCTATCAGTTTTCCTCAACGTCATTGATATAGGTGATAAAGTCAGATGCTTCAAAAAAACCGATCGCTTTTTCCATAATCTCACCTTCAGGTGTCATAAAGAAAGTCGTGGGTGCCGGATAGTATGATTCGGGCAGTATTTTCATTGCTTCGCTGTCGCTTCTCAATACCTTGACAAGAATATAATTCTGAAGACGTTTTTTCACCTCTTGATCCGCCAAAGTCTGCTGCTTCATCTTCTTACACCATCTACAGTGAGAAGCCTCGACCATCAGCACCACATTTTTCTTTTCTGCTTTGGCTTTGGCAAATGCTGTAGCAGTATCCTTTTCCCAATTCAACTCCACGCCAAAAAGTGAACTACTAAAAAGTAATACTATAGCCCACACCGATATCATTTTTCTCATTTAGCTGCCTTTAGTTAAAATTTTTTACCAAATCTTTAAATACCTGATAGAGACCTTCTACCTCATCAATCGAAGTTCTCTCATTGGGCGCATGGATCGTATCGTTGATCACACCGAACTCTACCACATCGATCCCGAATGCTCCCATAAAGCGTGCATCGCTTGTTCCACCTGCGGTAGAAAACTTCGTTTGCACTCCGGTCACCTCTTTGATACTGGAAGTGAGCTTCTCTACGATTTTTGAATCTCTCTTTGTGACAAACGGATAGGATCCCTGCGTTAACTCCAGGGTATAGTCCAGGTCCTTAAAGAGGGTTTCAATGTGTAGTCTAATCTCTTCTTGTGTGGTTTTTGTGGAGTTACGTACATTGAACATCAGTTTGAGTGACCCCGGCGTGACATTAGTCACTTCCATCCCGCCCCGGATATCCGTGATCACCATTTTACTTGGGGCAAAATTTTCATCACCGCTGTCAAGATTGACCCCTGCGATTTTATCCAGGATCGGAGCGATCTGATGTACCGGGTTGATCGCTTTTTCAGGATAAGCCGCATGTCCCTGTTTCCCCTGGATAGTAAGATATCCGTTGATCGATCCCCTGCGTCCGATCTTGATCGCATCACCAAACTTCTCCTCGCAGGTCGGTTCAGCCACGATACAGTAGTCAGGCAGCATACCGGTCTCTTTGAGGTGTTCAAGCATGATCACTGTACCGTACTTCGCATCACCCTCTTCATCCGAGGTTAACAAAAGCGAGAGGCGCCCATCGAATGCATCAATCTCTTTAAGCGCCTGCACAAAGGCAGCCACACCTGATTTCATATCCTGCGCACCGCGGGCATAGATCTTTCCCTCTTTAATGACCGGGACAAAAGGGTTGGTCTCCCACCCGTCACCCGGAGGCACGACATCGACATGACCGGCAAAACAGAGATGGGATCCCTCTCCGAACTTCTTGGTCAGAAAAAGATTTTTTACCCCCTCTCTGTTGACATAGGTAGCCTCAAACCCCTCCAGGTACTCCTCAATAAATTTGAGAGAACCCGCATCATCCGGAGTGATGGATTCATAACTTAATAATTTCATAAAGAGGTCTACGACGTTCATTTATTCTCCTCAGATTTCATAAAACTCTCTATCATAGAGAGATATTCGTGGATATTTTCAAAGCGGTGATTCCCGCCATACTCAACGATCACCTTAAACGTGTTATACTGCTCTTTTGCTACACGGTAGTCCAGTACTTCATCTTCGCTTTGCAAGAGAACAAGATAGCGTGATCTTTGAGGCAAAACGAAAAGTTTTTCAAGCTGTTGCAGATAAAGCGGCTTAAACTCAAACATCTCACCATCACAAAAACGTTCCTGCCATCCTACATAAGGTGCCAATGTTTCCCAGGGTTTGCAAGAGGGGTTGATCAACACGGCAGGGATTTTAAACTTTTCAGCAAGAAAGGTCGCATAAAAGCCGCCCAATGAAGAGCCTACAAGCAGAGAGGGTTTCTCTTCCGAGATCAGCCTTGAGATGGTTTCGATCGCCTCTTGGGGTGCATACGGAAGATCCGGTGAGAGCAGGTTTATACTGCCGAAGTATGCCCCGAGTGCTCTGGATTTATTTCCCTCTCCGCAGGAACCGAAGCCATGCAGATAGAGTATTTTGGACATCCTACTTTTCTATCTCACCGCGATAAGAGACGATACCGCCTGCATGGTTAATCACATGTTCAAGTCCATGCTGTTTAAAGATATGTTGTACCTGTCCGCTTCTGTTTCCGGTACGACAGGTAAAAACGATCGTTTTATCCTTGTTCTCTTCTGCAAACTTCTGAGCCCACTGTCCGAAGGTAGAGGTCGGCAAAAGCTGGTCCACACCCTTGATGTGTCCCATTTTGTACTCCATATCCTCTCTCACATCAACCAGGAGAAAATCTACTTTTCCTTCTGCTCTCTGTTCAAGCAGGGTTTCCAGCTCCTCAGAGTGGATATTGCTTTTGTCTAATGTTGACTGCATAATGTACCTTTAAAATATAGTGACGATAAAATATGTGCGTATTCTATCCACTTTTTTTAAAACTCTTATTTATGGGCTTCAAAGTACTCGGGTGTACAGAAGATCTGACAGTGACAGATACCCTGCTCAGGGATCTCTTTTTCAATCGCCGGTTTACAAGGACAGATACGGTCATCCGAACTTTTGAATTTACCCGGTTTTTGAGGATCCTCTTCTACCATAAAACAGGGACAGAATCTTTTTCCGTAAAGAAGCTTGTGTCTGGCAAGCCCCATGATCACACCTTCATTGACATCCGCATTCGGACTGTAAACCCATCCTTTTGACTCACATACTTTATCTGTAAACTTTTCGGTCTTTTCCATCTCATCTTTAAACTCTTGCGAATTCATATCTAATTGTTGCAACATGCTTTTCCTTTATTATTATTTCTTCATCAACACTCCAGGTAAATACCTGTCACGGTGACATTTCTAAACTAAATTGCTATATAATAAGCAAAAATCTTTAAGAAGCAAGGTTAATTATGCAAATTGATGATAAAGTTTTAGCAAATTTGGAAAAACTTTCACACTTACGTATCGACGAATCAAAAAAAGAAGAGGTCAAAAAGCAACTCACCGAGATTCTTGCCTATGTAGATAACCTCAATGAACTGGACACGGAAACACTCTCCGCTACCTTCTCCACACTGGAAGGCGGAACACCGATGAGAGAGGATCTGCCGCAAGGTGATGACGCTGTGGCAAAAGATATCTTGAGCCATGCTCCACAGGCAAAGGATGATTTCTTTATCGTTCCGGCGATTATTGAATAAGGACGCAAAATGAGCAAAGCCCATTTTTATCTCTTACAAAAAACTCGCCATTTAGGCAATTTTCTTTGCAAGAGATTGTTAACACTGGGTTCTACGACTCAGAATTTAGTTCCTCGCTTGTACTGCACTTTAGGTGCTTGTCCTCAGCGGAGAGCTCACACGGCTAGCCGCGTAAAACAAATTCCACTCAAGGAACTTCCACAATGATCAAAGTATACGGCATCAAAAACTGTGACTCGGTACGCAAAGCGATCAAGTACCTCAAAAGTCATGAATTGGCATTCGAGTTCATAGATTTCAGAGAAACACCTGTATCTGATACTGAGATCGCTAAGTGGCTTGAAGAGAGTGATATAAACACACTCTTCAATACCAGAGGTACAACCTACCGTACCCTCAAGCTTAAAGAACTCAATCTTGATGAAGAGGGGAAAAGAACGTGGTTGGCAAAAGAGAATATGCTGATCAAACGTCCTGTGATCACATTGGACAACGATGTCATCGTTGGGTATAATGAGAGTTTATATAACGAAAAATTACTATAAAGGATAGCCGATGGCAAACTTCGATATCAAAAAACTACTTCAAAGTGTCGTAACACACGGAGCGTCAGATCTTCACCTTGTAAGCCGTACAGAACCGCAGATCAGGCTTGATGGTAAGCTCAAACCGGTCAATCTACCCAAACTTACCGGTGATGATATCGAAGAGATGTGTTACTCCCTGATCACAGAAAAACAGAAACAGGCATTTGAAGAGCATGATGAACTTGACTTTGCACTTTTACTGCCGGGGATCGGGCGTTTCAGGGCAAACTATTATAGAACACTGGGAGATATGGCTGCGGCATTCAGGATCATTCCTATCGATATCCCATCTCTTGATGATCTGGGAGCGCCACAGGTGTACAAGAAACTCGTGAAACGTGAAAAAGGGCTTATCCTGGTTACAGGACCAACAGGTTCAGGTAAATCTACCACGCTTGCAGCCATGCTGAATGAGATCAACGAGACGGAACAGAAACACATCGTTACGGTTGAGGACCCGGTAGAATTTATCCACCAAAATAAAAGATGTGTCTTCTCTCACAGAGGTGTCGGTGAAGATACCAAATCATTTGCTACGGCATTGAAATATGCCATGCGTCAGGATCCGGATATCATCCTGATCGGGGAGATGAGGGACAAAGAGACGATCGAAGCTGCTTTGACTGCGGCAGAAACCGGTCACCTGGTCTTCGGGACGCTGCACACCTCTTCAGCAGCGGGAACCATCAACCGTATTATCGATGTCTTTACCGGGGATGAGCAGCCGCAGATCCGTGCGATGATCTCCACCTCACTGATCGCCGTCATTGCACAGGCACTCCTTCCAAAACTGGGAGGAGGACGTCTTGCGGCATCAGAGATACTTATCACCAACCATGCGATCGCGAACCTGATCCGTGAGGATAAAGTACACCAGATCTACTCCCAAATGCAGTTGGGACAGGGAGATACAGGTATGCAGACGCAGACACAGGCCCTGAAAAAATACCTTAACGAAGGTTTGATCAGCCGTGATGTCGCACTGCAGTTTGCCAACAAACCAAATGAGTTGAACCTATAGGTACTAAGTCTTTTTCGATACAATACGCAAAATAAATTGAGAGTGTAGGAAACAGCATGGATTTTTCAATGGAAAACTTTTCAATGGTTGACTTCAACTATTTTGATGTGACGATAGGCGCAATCATCCTTATACTGGGGATCAAGGGCTTTTTAAATGGTTTCATCAAAGAGGTTTTTGGCTTGGCGGGACTGGTAGGCGGTGTCTACTTCGCTTCACGTCTCTCAGAAAAAGCTGCCGACTTTATCGAAGCGAACTTCCTCCAACTCGATAACACTGCCATCCTTAAACTCATCGGTTTTCTTGCAGTTTTGATCATTATCTGGTCTGGGGCAACCATGCTTGGTGCGCTCTTGTCAAAACTCACCTCTGCAAGCGGGCTTGGTTTTATCAACCGTCTTTTGGGATTGATCGTCGGCGGAGGAAAATATTTCATTATCTTTGCTCTGATCATCACGGCGCTTTCCAATGTTAAACTTCTTAAAGAGAAAGTGGCAACCTATACGCAAGATAGTCAGCTCTACCCTTACCTCAATGCGACCGGTTCTTATCTGATCAACCTTGATACAAAATCATTGGGTATCGAGCCAACTGCCTTTACCGATAAGAATGAAACCAATACTTCATCAGGGTTATCCCAAGCAATTACAGTTGCAGAAGATAACAGCAGCAACCCAGCGGCAGAGTAAAAAGGCAGATGATGATCTCCTATCCTGAACTATTAGAAAAGTTTAAAGTGATACTCAGACAAAACGCTCTTAAGTTTACGAAGCAGAGAGAGCTCATTTTAAAATTTTTGTATGAGAATGAAGATCATTATACTCCGGAAGAGATCTATATGCTGATAAAACAACAGCATCCGGAGATCAACATCGGTATCGCCACTGTCTATCGTACCTTAACCCTTCTGGAAGAGTCTAAGATCGTCAGTTCGATCTCTTTTGGCATACAGGGCAAAAAGTATGAGTTGGGGCTTAAAAAACATCACGACCATCTCATTTGTACCAAGTGCGGAGATATCATTGAATTTTATGATGATACGATAGAGAAACGTCAGGAGGCGATCGCTGAGAAGTTTAACTTCAAGATGACAGGCCATACCATGAAGATCGAAGGCATATGTGAAGATTGCCAGGAAGAAGAAGCAGAAGAGTAATACTTCTCAAAAAAAAGAACTAACTTACAATAGGAGCCACTTTGATATTTGATAATCAATATATCCAGGAACGTATCAAAAAAACAGAAAAATTGAGAGAAGAGGGAATCAACCCTTATCCTAACCAGATCCAAAAAGGGATACCTTCAAAAACATTTCTCAGTGAAAATGAAGACCTTCTTACCATGGATGCAGAGGTCAAAAAAGATGAGTCAAGGGAGTATACCCTGACAGGACGTATCAAGTTCGTACGTATCATGGGTAAAGCGGCATTTGCAAAGATAGAAGACAGTGAGGGTCTTGTACAGCTTTACTACAACCGTGATGACCTTCCGGAAGGGTACTACAACAATATCGTCAAAAAGCTTTTTGAGGTCGGGGATATCATTGAAGCAAAGGGGTTTCCATTTGTCACACAGACAGGTGAGATCACCCTTCACTGTAAAGCACTCAATCTCGTCAGCAAAGCGATCTCTCCGCTGCCGGAGAAGTTCCACGGGCTGCAGGATCCTGAACTCCGTTACCGTCAACGCTATCTTGATATGATCATGAATGCCGAAGTCAAAGAGACCTTTGTGATGAGAAGCAAGATCGTATCACTGGTCAGAAGATTCTTTGAAGAGAAGAACTTCCTTGAGGTGGAGACACCGATGATGCACCCGATCCCCGGTGGGGCAAATGCCAGACCGTTTATCACGCATCACAATGCACTCGATGTGGAAAGATACCTTCGTATCGCTCCTGAACTCTACCTCAAACGTCTGATCGTAGGGGGGATGGAAGCGGTCTTTGAGATCAACCGTAACTTTAGAAATGAAGGGATGGACCATACACATAACCCTGAATTTACGATGATCGAATTCTATTGGGCATACCACAGATATGATGATCTTATGAAGATCACAGAAGCGCTCTTTGACTACCTCTTTGACAACCTTGGGCTTGAGAGAAAACTCCCATACGGTGAAATGGAGATCGACTTCTCTACACCGTTTGCGAAAGTGCCGTATATTGAGTCCCTGACAACGATCGGTGGTGTTCCTGCAGAGATCACGGGTGACAAAGAGAAGATCATTGCCTACCTGAAAGAGCATAAGATCGAGGTGGATCCTAACCTTACGCTTGGATACCTCCAGGCTGAACTTTTTGATGAGTTTGTCGAAGGTAAACTGATCAACCCGACCTATATCACTGACTTCCCTGTAGATATCTCGCCGCTTGCACGAAGAAGTGATGACAATCCTAATATCGCAGAGCGTTTTGAACTCTTTATGGCAGGGAAAGAGATCGCCAACGGTTTCTCGGAGCTTAACGACCCGATCGACCAGTACGAAAGATTTAAAGGCCAGGTTGACGCGAAAGAGACAACAGGTGATGATGAAGCGATGCATATGGATACCGACTATGTCAAAGCACTCAGCTACGGTATGACTCCGACAGCGGGTGAAGGTATCGGTATCGACCGTCTTGTGATGATGCTTACCAACCAGCACTCTATCCGTGATGTACTCCTCTTCCCTGCGATGAAACCGGAAGTACCGCGTCCGGAACTGCAACCGCTTTGCGATGTAGAGAACCTATGTAAAAAGTGCGGTCATGATGTTGCTGAGGAACTCAAGCCTGCCAAAAAAGGTAAAGGGATGTTCTGTATCGATGTCAATGCGTGTAAAGAGAGAGCAAAAAATAAAAAATAGAAGCACGTGGAGATCAAACGATCTCCACGATTATTCATCTTCAGGATGGTCTACTGCATCCTCCAATGTCTTCCAGCGTGTCGTCACGACTGCAGCACCGGTCCCACCTACTTTTGAACAGGTAAATTTTACTGATAGATCCATATCTTCTACCCTGCACTCTTCAATTATACTATTGTCAGTGATATAGAGAAGTGCACCGTCTATGTAATACTCACTTGTCGTATTCTCATCTAAGACATCATCTCCCTCAATAAAATCACCATCATAAAAATATCTCAATTTGTGAAGTGTGCCATTGCCGTCGAAGAACTCTTTATAGTATTTCTCATCTGCACTGATGTATCGATAGAAGTCTTGATCCTCAATGATCTCTGCAATACCTGTGGAGCTTCCGGAACCTCCGCCTCCACACCCTACCATCAAAAGTGCTATGGCGCTTAACCCTGCCGCTAAATAATTTTTCATCTCTTCTCCTTTTTTATGTTCAATGAATCACAATAATACAATACAATGTATTACATTTTGATATCAACTTCAAATGAATCCATCTATAGTGCTCTCCTCTCTCCTTAAGTCACCTTTCACTATACTCTTGCATAGCAGCAACCCCAAGAAAGGAGTAGAACATGCGTGAACACTTTGACAGGACTTCATTGGTTGTCATTGTCGTGACCTTTATACTTTTTACACTGGCACTCTTCACCAAAGGTTTTACACATGACCTTTTGCTGGAAGCGGGAGTCTTTCTGGTCTCTGTAAAACTGATCATTATGGCTTACAAAAACAGTGTTGCGAACAAAAAGATCATAGAGAAGCTTGAGAGGATCAACCAGATTCTAGAGGATGGAGAAGATAAAGAGAAGTAATTCAATGGGCAAATAATACCTACTTTCATAATATCCTTAGCCGAAATTTGCTATAAATACATTCAATAATTTACCCACCGATATCATCGGGAAAAGGAATAACATGTCATACGCAATGGAAACTTTCGACCCGGAAATTTTTGAGGCGATTAATAACGAGCTTGAGAGACAAACGGATCACCTTGAGATGATCGCATCTGAGAACTTCACGATCCCTGCTGTAATGGAAGCAATGGGTTCGGTATTTACAAATAAATATGCTGAGGGTTACCCGTATAAAAGATACTATGGTGGATGTGAATACGCAGACGTAGTAGAACAACTCGCGATCGATAGAGCGTGTGAACTATTTGACTGTAAGTTTGCCAATGTACAGCCACACTCAGGATCACAGGCGAACGGTGCAGTCTATGCGGCATTGCTTAAAGCCGGAGAGAAGATCCTCGGTATGGACCTTAGCCATGGTGGTCACCTTACTCACGGTTCCAAGCCGAGCTTCTCAGGGAAAAACTACCAAAGTTTCACTTACGGTGTAGAGCTGGATGGTCGTATCAACTATGAGAGAGTGATGGATATCGCTAAAATCGTACAGCCAAAGATCATCGTATGTGGTGCTTCTGCATACGCTAGAGAGATCGACTTCAAAAAGTTCCGTGAGATCGCAGATGAAGTAGGCGCGATCCTTTTTGCCGATATCGCACACATCGCAGGACTTGTAGCAGCCGGTGAGCACCCTAGCCCATTCCCGTATGCAGATGTAGTGACTACGACAACACACAAGACACTTGCAGGACCTCGTGGCGGTATGATCATGACCAATGATGAGGAGATCGCGAAGAAAGTTAACTCAGCGATCTTCCCGGGACTTCAAGGTGGTCCGCTGGTACATGTAGTGGCAGCAAAAGCAGTCGGTTTCAAACATAACCTAAGCGATGCATGGAAAGTCTATGCAAAACAGGTGAAAGCGAATGCAGCCGTACTTGCAGAGGTACTGATGAAGAGAGGATATGATGTGGTCTCTGACGGTACAGACAACCACCTTGTACTCCTTTCATTCCTGAACAAAGAGTTCTCAGGGAAAGATGCGGATGCAGCACTTGGTGCTGCAGGTATCACAGTCAACAAAAACACGGTTCCAGGTGAGACAAGAAGCCCGTTTGTCACTTCAGGTGTACGTATCGGTTCTCCTGCACTTACAAGCAGAGGGATGAAAGAAGCAGAGTTTGAGATCATTGCAAACAAGATCGCTGATGTACTTGACAATATCAATGATGCAGAGCTTCACGCGAAGATCAAAGAAGAGATGAAAGAGCTTGCTTCAAACTTCAAAATCTACGACAAACCGATTTATTAATGATCGTTCATTTAAAGTACTGCTTTAACACGTCATCCTCGTGCGCGACACGGGGATCCACACATTATAGTCAATCAACTTCTAGATTCCCGATCTCAGTCGGGAAGGTCAGAAACTTTTTATCTGACTTAACGACACTATCTCTCAAGGTCAAATAGTTGAAAATATTTGACCTCGACCTTTTTGACAGCCACTACTATATCAAACGCAATCACATCGTAGAACAGATACCGTTCAACAACCGTACTTTTTATGCCAAGTTTGAACATATAGACGAACCGCTCACCCAATTACTGCTGGATCAACATCTTCAAAGAGAGTATACCATCGCCGCACCTTTGCTAAAAAATGGATATACCAACTACCTGGTGATCGAATACAAGGGTGAAGAGTACCAGAGATTTCATCATCTTATCAAACACCTTTTTAGCACATTGGGTATAGAGAACTATCATATCTATCAGGGTAAGAGCGAAGAGCGCATTCAGGTCTTTATCGAGGTAGACCATCTGAGTCTGGACGAGGCAGATAAGCAGCTAAAAGAACTCTCTGAGATGTTGAAAGCGAAGTTAATGAAGAAGTGGAAATGTCTACCTGACAGCTCTTTGCCTGAGGCATATAATATCGTTACCCTCCCCTATAAAAAACTATAGATAACCTTCCCTCATAAATGAGGAGAAAAGAATACTGAGTACACCAGACTTTACATCTGTCCATAATCAGCTATATAGTTAAATATGATATAATCAAACTAAATTTATTTTGGAGAGTTTTTCTGCTATGAACGATCATAATCTTGATGACCTCATCATCGACGAAATAGAACCTGCACAATCCAATAAAGCAAAAAGTTTTCTGACAATTATCGCACTGGCAATTGTTGTACTGATCGTTTCCATTATCTTTACTAAAGTCATGCTCAAAGCGCCGGAACAGGAAGAGCTTCTTTTTGAACAAAATGAGACAGAACTGATCAGCCCGGACCTTACACTGCAGAGTGCTCCGGAGCCTCAAGAAGAGAGTGAAGAACCGATAGCAGCGACAAAAGAAGAGAACGGGCTCAAGATTCCTGAAGAGATGGCGGTTGAAAAAGTAACGGAGAAGATCCCTGCACCGAAAGAAGAGGTGGCTGAAGCACCTCAAGAAGCTGTAACAGTAGAGCAGCCGGAGGAAGTAGAGAAGCCGGTAAATGTACCGGCTCCAAAACCTCTGGAGACAGAAACGGAACCGATACCGGCAACGATGCCAAAACCTGTAGAAGAGAAATCAACAGATATTCTGAATATCGTGGAGGAACCTGCCAAAACCGAACCAAAGCCAATACAGCCAATACAACAAACGGTTCAAAGACCAACAAATACCATCACACAGACGGTACAAACACAGAGACCTGCCAATGTGATCACCAGACCGCATGAAACACATACAAAATACACTTCCCGCGGCAACTATTATATCCAGGTGGGTGCCTTTAGCCAAACGCCAAACAAACGTTTCCTGGCTAAAATCACCAGAAACGGTTTCACCTATACCATTACAAAAAGAAGTCCAAGAGGACTAAAAAAACTCCTCATCGGACCATACTCAAATCAAAAATCTGCAGAACGTGCGCTTATCAAGGTCCAAAAGCTTATCAATAAGCGTGCTTTCCTGCTAAAGAAGAAGTAATTATGCATAAAACAATACTATTTGACCAACTCACACCGGTAGCACTTTACGGGAAGATCAAAACACTCTTTCCCGGAGAGGTCACCATGCTCTTTGAAAGCGTCGTCAACACAGCGGATGGAAATTTTTCCTTTATTACCATAGGGGCACAGGAGCGTCTCAGCTATAAAGAGAAAACTACATGTTACACAGATCAGAGCGGAAGGGTTCAGAACCTCACAGAGAGCCCTTTTAGTTTTTTAAAATCCTACTATGCCTCTTTGGACCAGGCAGCGTATCAGGCAAAAGCGTCAGAGGTCGGATTCTCTTTTGTAGACGGTTTTATCGGTTTCATCGGCTACGATATGGTAAAGGTCTTTGAGCCGGTTCTGGAAAAAAGTATGGATAATCTGCACGATCCACTGGACACACCGGATATGGACCTCGTACGCCCATCGATCATCATCGCCTACTCGCACAAAAGTGCAAAGCTCACGCTTATTCTCAACGATGAACGTCTAAGCAATGAGTTCAACGAGATCGAAAAGTCCCTTACCGATATATGTACACCGATGCCTCTTATTCCGGTAGAACTGGAAGGCGAAGGTGAGTTCAGTATCGAAGAGGAACGTTTCAAGCAGATGGTTGATGAGTGTAAAGAGAATATCCGTGCAGGAGATATCTTCCAGATACTGCTTGCCAACCGTTATACGCAGAGGGGGAAGATCGATCCGCTGAGTTTTTACAGGATCCTTCGTTCCAAGAACCCTTCACCGTATCTCTTCCTGCTTGATTATGAGGAGTTCTCTATCTGCGGTTCAAGTCCTGAGGTCATGGTACGGCTTACAAACGGTGAGATCCTTCTGCGTCCGATCGCAGGTACACGCAAAAGAGGGAAGACACACCAAAGGGACAAAGAGCTTGAAGCGGAACTGCTGGCTGATCCAAAAGAGCGTGCGGAACACCTGATGCTCATCGATCTTGGACGGAACGACGTAGGACGTGTAGCCAAAGTAGGAACGGTACAGGTGACCGAGATGATGCGCGTAGAGAGATACTCCCATGTCATGCACCTGGTCTCTGATGTAGAGGCGATGATCGCTGAGGATAAAGATATGTTCGACCTCTTTGCTGCAACATTTACAGCCGGGACGATGACAGGGGCACCGAAGATCAAAGCGATGGAGCTGATCGCAGAGTATGAGGGGCTTAAACGCGGATTCTACTCCGGGTCCGTAGGTTACTTCTCGTTCAACGGTAATATGGACTCCTCTATCGCCATCCGTACCTCGTTGATCAAACCTGACTCGATCACCCTGCAGGCAGGGGCAGGAGTCGTAGCAGACTCTATCCCTGAACTTGAGTATCTTGAGGTGAAGAATAAACTCGGAGCTCTTCTGGCAACCCTCCAAGAGATGGAAACCCTCTAAAAGTCATTTTCACTATCTGCGCGTTAAAAGTCCGGTCACGCTATCCGGACTCTGCACGCTTCTAAAGACTTCTCTCCTGATAAAAAACGATTCATCTGAATAGTGAAAACCATGGCTGTAAAGTCTCTGCGATCCGCTTGTAAATTGCGTGGGGAAAAGCTAAGAAGAGGTAAGGGTTTACCTTACTCTCTCTATTGTAGGTGTTAGTGTTTGGTCTGCAAGAGACTAAAATTTCATACTCAACCCTGCGGTAACCATACGTCCCTGGTTAACCGTGATTGAAAGATCTTCAGCATCAAATACACCGTCTTCATTTCTGTCACTGCTTGATCTGGCAGTGTTGTAATACTGCTTGTCAAAGATATTGTCTACCCTGGCAAACATACGTACTTCATATCCGTTAAACTTCGTTTTATAATCTACCCCAAGATCCAACGTAGCATGACCGCCGATTTTTATTTGATTCAAATCATCAGCATAATAGTTTGATTTTGCATTGATCTCGGTTGTAAACTTTAAATTATCTGTTGCCAGATACTCTGTAATAATATTGAACTGATGTTTGGAAGTTCTCGGGATCGTGTTACCTGTAACGTCATAATAGTATACAGGTGCAGTTGACCAGGAGGTACTCTCCCCCATTGCGATACCGAAGTTTTTATAGTCTGTATATTCAGCATCCAGATAGGTATATGCAAGATTGAAATTGAGATGTTTCATCAGCTGACCGCTTACAGCAAGTTCCAACCCTCTATGTCTCGCCCCGCCGATGTTATCCCACATCTCTACGATACTGCCGTCACTCTCCCCATAGTTACCCGTGGTCTTCATGATATAGTCTTTTCTATCAAGCTGAAAGAGTGACACATCATAGGTGATTCCGCTTTTTATCGCCCTGACCCCTACCTCATAGTTGAGAGATTTTTCAGGATCCAGATCCGGGTTGTTTTGCGTATCCCCCCATGTACTGACATCACCGGCATAGAGTTGCTGTACAGTCGGTGCCCTAAATCCTGTAGAGAAGTTGGCATAGAATGCGGTATTGTCATTGAATTGATAGTTGGTACCCAGCCTATAGGACCACACGTTAAAGTCTTCCTTGTAAGCGTTATCCAGATAGTCTGAATAATCCAACTTGATCAAATCATATCGAAGGTTAGAGGTCACACTCCACTTTTTACTGAGTGCATACTTGTATTCGCCATAGAGGGCAAAGACCTTTTCATCTGTAGCACTGTCACTCTTGAAATCTCCCGGTTGGTAGTAGTCCGGATAGACACCTGCGCTCGGTCCTCCGTAGACTACAAGTGCCTGGGCTACCCTATAGGTGCTTTTATTCTTATACTCATTCGACCGAAGATCCAGACCTAGAAGTGTTGCATGAGATTCAGATGCTGTTCTGTATTCACTTTTAATTCCTCTTTGTGTCTGTTCATAGTAGTTATTGTAAACATAGTCATTATCATCAAAATAGTCTTGCTTCGTACCGTTCGCATCTTTGGTCTGTGGTGCAGATATGAACTCTGTGTCATCTGTATAGACATAGGCGTTGACAAGAAGGTTTGAGTTATCTTCAAAATCCTTGGAGTACGTGGCAAAGAACTTACCGAGTTCAACATCAAAATCTCTGGTATAGTCACGGCTATCCTGGTCTCCGAGATAAATCGATTTAGGATTGTTCGCAGCCTCAGTCGCTCCCCCGACCGTACCGTGAGAATCCTTTTCCCTTTTGGAGTACTCTGCACCAAAAGTGATATCCGATGTTTCATCTATATAGTATTGCAGTTTACCGTTAAGGTATTTTGCCGAATAATCAGAGTCCTCATGATACCCGTCCGCTTTTCTCTCGCTGGCTTGAAGATGAAAACTCAAATCCTCATTTGAATAACCGGTTCTTGCCAAAAGTTTCTGATAACCGAAACTCCCCTTTTCAACAGAGACAAAATTATGATCATACTTTGCACCCTTCTTGGTCGTAATAATCACAGCCCCACTTAACGCATCATCACCAAAGAGATAAGAGGCACCGCCTTTGATCACCTTGATGCTTTCGATATTGTCAAGATCGATATTGACACTTCCTGTTCTTTCAAATACAGGTACACCGTCGATCACCACTGCAACTCCCGGTTTTTCACCCATGTACATCTGGTTTTCGACCCCTCTGATATGTATCTTTAACGAATCCCCTGTCGTTACTTCTGATGTGATCCCCGGAATGGATCTTAATACTTCGTTAATATTTGTCGCATGTGCTTCCTCAACCTTTTCCCCGCTGATGGTTGTCACTGATGAAGCTTCTCCCTTCTTTGCTTCAAACTTATCATCAATGGTTGATGAATAAATCTGAATCTCCCCCAGATCTTCCGTTGCATTCACAGCTGACAGGCCCAATAAAAGGCTTGAAACAACTATCCCCGTCTTTACTCTTTCCATTTTTTCCTTTCCTCCTTAAAGCGTAAAAGAGTTGTAAAAGAGAAAGGTATGATATACTCATGACCGTTATGCTTTTACCCTGTAATCTCTATCTCTTCGTACCTTTCCCCATTGGCATAGTGAAGTGATACAGGCAGACTTACTCTTTTTGCTATAAGATATTATTAAATTAATGTTAATTTTCTGTTAATTTTACGTTAGCCTGTTGATCTCTTACTTTCTTAATGTAGCTATACATGACAGGAAGGTATAAAAGATTCAGTATCGTACCCCACAATAATCCAAACCCGATCGTGATTGCCATAGGCTGAAAACTGACTGCCATCCCGGTAGCAAAAAAGATCAGGGTAAAAAGACCGATGATCGTTGTAAGGGAAGTAAGGATAATAGGCCTGAATCTTCGTGCCGCATGGAGATAAAATGCTTCTGGATCTTTTGCATTTTTCAATGAATTCATCATAATGATCCCGTCGTTTACAATGACCCCTGCCAATCCGATCGCACCGATCAGTGAGGGAACAGTGATATGGTTCCCCATCAAAAAGTGTCCCATATAGAGTCCCAGCATGGAGAAAGGGATCACCGATATCACCAGAAGCGTCTCCCTGATCGAGTTAAAGAGATAAAGCAGGGAAAGGAAGATCAGGCTTATCGCCAGAATGATCGACAGAAGCATCTCCATCTTGAGTGCCTCTTTCTGTTTTTGCTCCCCTCTGAATATGAACTTGATCCCCTCCTCTTTTAGTTCTGC
Organism: Sulfurovum sp. MH2-6; assembly: GCF_058374785.1. Classification (NCBI taxonomy): domain Bacteria; kingdom Pseudomonadati; phylum Campylobacterota; class Epsilonproteobacteria; order Campylobacterales; family Sulfurovaceae; genus Sulfurovum; species Sulfurovum sp. MH2-6. Next base: position 2,091,852 of record NZ_CM178170.1, read on the forward strand.
AATGGTTGGTTCTATCTGTTTTAACACCTCTGATGAAGTGATGATATCGTTATCCACGTTTGCAAAGAGATAGAAGGTCGTGACACCGTTATCTTTGACCAGTTTTTCCAATGATTGGATCGTTTGAATGTCACAGATCTCATGCAAAGGAACAACCAGATTCTCCCCGATCGGAATCGGAAGATTTTGAAAATAGTCTATATCGCTTTTATATTGGGAGGTTATTTTTATCTCATAAGATTCCTCTTTCCCGTAAATGGTACCGATCTGTTTTTCCAGATAGAGATTTGACAGATAATCCCCAAGCTGTTTCTCTGTAATGCCCAAAGACTCCCCGTAAGCATTGATCTCAAATTTCAGTTCATCGATTCCGAACTTGATATCATTTCCTGCATATTTGACACCTTTGATGGCATTGATCTGCTCTTGAAGCAGATTGATACCCTGGAGGGACTTTTGATAGTCACTGCTTACCAGTCCTATACGTATATCTGCCTTCACGGCATTCATCCTTCTCTCTACCACCATGATCTGCTCTAGTTGAAATCTTTTTTTGTAACGCTGCTTTTTGAGCCATCCCCGTACCATTTTTGAAACCTCTTGTGAGGATAAAGGACGGATCTTCCCTTCCGCTTCGTAGTAGATACTCAGCCACGGTGTGATAACCCTTTCAAACACATTGGAGGGCTTTTTCTCATAGAGTTCCACAGTGATATTCCCCACATAAGGATACATCTCCGTATCACCCGTAGCCGTCCTTCTGTGGCCTGCCGTCGAACTGACATTTTTGATAAAGAATTGCTCTTGTTGATCCAACAGATCCTTTTCGATCATCTTGATCATTGCCGAAGTCTCTTCCAGGGTCATCTGTTTATTGCCCTTAAAAGTGATCGTGATGCTATTGGAATCGAACCTGTTGAACATATGAAACTTGGAGTGATAGACACTGATCACGATCAAGAGAGGGACACTGACCACAAAGATCAGTAAAAATTTTTTTTGATGTCCCATCAGGAATTTTAAAACTTTTACATAGGTACGCTTACTCTTCTCCCAGGAGAGTGCTTTGGCATTCTGTTTCAGGATATGGCTGCTGTGAATCGGCAGAAAGATAAAAGACTCTATCAGTGAAGCAAACACAAGTGCAGAGAATGCGATAGGGATAAGCTTGATGATCTCCCCCATCGTCCCAGTGATCATCAGAAGCGGGATAAAAGAGAAGAGCGTGGTAACAGAGGCCCAAAATACCGGTTTTGCCATCTCTTTTGTTCCTAAAAAAGCCGCCTCTGTGGGAGCATACCCTTTTTCCAGATATTGCTGTATATTTTCACTGACCACGATGGCATCATCAACGATGATACCTATGGCCAGCAGTACCCCTACCAGTGATTGCACATTGATACTGTATCCCGTGAAATAAAAATAGATCGCTCCCATCACAAAAGAGGTAGGAATACCCATAATGATCACCAGTGCCATACGTGCATTGATCAGGAGTATCGTAAACATCGCGATAAGCACTATCCCGAATATGATATTCGAGAAGACGACATTCAGGCTCTCTTTGACGGCAAAGGAGTAGTCTCTTTTGACATCGAAAATGATATCTTCCGTCGTAAGTTCCTGCAGTTTTTGATTGATCGCTTCGGAGATGGTGATCGCATCCCCTTTGGGATTTTGCGATATGGCAAGCGTAATGGCAGACTCTCCGTTCATGCTGGCCAATGTGGATGAGTCGCTATAACGCTTAGAGACCGTTGCAATATCTCTCAGATAGAGGAATTGATCGTTGATCTGCAAAAGCGTATTTTCCAGATCCTCTGTCTCTTTTTTCCCATTGGCAGTGGAAAGAAAGTATTGATTGTTCTTTGCATCGATCATTCCCAGTGGAAAGGTATAGGAGAGTTCACCGATCACATTTACCAGCGCTTTTTTACTGATATTGTAGGCATCAATCTTTTCTTCATCAAACGCTACCTCATAGTACTGATCCGACTCTCCGAAAATCGTAATATCCGAGACATAAGGGATATCCAAAAGTGTCTCTTTAAGCGCTTTTGCCTCTTCAACAAGCTGACCCTTGGATAAGGTAGATGAGAGGATAGATACGAACATTAAAGACCTGGCATGGGCGACCGCTTTAATAATCGGTTCATCCATATCTGAAGGAAGATCAGGCGTGATCAATGTGATGGCATCTTTTACATCCTCTTTGATCTGTGCTTTCTTTTCATTGGGATCAAGTTCCAGTACGATAGAAAATTTGCCCGGATTGATCGTTGAGATGATCTCTTTGACCCCTACGACATTTTTCAGCTGTTTTTCCAAAGGGGTGACAGCCATTTTGTTTAAGATATCTACCGAAGTACCGCTGTAGTTCCCGCTCACTCTGATACTGGATGGTTCTACCGTAGGGTTGACCTCTTTGGGGATCTTGCTATAGGTGTAGATGCCGGCTGCGAAGAGAAAGATAAACAGTGCATAGTTTATCTTGTAGTTTTCGATGAAAAATTTAATAATACGATCAAACATCAAACCTCTTGTACACTATAGTCTGTTTTCATAATGGTAGGAGTCTATCCCTATGATCGCTGCACCATACGAGGTGGTGATCTGCGGATATTGGGGGATGAAGATCTTTTTACTCAGTTCATTCTCTATCGCATTGACCAGCCCAGCGTTCAGTGCCGGCCCGCCGTCAAAATAGATCCCCTCTTTAACCCCCACTCTTTTGACAAGTTTGACGATCCGCTTGGCGATGGAGTAGTGCACACCGCAGACGATATCCTCAACGCTGTGTTCATTCCCAAGCAGCCCGATGATCTCGGATTCGGCGAATACCGCACAGGTACTGTTGATGGAGAGTGGAGTACCGGTTGAGTCAAAGTGTTTGATCCCCAGCTCCTCTACGCCGATCTCAAGGTTCATCGCACAGGCATCCAAAAACTTCCCCGTACCTGCGGCACACCGGTCATTCATCGCAAAGTTGACGACACCTCCGTCGTCATCGAGAGAGATCGCCTTGCTGTCCTGTCCCCCGATATTGATGATCGTCTTGATCTGCCCGTGTTCTCTTGCAGCAGCCCTTGCCCCGATCGCGTTGGCTGTGATCTCACTGATATTCTCATCGGCCTCTTTAAAGATCTTTCTTCCGTACCCCGTTGCAACGGTATAGACGATATCCTCTTTCGTCAACCCCAGTTCATTGAGCAGTGCATCGAGTGTCTCATGCGCATATTTGTAAAACATGCTCCCGCTTGCGCTGATCTTGTGCCCTACCAGTTCTTTGTTCTCATCCGCTATAGAGATCTTGATGGCAGTTGAGCCGATATCTATCCCTGCAAAGTATTTCATCCTCTATCCTTGTTTTCTTTTTTTCATTTTAAGAGACTCTACAAAGGCTTCCACACGGGTACTCAGCTGTCCCCCCTGGCTTGGAGAGTAGTCACTCTCCAGATAGAGTATAGGTATCCCCTCTCTCTCCATCGCCTCCAGTACGCTTCTCTGCTCCAGCTCATAGACCGTACACCCTGCAAATGCCTGATAGATCACTCCGTCGGCATCATAGGAGTTGACCAGATCAATCACCCTGCGTATCCGATCATCGTTTTTGGTAAAGATCGGACAGGTACAGGCTTTGAGATATTTATCCGCCATGGAGTCCAACATATCGTTTACAAACCACTCGTCTACTGCCACCCTGTCATTGAACATCCGATTTGAACTGCAGGTCTCATCTGCTACGATCACTGCATCGGACTGTTCGATCAGCATAGGGATCTTATAGTTCGGAAAGATCGGGGGTGAACCGGTATAGACGATGCGCGGACTGACCTTGGCTGCGACTGTAAGGTTTTCATCTCTTCTTTTTTCACACTCATCCAGAAGCGTTTCAACGGCATCGGTCCAGCTGTCGATCCTGTCGAAGAAAAAAGCATTGGTCACCAGGAACATATCGTTTCCGTTGATCACGATCTCTTTCTCTTTTCTATACTCACACAGTCTGTGATAGAGACTTTGGGCATATCCTATTTTACTGATCGTTTCACGCAGCTTTTTTTTCGTGAGCTTCTTTCCCGTTTTTTTTGCCAGGTCGAGCGTGAAATCGCGTATACTTCTTCTAAAATACTCCCTGCTGATCTCGGACTCTTTGACGCGCGGGAAATCGACATCTATCACTTCATACCCGAACCCCTCTATCGTTGCCCCGGCTTTGGTCTTCTGGTCACAGGTAGTTGGAGAGTAGACAAAATCCGGCTTATCACTGAAGTTCCCGCTTGCAAAATGCCCCACTGTGGCTTTCACCAATGGACACGCTTTTTGGGGAAGCAGATCACTCCCTATATCATCATCGGTATAAAAACCGTTACAGAGACGGATCGGTACCGCGTCAAACGCATAGATGATCTCGCTTGGGATTTGGATACACATAGTTCCCACTTTCAGTTTATCCTCATGAAGTGATTTTTGATGACAATAGACCTCTTCAAAAAGTCTGTAGAAGTACCCCATAGCATCGATCGGATTTTTAAACTCCTCTTTGAGCGAGTTGATCACACTGATCGCTTCCATCGCTTTATGGCGGTTCTGTTTCTCTTCAGGTGACTCTATATGATGATTTTTACCTCTAGTGTTAGTCATGGTGCAACTCCTTTGGTTTTTCCATTCCCATTCTCTTTTCAAACCCCTCTTTGGTCGAGCTGAATGCTCTGAATTTCAAGATATCAAAATGGAGCGCATCATCTTCTGGACATGCCGCCACACATTTAAGACAGAGGATACAATCATCCCTCAGGATATTGACATCCGTGACATTATCGGCGATATCTTTGATCTGCATATCACACACCGCATAACAGTCACCGCACCGTGTACACTTGCTCCCGTCTTTTCTCAACTGAACGATGGAGAACTTTGAGAAGATATAGTGCAGTGCGCTCATAGGGCAGAAGAAACAGAAGAACCTTTTCTTGACAAAACTTCCCACCAGAAACAGTCCTGCGAAAAGCATCCCGAGTGCGGTCAAGACCATTGCCGTTTTACTGGAAAAGTCAATGGCCCACTGGGAAAAATCCCCGCTGAATGTAGGGGATATGATCCTTGCGGGACACATTTTACAAAATGCTGCAGACCATTCACCGCCAAGCACGCCTATCCCCATAAGCAGAGGGAAGAAAATGACGATCACAAGGAAAATATATTTTACCTTTGAAAGTTTTTCAAACTGGCTCTGGCTGTAGGTTGAGTAGCGTATCCCCATGCTTTTACGCAGATAGGTAAGCCAGTCCTGAAGCGTTCCAAACGGGCAGACATATCCGCACCATCCTTTATTGAGAAAGATAAACCAAAAGAGAAACCCTAAAAACCCTGTAATGACGGCGATACCTGCCCCGCCAAGAAGGATCTGTGCCGGCATAGAGAGCTGGTGCTGCAAGGGGATAAGATAGCATGCTCCTCCCGATTCACCGTTATAAGGACAGGCAAAAACAGGAAGCCTCGATCCAAGGTCAATAGCAAAATATCCGCCGTAAACAAAAAGGATAAAGCTTAACAGCTGGATGATAAACCGAACCTTTTGCAGGTTCATATTGTTGATCATTTTTTTCATCTTATTCATCGATTCTTACCTCCCTGAAAGGGGTTGTTCTGTTACGTCTGAAACGGTAGATGATGAGACCTGCAATAAGCAGTGTCAGAGTGATCAACAAGAGCGCATAGCCGTAGGACTGGTAGTCATTTGTATTGGGATAATAGGTTGCCGGATAGGTTAGAAGATAGTTTGTACCCTCTGCTTTATGTTCCAAAGTGATAAGGAACTCCTGCTCGAATCTCTTGTCATACGCTTCCCACTCAGGGAAATAGTCTCTGATCAGTTGGATGGTTACACATCCGTCACTGTCTGTTTTTAACGTTTTTGTCCATCCCGACTGCAAAGTAATTTTTACGTTGGCATCTGCCAACGGTTGATTCTCAAATAACGCTTTAAAAGTGAGTCTGTCTCCCATAGCATGTCTATGGAAAAAACTCTCCTCCTCCTGGCTTTTGATACGTACCAGATCGATCTTTGTATGGTCCTGAGAAAGCGCTTGTTTGATCTTCGGGTCGTAGATATCTTCACCGCCGTGCATACCGCGCAGATATTCCAGTTTGGCTACGCGATAAAATCTCTCAGCGCCCTTTTGGCTTTCATCGACTGCAAACAGATGGTAGTAGCCATTGTTCGGAACTTCAAAGCTGAGCACCTTTTTCCCTCTGCTTGACTTTTCTGTGATCGGTTTTTCCTGACGATCAAGACCGTAATAAAATGTATCCAGCGTTCCGGATCGGTAAAGTTTTTTATCGTCAATATCACCATAGACAAGCCAGACATTTTTTGCAGGGATCTCTTTTTTACTGCCGGGTCTGCCACCGCCAAACATATGGCTGCTCTGACTCTGCTTTACGGTTGGATCAGTGAGTGAAAAATAGAAAGGTTGACCGGGAGCTACGCTTCTCTGTTGATGGCTTGAGCTTTTTCTCTCCCCGTCTACCGGATTAGCCTGGGTTTGATGTGTCGGTTTTCCGCCATGACTTCCGTGACCGCCGTGCCCCATGGATTTTGCTCCGTATCTGCTGAATACATATCCCGTATAGAGGTTCAGCCCGATATAAAAGAGGATCATCGATGAGGCAAAGAAGTATCCCGCTACTTTTCTGAATTTCGTTGCATCGATCAATTTGATACGTTTATAGAGGATCACCAGTGCCCAAATCACTCCGATCCATTTGAAAAGTTTAAAATAATGCAGCCATCCGTCACCCCTTTTCGCCAATGCTTCCACTTCGATATTCAAGCCGAACCCCTGGGCAAAACCATGCATGATTGTTTGGTAATCCTTGATAAAGAACATCTCCAGCGTATGCCCGAGAGAAGCAAAGATAAACAACGGGATAAAGGCAACCCCCAAGGTGGTAAAGGTCGAAGCATAATCTTTTCTGAGCACTTTAGAGGCAAGATAGAGTCCTAACGTCGCAAAAAAGATACTGATGATCAACGCATAAAGAAAGGCAAATCCGCTGCCATACTCACCCAGGCCCAACAATGCTGCGGTTTTGTTCCAGATAAACGCATCGGCGATATTGCTTCTGTTGAGACCGTGGGCAAATCCCATAGAAACCGGGATCGAAGCAAAGATCAAAATATAGGTCCACACCTCTGCGCTCAGGATCTTCAGTTTGCTGCCCAGCTGTTCGGCAGGTTTGGTGATCTTGAACTTCACTGCTTCACAGCTTACGGCACAATCCATACAGAGGGTACAGTCATCGGTCTGATTTTTCTTTGCAAAGGTAAAAGGTTTGAGATCATACTGGCAGGCTGATGCACACTCAAATGTCCTACACTCTTTACAAGCATCCGTATAGGTTTCAAGCTTCGTAGAAGAGATTTTGTCATAGGCTCGTGTCAGTGTTCCGATAGGGCAGATATATTTACAGTAGCTCATATCCTTGTAGATATAGTAGAGGATGAAGGCAAACAGCGTCATCACCCCAAACATCAAAGCCGTATTGAACGGTGATTTCCAAAAGCCCTCAAAGGTGTAGTAGATTCCCCACCATCCGAGAACCAAAATAGTGATACCGATATATCTGTTCTGCATCCATTTGGGCATCGTTTTTTTCAAACCGAATCTGGTGATATATTTTCCCAGAAAACCGTGCGGACAGATACCGCAGAATATACGCCCGAACGATGCCAGTGTAACGACCATAAAGAGCGCCCAGAATACTCCCCAGAACACTGCCCCCGTAAAGATATTCTCTTTGGAAGGGTTTGCAAATCCGTAATAGATCGCATAAAAAAAGAGTGCAGCCACAGAGACCCTCAAAATAAACAAAAACTTACTGTTTTTGAATAAAAAAGCAAAAACGGGATTTTTGAACAGATCATTGTTGTCCCGCTTGATAAAATCAACCATCAATTTTCCTTACAACGAAATTTTTCCTGCAAATACCATTATCCCTGTGACAATCAGTAAACTTGCAGCAAAAATCTCAATTAATTTCATATATTTTCTAAACTGTTCTATCAGTCCCCTAAATATATTTCCTACAAAAAATGTATAAAACAGAAAAGGAACCAAAACAGCACCTAAACCAAATGAGCCCCCATATAACACCGAACTCAAAAACGATGTTGTATTGGCACTTAAAGTGATCAGAGTCAAAATAGGCGCACAAGGGTTCAATGAGACCAAAGCACCTATCAGAAACAATCCCACGGCACTTTTACTCTTCTCTCCCTGATCTGCGTGTGATGAACTGCTGCAACTTTTTTGCGTTTTAAAGACTCTGAATAGAACCAAAAGACCCATCAACAGAGTAAAAGCTCCTAAAAGTAGTTGAAAGAGCTGGTTATTATGTAACACTGATTTGATCATGACACTGCTGAAAGAAGCGGCAATGGCGATAAGCGTATACGTAAAAACCCTCCCCAGACTAAACGGCAGTACCACTTTGGAAGATTCATAAAAACTGTTTGAATTGGTTATCAGCAAAGGTGCCAGAAACGGCATACATGAAAACATACATGCCGTTGCACCATAGGAAAACCCGATAACAAAAAGTGAGATAAATGTTATATTTTCCACTGTTTCAACTTCTTAAAAACTGTATTTTATACCTGCGTAGATCATTCTACCCGGATCAACTCTGATCGAAACATCGTTATCATCAAATAAGCCGTTTTTATTCTTGTCGCTTGTGTAATAGACTGTTCTAAAATAATGCGTGTCAAAAACATTATTGACTTTTGCAAAGAGTTCCAAGTGATTTCCACCAACCGTCATGTTATATCTCGTTTGAAGATTCAAGTAGGCATACCCGGGCATCTTGATGAAATTTGTTTCATCTGCAAAATACTCTGACTGTGCATATATCTCAGAAATAACTCTCCACTGCGGTGTTGCTTTATAGGTGGAATAGATATTTAGTTTATGGTGAGGCACCCTCGGTAACTCGTTCCCTACAACATCATATGATCCTGCTGTTTTGACCCTTCTTCCGTGTACAATCGGATTGTGTTTTGTATACTCAGAGTCCAAATAGGTATATGCGATATTATAGGAGAATTGTTTTGCAGCATCACTTTTTACACTAAGTTCCAAACCTCTGTTCCTACTATCTCCGATATTCGTTGTATAGGTACTGCCGCCAACACTCATAGCATAGGTACCATCTTCGTAACCTATGATATCTTTTGTATCGATTTGAAAGAGTGTCACCTCATAATCATGACCGAGTATCTTACCTCTATTTCCTATTTCGTAACTCATTGATGTTTGTGTTTCTATATTCCCGACACTATCAATCTTACCTTTGTCATATAAATTGATATTGTTTTGTATTTTATCCACTTGCGGTGTCCTGAAACCAGTAGATACATTGGCAAAAAAAGCATTTGATTCACTGACATTATACACGCCACCAAATCTGTATGAAGTATTCCTGTATGTCTTTTCCAGTTCTGTACCGTAGGTTCCCCAACCTGTTGAATCGTCATAGAGGTAACTTAAATTATCATAACCGTTTGTCTGTATATCATGTCTGATATTGAATGTCGTATTAAACTTCCCGGTAAAGGCATATTTAAATTCGCTATACAATGCATACAGTTTTTGTTTATCTACAGTATAGGATGTTTCACCCTCATAGTGGGATACATTATCATCATCCAAGTATGATGCGATTGTATCACGTGCACTCGTATATTTGATATCGCCCAATTCACCACCGAGCATATAGGCAAATTTGTTACCGAACGCTTCTCTGTATTCTGCTTTTAACCCTTTTTGCTTCTTCTCTGTAATATTATGACTTCCGGGAACTATATCCATGGGATCACCATTAAGATCTGTATCCTGCGGTGAGGAATCATATTCATACTTATCAAGATAGTTATAAATGGTTGCTACAAAATTTCCGCCGTTCTCAAAGTCCTTGTTATACTTTAAAAAGTATTTGTTAAGATCTTTGGTTTCATTTTGAATAAAAGAGGTCGCTGGATCTCCTTTAGGATTCGTTTTTGCTTCGTCAACGCCGGAAACACTTACACTTCCCCCTTGTTCATATTTTTTGGTTCTATCGATCCCCAAAGTCACATCGGACGAATCTGAAATATAATAGGTAAATTTCCCTCCAATTGATTTTGACCAATCTTTTGAATCTGTCCAATAACCATCGTTTGTTCTCTTGTTCATATTCAAATTCACCGCATAGTTTTCACCACTATGTAATACTTCAGCTGTATGATCCCGATACTTATAACTACCAAATTCTGTAGATAAAGAGATTTTATTTTCACTCCCTTTTGGCCTGGATGTTGTAATAATAACTGCACCGGCTGTTGCTGTATTACCATAAAGATACGATGCTGATCCCTTGATCACTTTGATACTTTTTATATCACTTAAGTTAAGTCTATACGAACCACTTTTCGTATAGACAGGTACACCGTCAATGATAAGTGCAACACCTGTATCTTCCCACATAAACTCTTGCTGACCTACACCTCTGATATGTATCTCCACCTCTTCATGTGCCTGAAAATCTGCCGTTACCCCCGGCACCTGATTCAATACCTCATTTAATTGTTTCGGGCCAACCTCTTCTATTCTTTGTTCATCAATAAAACTGACTGTAGAAACCTCTGAAGTTTTTGAACTTTCCAATACATTTACTGTCGATGATTCAATAGTAATCTCCCCTAAATCTTCTACTGCCATCGTACTTGACGTACCAAGCAGTAAAGCAGAAGTAACCAACCCTACTTTTATTTTATTCATTTTCCCCTCCCCTGTTTTTGCAAAAAGAGGAAAAATAACGTAAATATAACAACGGCATGATATAATCATCACTGTTATACTTTTACGGTGTAATATGTGTCTATCCGTACCTTTTTCTATTGGCGTAGTGAAGCAGTACGGACAGACCTCCTCTTTTTGCTATAAGATATTATTAAATTAATGTTAATTATCTGTTAATTATCCGTCAAGACTTTGTATTCTTTTTTCCCTCGCTAAGCAACTCTAAGCTAAAATTAGAGGATCAAAACCAAGGACAGACTATGTCAAAACATCTTTTTGCACTCTTCGGAAACCCCGTATCCCACTCCAAATCACCCTTGATGCATAATCTTGCATTTAAGGGCCTGAAGATCGACGGATGTTACAACCGCTACCTGCTTGAAGAGGGTGAGAAGCTCAGAGAGAAATTTTTTGCACTGGGACTCAAAGGGATCAATATCACCGTCCCGCACAAAGAGCACGCCTACCAGGCCTGTGATATATTGGACCCTTTTGCCCAAAAAGTCGGTGCAGTCAATACCATCGTGGAGAGGGAGGGAAAACTCTATGGTTACAATACCGATGCCCCCGGCTTTCTCAAAGCGATCAACGAATTCAAGGGGGCGAAGAAGGTGCTCTTTTTGGGTGCAGGAGGTACGGCACAGTCCACCTCAATGATACTCAAGGAGGCCGGATATGAAGTGACGATCCTCAACCGCAGTGCAGGCCGCCTGGAACGATACCGGGAAGAGGGGTTTGAGACCTATACATTCGAGAACTTTCAACCGCAGCACTTTGACCTTGTGATCAATATGACCTCAGCAGGGTTGGAAGATGATTCGCTGCCTTGTCCCAAAGAGATACTTGACCAAGTCATACCATCTGCTAAAGCCTGTATCGATGTGATCTACGGTAAAGAGACACCGTTTCTCAAACTTGCCAAGAGCCATAACAAGCCCACAAAAGACGGTGCCGACATGCTGCTCTATCAGGGAATCATCGCCTTTGAACACTTTACCGGTCATACCTACAGCTTTGAGGAGATACTGCCACATATGAGAAGAGCATTCCTTCTCTAAACTTCTCCTCGCTTTCCATAACTATACTCTTATTTTGATCTATGACAATCAAATGACAACAAGGGAGTGTAAAATACTAGGCGGGGAAGAGAGGGTGTCGATATATAGAACAGTATATTACCTTTTTAGTTTATATAAAAGTCTAGAGAGTCCTTCCATACGTGCTTTATATTCATGATACCTTCCTCGTCACAAAGCAGGTATATCTCTATTCTTTATACTTCATCTACTATCAAAAATTTTTAAAAGACTATGATACAATAAACAATCATATTTATTCTACTCATTTATATAGGCATGCAGAAAGTGCGTATGGGAGTAACTATCAACAGAACTTTACACTAAACTGATCCATATGAGGGTGATCTATGAACGAAGCAACTACACTAGAGCAGATTGTATCCTATTGCAAGAGACTGAAAGTACTCTATGTAGAGGATCATAAAGAGAGTCAGGTGGCTTCGCTCTCTCTTTTTGAAGATATTTTCGGAACGGTTACACCTGCCGACAATGGTGAACATGGCATGGCATGCTATATCGATAAGTACAATGATTCCGGTCAATACTTTGACTTAGTGATCACAGATATCAAAATGCCCCGTATCAACGGTATTCATATGATCGAATCAATCTACAAGATCAATCCGAAGCAAAAGACATTGATCCTTTCAGCCTATCAGGATGAGACGTATCTTGTACCATTGATCAACCTCAATGTAAGCGGTTTTATCAAAAAACCCCTAATGCTGGATCAACTACTCCAACAACTCCAAAGGATCTTTAAAGAGGCACTGGAAAAAAGAAGTTATACATTTATAGAGAACTACCGCTATGACGCAAAAACCAAAAGACTCTTCAAATCAGACCAGGAGATTATGCTGACACAGAATGAGGTCAAACTTCTGGACTTTCTTTTAGATAACGGCCAACACTATTGCTCCCTTGAACAGATCTTTGATCATCTCTTCTTTGAAGACCCCCTTAAGGATTTCAGCAGCCACTCGATACACGGTATCCTCAAAAGATTTAAGAGCAAGCTGCCCGATAACTTTATCATCAACAATAAAACATTAGGGTATAAACTCAACGAAGCAGTGTATGAAAATCAATAATTCTATCTCCTATTTTCCCTTACAGTAGCGTACGATGAAGACAATTAACCTCACCTATACGGACAATACCCAACTCGAAACGTTTATCCGGGCACATAACCTGACAGAGGAAGAGCATATCCTGATACAGGTATTTACAGGGATCATAGACAAGGAATTTATCTCTTCACTTGTCGACAGACTTCTCTCCCTCCTTCCCCAAAGCAGACTTGTCGGTGCTACCAGTGACGGTATCATTGACAACAGGAAGATCATCCAGAAAGATACACTGATATCTTTTTCGATTTTTAACACCACTTCTATAGAGACCTATATATCCGAGAAGAAGCCCGGAAGTTACGAGTTGGGGAGAGCATTGGCACTGAGGTTTCCGGTTGAAGAGAAGATCAAGGCAGCGATCTGCTTTACAGACGGTCTGCACACTAACGGAGAGGAGTTTCTCAAGGGTCTCTCAAGTATCAATCATGAGATGATCATTGCAGGTGGTTTAGCAGGAGACAATGGACAATTCAAGCAGACCTATGTCTTCAGTGACAAAGGTATCACTTCCAACGGTGCAGTAACTGCCATACTCTATGGAAATGACCTTATCGTATCCAACTACAGCAGTTTCGGATGGCAAAAGATAGGTAAAACGCTTACCATTACCAAAAGCAAAAAAAACAGGGTCTATACGATCGACGGGATGAATGCTACTGAGGTCTATGCCAAGTATCTTGGAGAGGAGATCAGGGACAAGCTTCCCTCGACCGGTGTAGAGTTTCCTCTCATTGTCCAAAGAGAAGGCATCGATACCGCCAGAGCAGTTGTAAGGAAACATTCCGACGGCTCCCTCTCCTTTGCCGGTAACCTCAAAGAGGGAGAAAAGGTCCATTTTGGATATGGCAATACTGAGAACATACTCTATCACAGGGAAGAGGTGATGCAAAAGACGCAAATGGTACCTGCGGAGTCTATCTTTATCTACTCCTGTATGGCACGAAGAAGACTGATGGGACAGCATCTCAAAAGCAAGCTTGAATTCAATCAAAATCCCGTAAATATCAATGGGTTTTTTACCTATGGTGAGTTCTTTCACTCATGCAATCAGGCGGAACTTCTCAATCAAACCCTTACCCTGTTGATACTGAGCGAAAATCCTGAAATCAAGAGATTCGCTCATGAAGAGAAAACATCGGTACACTACAACGATTCTGTAAAAACCGTCAATGCACTGTCACATCTCATCGCACAAACAACCGAAGAGCTGATGCAGCTGAACCAAAAACAACAATCGATCATCAGGCATGAGGTTGCCGAAAACAGGAAGAAAGACCAACTGCTTCTTCAGCAGTCCAAATTGGCTCAAATGGGAGAGATGATCAATATGATCGCTCATCAATGGAGACAACCCCTGAACACGATCTCTTCGGTCAGTTCTTCCCTGCTTTTAAAGAGCCAGCTAAATACTCTGGATCCGACGATATTGGAGTCGAAACTCAAAGATATCAATACCTATATCGAGCACCTCAGTACCACCATCAATGACTTTAGAGAGTTCTTTAAACCCAACCGGGAAAAGGAGATCACAGATATTTCCGAAGTGATCACCAGTCTCAAGTCGATCATAGGTGACCAGCTTCAGAGCGATGACATCTCACTTGCCATGACGATAGAACACCCTATCCAGCGGATTTTCTCCTATCCCAATGAGATCAAACAGGTGATACTCAACCTGATCAAAAATGCCAAAGATGCGATCAACAGTTACAACATAGAAAATGGTAAAATTATGATCAATGTAACGACTGCCGGTCCATATATCTCAATCCGTATCACTGATAATGGCGGAGGTATTCCAGAAGAGATCCGTGAGAAAATTTTCGAGCCCTATTTTACCACGAAAGAGAAAGATGGTACCGGGATAGGCCTCTATATGTCAAAGGTGATCGTGGAACAACACCTTGATGGATCTATCGGGTTTTCCAACACAGATAACGGTACCGCTTTTATTATCAAGCTGCCTGTTTCATCCGGTAAATTGGGATAGAAGCATTTGAAAATGATTAACCTTAAGTGATTAAAATAGAGGGACTAAAGGAGTATATATATGATCAATATCCTTATGATTGAAGATGATCCGGAATTTGCTGAACTCCTCAGTGAGTATCTGGCTCAATATGATATCAAAGTAACGAATTATGAAGATCCCTACCTGGGACTGAGTGCCGGTGTCAAAAAATACGATCTGGCTATCCTTGATCTTACCCTGCCGGGGATGGACGGGCTGGAAGTATGCGAGGAGATCAGACGCAAATATGATATCCCCATCATCATCTCCTCAGCCCGCTCCGATATCAATGACAAGGTAGATGCATTGGCTCTTGGTGCAGATGATTATCTGCCTAAACCGTATGACCCCAAAGAGATGTATGCACGTATCACCTCACTGCTTAGACGCTACTCAAAAAGCAAAGAGAGCGGGCAAAGCCTGCCTAAGAGTGATTTTGAGACAAAGGGTGATACGATCTATTTTCAGGGGCAGGCACTTTCACTCACCCCGGCTGAGTTTGAGGTCCTCTCTCTGCTTGTGAGACATCAGGGGATCACCCAGTCCAGAGAACAGATCATCAACGCTTCGGGAACCATGAGTATCGATTCTCAAGGCAAAAGTCTTGATGTGATCATCTCCAAGATACGGGCAAAACTGGGTGATCCCAAACGTATCCAGGCTGTACGCGGCGTAGGGTACAAACTCGTCTGATGACTTCACTACGCAATAAAATCAACCTGGTATTTTCTGTTACGTTTGTGCTGCTTGCCGCACTCTTTATGGCCTCTATCAAATATGATCAGAGTCAGTATCTGGAGCATACAGAGGCACAGGAACGGGAAATCGCCCACTATATTTATACCTATTATCTCCAAACCGGAAAAGTCGATGAGGCCTATCTCGATGCACAGAATATGTCTCTTATCACAGATAAAGGAATGCTTGTACAGATCGAAAGTTTTTTCAAGGAGAAAGGAAAGTACAAACGCTATGCCGTAGATACCTTTCGCCTGAAACGTATTCTACTGATCAACAATGACCGCTTCAAGCTGATCCTGGAAAATAAAAATAAAGCAAAGTTCCCGTTCAAAAGAGTAATTGTATTTACGATCGTATTTGTACTTATCCTCATACTCTATATGTGGATCATTCGAAGTCTAAGGCCTCTATCGGTACTCAAGAACAAGATCAAAACCTTTTCACAGGGTAACCTCAACATCTCTTGCAAAAGTGATAAGAATGATGAGATCGCCGAAGTGGCCAACGAGTTTGATCATGCTGTAGAGATGATACGGGAACTCCTGCAGTCACGTCAGCTCTTTCTGCGTGCCATAATGCATGAGCTTAAAACACCTATCGGAAAAGGGAGGCTTGTAAGTGAAATGCTGCCGGATGAAAAGAGTAAAGCACGTATGCACAGTATCTTTGAGAGGCTCAACCTGCTGATCGATGAGTTTGCAAAGATAGAGCAGATCACCTCAAAAAACTTTCAACTCTCTATCAAGCCCTACAAAGCCTCGGATCTGGTAGAAGCCAGTATCGATCTTTTGATGTTCGAAAACCCCAAGCAACACATCTCTACTGAGATCATCAAGGACTTTAAACTCGAAGTCGATTTTGAGATTTTCACACTGACGCTTAAAAACCTTTTGGACAACGGGATCAAATACAGTACGGATAAATATATCAAAGTGATCATCAACGAGGGAGATATCTCTATAGAAAACAGAGGAGAGATGTTGCAGGAACCGATAGAAAACTACTTCAAACCATTCCACGCCTCTAAAAAAGGCTTGGGACTTGGTCTCTATATCGTAAAAAGTATCCTGGATATACATAAGATGGGATTGACGTATGAACATAAGGAAGGGATCAATAGATTCACGGTCAAAGCATAACGCTTTGACTGCATAAAATTCTGGTTCTCCCGGCTAAGACTGGGGATAAAACGGTTTACTCAATCGTATCAGAAAGCATAAATGCAAGCTCAAGTGCCTGGGAAGCATTCAGTCTTGGATCACACTGTGTATGGTAACGGCTGGCAAGCCCTTCTTCTGTAATCGCACAAGAGGTACTTCCCGTACACTCTGTCACATCATTACCTGTCATTTCAAGGTGTATACCTGCACCTACGGTTCCCATCTCTTTATGGATGGCAAAGAACTGCTCTACTTCACTGAGGATATTGGCAAAGTCCCTTGTTTTAAATCCTGTTGAACTCTTTTCTACATTTCCATGCATCGGGTCACAAGACCATACAACATTTCTACCTTCATCTCTTACGCGCTTAAGAAGTTTCGGGAAATACTCACCTATCTTATCAGCACCCATACGAACGATCAGGTTCAGTCTTCCCTCTTCATTCTTCGGATTCAGTGCATCGATCAGCTCAATCAGCTCATCTTCACCCATGGTCGGTCCAACTTTACAACCGATAGGGTTTGCAACCCCTCTGAAGTACTCGATATGTGCTTCCTTGAGGTCTCTCGTTCTATCACCGATCCATAACATATGTGCTGAACAGTCATAATAGTCACCCGTCTCACTATCGAGTCTTGTCAATGCCTCTTCATAGTTCAGAAGCAGTGCTTCATGGGATGTATACATCACTGTCTGTTGCAGCTGAGGCATGATATCACTTGTCAGACCGCATGCAGACATAAACTTCATGGCACTGTCGATCTTGGTACTGAGTTCATCGTACTTTTGCCCAAGCGGATTGTCTTTGATAAAGTCCAGGTTCCACTGGTGCACTTTATTCAGGTCCGCCATTCCTCCTCTTGAAAACGCTCTAAGAAGGTTGAGTGTCGCAGCAGACTGGTTGTAGGCTTTGATCATATTGTGAGGATTTGGAATTCGTGCCTCTTCCGTGAACTCGATATTGTTAATGATATCACCACGGTATGAAGGAAGCTTTACGCCATCCAGCTCTTCAAAGTCGGCACTTCTCGGTTTTGCAAACTGCCCTGCAATACGCCCTACTTTTACAACCGGTTTTCCGGTCGAGTACATCAAGACCATATTCATCTGCAGCATGAGTTTAAAAAGGTTCTTGATCGTCTGTGCACTGAAGTCAGCAAAACTCTCGGCACAGTCTCCTCCCTGAAGTAAAAAGGCCTCTCCCCGTCCTGCTGCAGCAAGTTTCTCTTTAAGGTTTCTTGCTTCACCTGCAAAGATGAGCGGCGGATAAGAGCTTAGCTCTTTCTCTACAGCTTTAAGAGCCTCCTGGTCAGTATAGGTTGGTTGTTGCTTGATAGGAAATTCTCTCCAGCTACCCGGTGTCCAACTCATAGTCGTTCCTTTCTTCTAATGGTCCCTTTCTCAGGCACCCTGTAATAAATTGGATGATTATAGCTTATGCGTACCTCTAAAAACCTTAGAGTCCTAAGCAGCATTTTCAAAATATCATATTTTAAAGCGTTAGCGTAAAATTCGGGAGGATAAAGAATAAAAATTATAATTAAGACGATAATGTAACAAATTTAAAAAAATTAAAAATTATTTATTACTTTTTATAATTATTTAAGTTATTCACCTATGTGAATAAGTTGTGAATAACTCATATTAAATAATGGGGCCCGTGCTGGCGGGAATCAGAACTCATCACCTATTCACATCTACTTTTTAGCGATAAATGTGACAAAATTTGCCCACTGGAAGAGTGTTGAGACTTGACTGAATCCTGCTTTTTCACACATCTGGATATTCTCTTCTATGGTGAAAGGAATGAGCACATTTTCAAGTGCTTCACGCTTCTGCGCGATCTCATATTCACTGTACCCCTGCGCTTTTTTATAGCTGTAATAGATATCGATCAGTTGTTTATCAAGCTTCTTATCTTCAAATACCACTTTTTCAGAGAAGATAAATATCCCCTCCTCATTGAGCCCCTCATAGATCTTCTTCACCAATTCAGGACGCTGCATGGGACGGATAAACTGAAGGGTATAGTTGGAGACAATGATATCTTCTCCGCCAAATGGATAGGTAAGCATATCAGCAAGTTCCAGATCAATAGTGGCACCGAATGCCTGGCACTTCTGTCTGGCACGATCCAGCATTGCCTGGGAATTATCAATCCCTTTAAGGGACATCTTGGCAGTTAGCTTACTGTCAAGGTCAAGCAGAAATTTTGCCGTAGAGGAACCAAGATCAAGCAGACGTTTGCCCTCACCCTGTTCGGCCAGGACAACAGAGATGATCAGCGCTCTCACCTCATCATAAAAAGGTACCGAGCGGCCGAGCATATCATCAAACACCGAAGCCACGGCTTCATCAAATTCAAACTTCTTCTCTATCGGCTTATCAAATACTTTATCTTTCATCCTGTCTTTGTCTTCATTCTCTTTTTTAGCATTATACCCAATAGTGGAAGCAAACCATGTAAAGAAACTTTCAACTTTGTCATCGTTTCTTTAAAGGTAGAAATATTTTATTGATATTAAAGCTATATCCTATTAAAATATTCAGATGGAAGAGATCCGAGCCATGAGCATATTGATTGTCGATGACGATAGAACTACCATATCAATACTACATCATATGCTAAAACCCTATGCAGATGAAATCTATCTTGCATCAGACGGTATAGAAGGCTTATCCCACTACAAAACATATCACCCTGATCTTATTTTATCTGATATCAATATGCCGCGAATGAATGGCCTGCAGATGGTAGAAGAGATACGGAAAAAAGATGAGGATGTGAAGATTGCTATCTTCACCGACTTTGAAAAGCGGGATATCCTGCTTAAAGCGATCGAACTGGGGGTCAACCAGTTTCTCTCGAAGCCCTTTGAAGCGAAAAGTTTTTCCAAAACGATACAACAACTGCATCATGATATCGTGGAGAAAAGAGAAGCCCGTAATGAACTGCAACGGCAAGAAAACATTCTACATGCGATCAATGAAATGTCCTATAGTTTTTTACAGCAGCCCAACTGGATGGTAGCCGTCCATCAGGAGATGAAAAATCTCAAAGATGCGGCTAAGGCCTCTTGTATCTTCATTTATGAAAATGAACATGATAAAACCTGTTCTTCTGCCCATCAACTGCTTTATATTAACGATAATGAAAAAGCCAAAGGAAAGAAGAGTATTCACTACCGGAAGCACCATCTTATGCGATGGAAAAACAGACTGAAAAAAAATCAGTTGATCAATGGCAACAAGAACGATTATGACAAGTCAAAAACAAAACTTCTCAATATGTTCAAAATCAACTCCCTGCTGATACTTCCCATATTTGTGCAGGAGCAGTGGTGGGGGTTCCTGGGGATAGGAAACGGGCACTCCGAAGTACTTCAGGAGACCAATGTCGAGATGCTGGGTACCGCTGCCTCCATTGTCGGTTCCGCAATCCATAACAGCAATAACCGTACATCCCTGGAGATGTCTTCGGCTGTTTTCCAACATACGATGGATGGCGTTGTGATTACCGATGCAAAAAACAATATCGTCCAGATCAACGATGCCGCGCTCCAGATCACAGGGTACGATAGAGATACGATCCTTGGTAAAAACCCCAATATTCTCAAATCAGGTAACCATGAAAAGCAGTTCTATCAGAAGATGTGGCATCAATTACACGATGAGGGATGTTGGCAGGGGGAGGTCACCAACCGTAAAAAAAACGGGGAGGCCTACATCGCATGGCTCAGTATCAATACGATCAAAAATAACCAGGGAGAGATAGAAAACTTCATTGCTGTCTTCTCCGATGTTACACTGCACCGTAAAGATGCGCGTACGCAGGCTTATTTGGCCACACATGATCCGCTTACCGGGCTATCAAACAGAATTTTGCTCAATGACAGACTGGAGCATGCCATTGAACATGCGAAACGTTTTGAGAAACATATCGGACTCATCTTCTGTGACCTGGATAACTTCAAACCGATCAATGATACATACGGGCATACCGTAGGTGATGAGATCTTGAAACGCGTCAGCCACTATTTAAAAGATATTTTTAGAAAAGAGGATACCGTCTGTCGTTTTGGTGGAGATGAGTTTGTTATCCTGATCGAAGAACTTGAAAATTTTCAATACCTGGACAGTATACTCCAAAGGGTCAATCAGATTACCACGACCCCTTGTGTCATCAATGGAATACAGATCACGATAGGGATGAGTATCGGTGCTTCGATCTATCCTTATGACGGAACCGATTCCGATCGTTTGCTCGAAGCAGCCGATCAGGCAATGTACCGTGCAAAAAGAAGCGGTAAGAACCGCATTGAATATTCACAATCCAATCCCCAAGGGTATAGTCTCGACCATACGCCTCAGAATGAAATATTCAATTATATGATCTAAACGCTCCTGCTTCTCTCAAGGGCAAAACAACTCTGACCAACATCCTTTTCACTCTATAAATGCTTTTAAAAGAGTGTAGTAACGTTTATCATGGGAGATGGTATTGTGTCCTCTCCCCTCTATTACTTTAATCGTGATCTCCTTAGGAACAAACTTCTCAGCAAGCCTATAGGCGTGGCTTGGATTGATGACCTTATCCTCTTCGGCAATCACTATCAGTGTCTTTTTTGCACTGATCTTTTCCACATAATCCACACTGCGATAGCTCTCTCTCAATATCAGTGCCATAGGGAAAATAGGATACAGCTCTTGCGCAACACTCTGGATACTCTCATACGGTGTGATCAGCACCAGCTTTTCAACCTCTCTTTGTGAGGCCAGATAGACTGCGATCCCGGAGCCTAAACTTCGCCCGACAGCAGTGATCTCCCGATGATCCTTTTTGATCCTATCATAGAGATAGAGTGCATCATCAAATAATCCTGCCTGCGTCGGAGTACCGCTGCTGCCGCCGTATCCTCTATAGTTGACCAGATAGACGGTATGGTCAGGAAAACTTTCCGAAAAACCTTCACTGCTGTAAGCAACGGCTTCACCGTTCCCGCCAAAATATACAATGGCCTTTGGCTTTCCCTCATTCAGGGTGATCACCTTGATGGTTTCACCATCATGTGCAAAGGTTTTTTCGGGGAATGGGTGTTTTATCACCGGAGTCGGGTAGTAGATAAAACTGCTTTGAAAGATATAAAGCAGCAGAACACCGGCCATATAGATCAGCAAAAAAGAGCCAAGAAGCGTCAAAAAGAGCTGCTTCATCCCAATAGCACTTTTGCTTCTTCAATATCCGCATCAATCTGTATTTTCAACGCTTCAAAGCTCTCAAACCGTTTATTGATCCGGATAAGATCCAAAAACATAAGCGATACACTGCTGTGTATCTTCTCGATCTGCTGATCAAGGATATGTGTCTCAACCGCAAAGTTTCCGTCTGTCGTCACACGGTTTCCCACAAAACTGACCGAATCATGCCATACATCCCCCAGTTTTGTACGGGTGGCATAGACCCCTTCAAGAGGGAGTTGATAATGATCAATCGAGAGATTCAGCGTGGGAACAAAAGACTTTTTGCCAATCCCCTGCCCTCTGATCACCTCTCCTTCAACCTCATAGCTTCTTCCCAGAAGTGCATTGGCCATAGAGACTCTCCCCTCTCTGAGGTACTGCTTGATCGTACGGGAGTGTACAGGAATCCCCTCATGGGAGACCTGATCCACGACTGTTACTTCACCGCTGAAAAGCTCTTTTAGGCGTACGGCATTCCCCGATTTTCCCTTTCCGAAATGAAAATCATACCCCACAACGATCTTTTCAAGCAGAGGAAAATCCTCCAGGAGTCTTGCCACAAATGCTTCAGGAGTTAATCCCTTGATCTTATCAAAGTGGTAAAAACAACAGAGCTTATCGGTATAGCAGCTGCGCTTATACCCCGGGGTCAGATAACCGCCGTTTCTCTCAATGATCACGACCGCATCCACCTGCGCTATCAGTGTCCGGTGTCCTTTATGAATACCGTCAAACGACCCGATAGCGATGGACTTGATCTGGTTGGTCAAGTGCACTGCTTTTGCTCCGGTTTGACAAAATGATAGAGATACTCCTGGTTGCCTGACTTGCCAGCTACCGCTGAAGCGGTCTGATACTTCTCTTCCCATCCAAGATTCGTGGCATAAGCCTCAAACTCCTCTTTTCTCTTACGGATCGCATCACTGTCCTGCACAACCCCTTTGCTGTCGCGCTTCACTTCACGGCCTACTTCAAACTGCGGTTTGTATAGGATGATGATATCTCTACTGCTTAATCTGTCGATAGCATCAATGATCTGTAGAATGGAGATAAAGGAGACATCGCAGGTGACTACCTCAAAGGCCGTCTCATCATCAAAGTCACGGATATCCGTCTCTTCATGCAGAGAGAGTCTTCTATCACTTCTCAATGAGATATGCAGCTGATCACTTCCCACATCTACACAGGTCAGTGACCCCACACCGTTTTCGAGCAGTATCTGGGCAAATCCTCCCGTACTGGAACCGATATCCAATGCTCTTTTACCCTCAAGTTCCATCGGATAGCTCTCCAGAAAGCTTTCAAGTTTTCTGGCTGCACGGCTCACATAGAACTTTTCATCTTCAACATCCACCTGACTCTCAGGCGTGATCTTCTGTGAAGCCTTGGCCTTCTTGCCATCCACAGTCACCTTGCCTGCTTTGATCGCATCCAATGCACGGTTACGACTCTCGAAATATCCCTCTTCAACGAGGTATTTATCTAATCTCATGATTCTTTTCTTTTTTTCAAAATTTTTTAACTCAAAAGTAAAATATCGGTTATTATATCATTCAAACAGATAAACCCTCGAGATATAGCGCGCTTTTATCCTCTTTTGATACCAAAGAGCGACACGGCCGCAAAGGCAAGCAGACATCCTACAATCGTCGACATTGCGATCTGCTCATCAAAAACAATCCAACTCGATACGATAGCCCCAACCGGGACAATGAACATAAACACACCGGTATTGTGTGCGCCTATCTTCCCTGCAGAGATAAAGTAGAGCGCTGTACTGAATGTCCCGGGAAACAATCCGATAAAGATCATCGTCCACCAAAATGTACTGTCGTAAGAACCAACATCAAAGGGGTGATACGGAAGTGCAAAAAGCATATTGGTCAATCCTGCGACACCAAACACCACCGTTGTATAAAACATCGGGTGGGCTCTATGCGATGCTTTTTGTGCAAAGATCGTAACCACTGCCCATACAATGGCACACCCCAGGAAGTAGATGCTCTCCAGCGTTAAAAATCCCAACCCCTCATAGGGAACCCTAAGCAGTATCAACGCACCCGCTATCCCCAGAGTAAGCGCAACGATCTGCCAGAAGGCTACGGCAACACCCAAAAATGCAATGGAGATTAGATAAGTTACAATCGGAGAGAGTGCCGTTACCATCGTTCCGCCGTATCCTGCCTCTCCATGCACAAGCCCGGCAAAGAAAAGGTAGTTGAAAAGAGCGGTCAAAAGCCCCGCAGCAATCATATAAAATACCCCTTTGAGATCTGTTTTGAATGGAATCTTCATCATCCAGATCACGGGAAGGATACTTAAAAACGAGATGGCATAACGCCAGAAACCCGCCACCTGCGGAGTCGCATGTGCTGCAGCCATCTTCCCTGCGGTCCAGGCCATCCCCCACAACAGCATTGCAACGATCATACCGATCAGATAACGGGTACTATTTTGACTCTTGGGCATCACGGTTCCTGAATTTTTTCGCAATTATAATGCAAAAAACCTGCTAGATGTTTAAGTACCGAAACATTTATGTGTGATCACTCTTTTTAGCAGATCATCCAACCTAAATGGCTATTCCATTTTTAGATGATACTCCTTAGAGCATCGCTTTCATCTCATCCTCGGTCAGCGTTGCCACGCCAAGACTCTCAGCTTTTGTCAGCTTGCTTCCTGCATCCTCACCGTAGATCACATAGTCGGTCTTCTTGCTGACTGAACCGCTTACCTTTGCGCCGAGACTTTCCAGCATCTCTTTGATCTTTCCGCGGCTCTCGCTCATCGTTCCTGTCAGGACAACCGTCTTACCCTTGAACGGGTTTTCTTCCGCTTCTACTTTCTCTTCCACGGTCGGCTGGATCGTCTTAAAGAGCTCCAATACAAAGTCATGATTCACCCGCATAAACTCCAACAGCGAGTTGGCCATCTCTTCTCCGATGCCGTCTATCGCAATAATCTGATCCAGTGTCACCTCAGTGATACCCAACCCGAACTCCAGTGCCAATGCCTTACTCGCCACCTCACCGATATGCTCGATCCCCATCGCATTGATCAGTCGGTAGAGCGGTACCCCTTTGGTCGCCTGGATCGCATTGATAAGGTTGTTGATACGCTTCTCTTTAAACCCTTCAAGATGTGCCAGCTCTTCGTACTTGATAGAGTAGAGATCGAGAATATCCTTGATGATCCCCTCTTTTACCAGCAGCTCTACGATCTTGCTTCCCAACCCATCGATATTCATACACCCTTTGCGCGCAAAGTGGATGATAGAGTTGATCACACGGTCCGAACAGTGAAGGTTCTGGCACTTGATCAATGCCCCTTCATCAAGCAGCTCACTCCCGCAGGTCGGACATACGGTAGGACGTGTCACCTTCTCTTCTGATCCGTCTCTACGGTCTTCCAGTACCTTGATGATCTTCGGGATCACATCTCCACTTCGGATAATGATCACACTGTCACCGATATGGATATCCTTACGCTCGATCTCATCAAAGTTATGGAGCGTAGCACGGCTGACCATCGCCCCTTCGATATTGACCGGTTCGATCTCTGCTACCGGGGTCACTACACCCGTACGGCCAACCTGAAGGGTAATGGCATTGATCTTGGTCACCTTCTCGATCGCCGGGAACTTGTAGGCACACATCCACTTGGGAAACTTCACGGTATATCCGAGATCCTCCTGTTTCTCCACCTCATCGACTTTGAGAACCATCCCGTCCATCATCATCGGTATCTCATCACGTTTGGCGATCAGCATCCGGTAAAATGCCTCTATCTCTTCGATCCCCTGACAATCCTGGGCAAACGGCGGCTCCAAAAAACCTAGAGAGTAGACATACGCCATCTTCTCTGACAGTTTACGATGATCCAGGGCGTTTTCTCCCAATCCCCAGGGATAGAAGACCAGTCTACGTTTAGCCGTGATAGAGCTGTCAAGCTGTCTCAAGCTTCCCGCTGCGGCATTACGAGGATTGGCAAAGAGGCTCTCCCCCGCTTCCAGACGCTCTGCATTGATCTTCTCAAAGTCATCTTTACGGATCACCACTTCACCGCGTATCTCGATCAGCCCCTCATAGTCGATCGTAAGCGGGACGGACCGGATCGTACGGACGTTATCTGTCACCTCTTCTCCGATCACACCGTCTCCACGTGTAATCGCACGGACAAGCTTCCCTCCTTCATAGAGCAAATTCATACTTGCCCCGTCAAACTTGGGTTCACAGAAGTACTCGCACGCTCCTATATTCTTCTCCACACGCTCCAGCCACTCTACGACCTCATCACGATCGAAGACATCCTCCATACTCCACATACGCTTGATATGCTTTGCCTTGCTGAACTCCTCACGGATGACCCCTCCTACACGTTTTGTCGGCGAGTCCTCCGCTACTTCGTCCGGATGTGCATTCTCGTAGTCCAATACTTCATGATAGAGTCTGTCATACTCCTCATCACTGGCGACAGGATTATCCTCTACATAGTAGGCGTATGCCCATTTTTTTAATTGTTCTACTTTTTGCTTATACGTTTCGTTTGTCATATCTCTCTTATTGCCTCTAAAACTTTGATTGCCTGATTATGTTCCGCTACATCATGACAGCGTACGATACTCGCGCCGTTCTCCACTGCTTTGAGGTGGATCGCCAGTGTCCCAGGCAGTCTCTCCTCTGTCGGTGTCGGTATGATCTTATGGATCATTGACTTCCTGCTCGCCCCTATCAGCACTTCGCAGCCAAAGTGGGTAAAGTGATGCATATTTTTCAGGAGTGTGAGGTTGTGTTCCAGGCTCTTTCCGAACCCGATACCTACATCAAGGATGATCTGCTCACGGCTCACTCCCATCGCTTCACACTTGGCGATACGCGCTTCAAAAAAAGCACTGACCTCTGCGGTTACATCCTCATAGCAGGGCTCTTTCTGCATTGTTTGCGGCGTACCCTGCATATGCATGATACAGAGCTTAGCCTTGTATTTCACAGCAAGTTTGATGATCTCATCATCACTGGCACCGGTGATATCGTTGATCAGACCAAATCCGCTTTTCAGGGTATACTCCACAACACTTGGCATATAGCTGTCGATACTGAAGAGCGCTTTTTCATAGAGTTTTTGCTCGCGTATCGCATCGCAGATCGGTTTGACGCGTTCCAGCTCCTCTTCGGCACTTACCTCCTTGGAACCTGGGCGGGAAGAGACTGCCCCGATATCGATGATCTCCGCACCGTCTGCTATCATCTTTTCACACTGAACGATGGCATCACCCGCTACAAATCTGCTTCCCTCAAAAAAACTGTCATCATTGGCATTTATGATCCCCATGATACGTGTCGGGTAGGTTTTGTTGGAGAGGAACTTCTTCAGTTCACCTGCCAGTGCTTTCAGCCCGAAAGGCTGGGCAAGCTCTTTTCGCGAGAGTATCTCGATATGCTTTTTCGTGCCTATCAGGATACAGTCATAGGTGGGTTTCTCGCAGAGTATCACGCCGCCGGGTACCGCCAACTCTGCACCGATACTCAACGCATCCTGTTTCAGGATATTGGCTGCCGGGGTTTTAAGATCTTTAATGTAGAAGTGCATCAACTCCATCTTCTTCGCCATAATGGAGGCACCCCCACTCTCTACGCCCAACTTTTTAAGGGCGGCTTCTTTATCTTTAATTTCACCAAGTTTATAGATTTGCATACGTATGATCTCCTGTCAATAGCTTGCTTTTCTCTAAAAGCATACCGCAACTCTTCACTCTTCACTATTAATTATTCACTTTCAATGCAGCGCATTGAATCGTTTTAGCGCTTTTTCTTTGCCAGCAGCTTCAAAAGCAGTGTATTGAGCACAAATGAAGGCGGCGATCCCATATCAAGTGCCACAAAGGCATTGGAGAAGAGATTCAGTGTCTTCTCATCAAGATTGAACTTCTCAGAACGCATAGCTTCTTTGGAAATCCCCTCTACGATCTTTTTCATCTCATTCGCAGCGGTGCGTTTATGCTCCTGTACAAACGGATAGACGGTTTCCAGGGAGAGCTGCGAAACATCCAACCCCAACGCTTCATGTGAAGCGGTATCACTGAGGACATGAATCGGCAGGCGTGAACGTATCGTGGCAAGTATCGTGGCCTTGCTTGGGGTGATCAGGATAAACTCTTTATTTGGCGGAGGCTCTTCGATCACTTTGAGTAGTTTATTTTGTACGACAGGGCTGAAAAGACGTGCTGCGAGGATAATGACGGTGATCTCTTCACTGGCCAGATAGGCTTTCTCTATAGCCAGTGCTGCATCCTCTACCAGGAAGTTATCCTCTTTGACGATCTTGACAATACGCTCATCGCTCTGCAGCGCTTCAAGCGCTTTGATCGTCTCTTCGATCTGAGAAGTGATCAATACCTGGCTGGTGAGTTCTAATCTGCTCATAACTCTATATCTAGATCACCGAAAAGTGCCGCTGAAAGCGTTTCGTCAAACAGTCTGTAAAGCTGTAGAAGCTTGATATCCAAAAGCGGATCGGAACTGCGAAGATGGAAACTGTTTTGTGCCTCTTCATCCATCAACCACAAAAAATTGTCGTCATTTCTATAGGCGACCTTGGTAGCAGCGTGGTCACCTTTTCCGATATACCAGATATAGTACCCGTTGGGATAGGAGATATCCAACATATCTTCCAGAAGCTGGATATCCTCTTTTGACTTCACAGTATAGAGATGGGGGAAACACCCGCCAAGTGGATAGAACGGTAAAAGAGGACGGTGTTTTTCAAGGTCATTGACCTTTTGGAGTATATACTTTCCAAACCATTGGCGGGACTCATCGGTCATCACCAATACGGTTTTACCTTCCAATATCTGAGATACTGCACTGTTGACAAGAGGAGCCCATGCAAAACGGTGCTCTTCCATCCATGAGAAAGCACTCTCTTTCTCCCGGATTGTGTCCAGTGTCCACTTTAAGAGCTTTTGCACGGGATTACTTATCTAACCCGTAGGTTTCGTGTAGTGCACGGATCGCCAGTTCACCGTACTTTTCATTGATCACCATAGAGATCTTTATCTCAGAGGTTGAGATCATCTGGATATTGATATTGTTGTCAGCCATTGTTGCAAATGCTTTTGCAGCCACACCTGAGTGGGATTTCATCCCTACACCGACGATCGACACTTTGCAGATATTCTCATCAAAGTCCATCCCTTTGATATCATGGTCAAACTTTTCGATCACCGATTTTGCATTTTCAAGTTCACTCTGAGGAACCGTGAAACCGAGGTTCGTCTCTCCGTCTGCAGCAGCCATATTCTGGATGATCATATCTACATTGATATTGTTATCCGCCAACATCGTAAAGATCTCAGCTGCAATGCCAGGCTTGTCTGATACACCTCTCAGTGTTACTCTTGCCTGATTTCTGTCCAATACAACACCACTTACCAATACTGCTTCCATATTTTCACTCTCCTCTGCTATCAATGTACCTTCATTGTCACTAAAACTGCTCTTTGCATAGAGCTTCACATTCAATTTTTTCGCCAACTCTACAGAACGGTTCTGCAATACCTTCGCGCCCAAACTCGCAAGCTCCAGCATCTCATCATATGAGATCACATCCAGTTTCTTTGCTTTCGGTTCAATACGCGGATCGGTCGTATAGATACCGTCTACATCCGAGTAGATCTCACACTGGTCTGCCCCGATCGCACCTGCGATCGCTACAGCAGAGAGATCCGAACCGCCACGTCCGAGTGTAGAGACATTACCCTCTTTGGTAATCCCCTGGAACCCTGCAACGATCACTATCTTTCCTTCAGCGATCGCATTTTTCATCGGTGTAGGGTCGATCTCTTCGATACGTGCATAGGTATGGACATCATCCGTCACTATCCCTGCCTGTCTTCCCGTCATTGCCACCGCATCATAGCCTTGTGCCTGCAGTGCGATCGAAAGGAGTGCAGCGGTCACTCTCTCTCCCGAGCTCAGCAGCATATCCATCTCTTTTTTTGCAGGCTTACTGCTGAAGTGCTCTGCATATCCTACCAGCTTGTTGGTCTCACCGCTCATCGCCGAAACAACGATTACCAGATCATGCCCTTCTTTACGTGCCTTGATCACACGGGACGCTACATTTTCAATACGGTCCAAACCGCCAACACTAGTTCCACCATACTTATGGACGATTAACATCTTTTACCTTTTTCAAATTTTAAATTAAACCCTCTTCTTTAAAGTAGTCGATCACTCTGCGATAGACTTTACGTTTAAAATAGGTCACCTTCTTAAACACATCTTCATATGCAACAAAGTCATACTCTTCAAATTCCGGGATATCATATGCGTTCAGATCGATCGTTGCACCCTCTTTGAGACGCACCAGAAAGTATTTTTGGGTCTGTCCGTCATACGGATAGACTTTCCTGCTTCTGGCTGAATCGGGGAAATCATAGGTGATCCACTCGGGGAACTCTCCCAGCACCTCAACTTCAGCACACCCTATCTCTTCAAGCAACTCCCTGTGCAAAGCATCATAAGGAGTCTCTCCGTCATCGATACCCCCCTGCGGAAATTGCCAAACATTTTTAATATCACTTCGATGTGCGATAAAAAATTCGCACTTTTCTGGATAATTTGAGGAGAGTATGACTGCTGCAACATTTGGGCGATATCGCTTTTTTGTCTGCATCTTCTCATCCACAATTTAACTTAAATAAATTTTTCTGATAAAATTTTATCTAAAATAGAGTTATATTCAGTTTTGAAAAGACTCCAAAAGGTGTAATTTGCTTGCTTATCTTCACATCCCCTATTGTGACTCAAAATGTCACTACTGCAGTTTCAACTCCTACGTGGATAAGTTTGATACCAGAAAAGCATATATGCAGGCGCTTCACAGACAATTGGCGTTTGAACTTGAACGTTTTGACGCAAAAAAAGCGTCCATAGAGACACTCTTCATAGGAGGCGGTACCCCCTCTACCGTAGCACACGAACTCTATGAACCGATCTTCGCACTCCTGAAACCCTACCTGAGAAAGGATGCAGAGATCACTACTGAAGCCAATCCCAACTCTGCAACAAAAGCGTGGCTTAAGGGTATGCAGGAACTGGGGATCAACAGGGTGAGCTTCGGAGTACAGAGCTTCGATGCACAAAAGCTCAAAGCGCTCAACCGGGCCCATACTCCCCATCAGGCAAAAGAGGCGATCACCCATGCGCATGAACTTGGGATCGAACACCTCTCACTGGACCTGATCTACAACTACCAAGGTGATACCAAAGCCCTGCTTCACTCCGATATAGCACAGGCTTTTGCACTTCCCATCGATCATATCTCTGCCTATGAACTGACGATCGAGGACGGTACCAAGTTCACGCAAACACCCGAAGTCAGACAGGAGAATGAGATGCTGGCATTTTTTGTTGCCGAAGAGATCAAAAAACGGGGTTTCTCACATTATGAGATCTCAAACTTCGGACGTTACCAAAGCAGACACAACAAAGGGTACTGGGAACTCAAAGACTATATCGGTGCAGGTGCAGGTGCCGTCGGTTTTCTCAAAGAGCGCCGCTTCTATCCGCAACAGGATATCCAGGCCTATATCACTCAGCCTCTACAGATCAGTGAAGAAGCACTTAGCGCTGATGATCTTTTGACCGAAAAGCTCTTCCTGGGTCTGCGCAGCAATATAGGCATAGAGACGTCACTGCTGGATGCGTCAATGACAAAAAAGGCAACTACCCTTGTGAAGGAAAATAAATTACGTCTTGAGGGGAGCCGTTACTTTAATGAGAATTACTTTTTGAGTGATGAACTGGCACTCTATATTTTAGGATAATTGGTTAAAATACAACAATTAAAAAAGAAGGCATTTTATGTTTGGAATCGGATTTACTGAGTTAGTCCTTATCGCTATCGTTGCCATCCTCTTTCTGGGGCCTGACAAATTACCTCAGGCAATGGTGGAGATAGCAAAATTTATCAAAAGTGTAAAACAGACGGTAGGTGAGGCAAAAAGTTCACTCGAAGAGGAGATGAAGATCGCTGACCTCAAAGATGAAGCAATGAATTACAAAAAACAGCTGACCGATGCCACGGATGAGCTCAAAGGCTTTAAGAACCTGAGCCTGGAGGACTTCGGTGAAGATTTTGTTGCGGATAAAGAGGCTTCAGAGATGACAGCGGCACAAAGACACAGACAACAGATTGAAGCACAGGCAAAAAATGCGGCATCAAAGAGTGATGAAGGGATCGCTACACCGGTCGAACCGAAACAGGAGCACACGCAGATAAAAAAGAAGCCGACGAAAAAACCGGACCCTTATGCGCAGGCAGACAGAACACCAAGAAGTTCTGAGAGTGAAGAGAAAAAAGATAAAAGTGAGGATGCTTAATGTTTGAAGATCTCCGTCCGCATTTAGTAGAGCTCCGCAAACGCCTCGGGCTTTCGGTTATCTCTCTTTTTATCATGTTTGCGATCGCATTTACTTTCCACAAATACATTCTTGCATGGGTTACCCAGCCGCTGAATGACGCACTGACCCAGGTCGGTCTGGTGATAGAGAGCAAAAGTACCTCTGAGTGGAAGATACAGCATGACGGCAATGCGACTGAAGTGCAGATTAAAACGCCTGAGTATCAGCCGGAGAGTGCCCAGGCCTATGCACAGGAGGCTTCCCGGTCAGCAGAGAGCCTTCATGAGGACCTAAGCCAGGCCTCTGAGGTGGCAACCAAGCAGAGCAACCCGGAGCTTGCTGCACTTCTCAAGGATGCAGCCACTTCAGCGAAGGAAACAGCTGCGGCAACAGCCAAGCTTATTACGCTCCTGGATGATGTCAACCACTCTGTAGAGAATGCTTCCAAGAAGACCTTTGAAGGGATGGTAACGACACACCAGATCGGAGGGGTTTTCTTCGTAGCACTGAAAGTCTCCTTCTTCGCTGCGATCCTCGGGGCATTGCCGTTCATCCTTTACCAGCTCTGGCTCTTTGTCTCTCCGGGACTCTATGCCAATGAGAAGAAGATGATCATTCCGTTTGTTGTCGGAGGATCGCTCATGTTCTTTATCGGTGTACTCTTTGCCTACTATGTGGTCACACCGTTCGGATTCCAGTTCCTGATCACTTTCGGTTCATTCCTCTATACACCGCTGATCAACATCGAAGACTATGTAGGCTTCTTTGCCAAGATCATGATAGGGTTCGGTATTGCCTTTGAACTTCCTGTATTTGCCTACTTCCTGGCACTGCTCGGTCTTGTGACAGACAAAACGCTCAAGGATTTTTTCAAATATGCAATCCTTATCATTTTCGTTCTGGCTGCCCTGCTTACACCGCCGGATGTCTTGACACAGCTTCTGATGGCATTCCCGCTTATCCTGCTTTACGGTGTCTCCATTCTCATCGTACGTATGGTGAATCCGCATAAAGAAGAGGATGAGGATGAGGAAGAAGAAGTAACAGAGCGTAAGGACAGTTAATCTTTGGCAACGACAGCAGAACTCATCACTGAAAATTACGACTATGCACTCCCCCAGGAGCTCATAGCCTCCAAACCCGTCTATCCGAGAGACAGCGCCAAACTTCTGGTCTATGATCGGAAGAGTGATACGATCACGCATACGACTTTTGCACACCTTTTGGAGTATCTCCCAAAAGAGTGCGATGTATTCTTGAACGATACCCGTGTGATCAAAGCACGTATTTTCGGACACAAAGAGAAGATCGGCGAACAGGGCGGAGGAAAAGTGGAACTCCTCTTTAACAAATCACTCGATGCCTACCGGTCACTCGTACTGATCCGCGGTAAAGTACAGGCAGGGATGAGACTGATCTTTGATGAAGGAGTGGTTGCAACAGTGGAGGAGCTTCATGAAGACGGAAGCCGCACCGTGACCTTTTCACAGGATCAGATACCGCTCCGTTTTGAAGCACTTGTCGTACTTCTGGACAAAATCGGTCATCTCCCTCTGCCGCCGTATATGCAGAGGGAGGACAACAAAGAGGATGAGAGAGACTACCAGACCCTCTTTGCCCGGCATGCAGGTGCAGTGGCAGCCCCTACCGCATCCCTGCACTTTACGCCAGCACTTTTTGAAGCGATGCAGAAGAGACATAAAACACACAAGGTCACACTGCATGTGGGTGCAGGGACCTTCAAGCCTGTCGAGAGCGACAATATCCTCGATCACCCGATGCACTCTGAGTTTTTCTCTATCAGTGATGAAGCGGCCGACGTTCTGGATAGCGGGAGACCGCTTCTAGCGATCGGAACTACGGTGACTCGAACGATAGAGTACTACGTGCGTACCGGTAAAAAAGAGGGGGAGTGTGACCTTTTCCTTAATCCGCATAACCCTCCGATCCGTGTTACACACCTACTCACTAACTTCCATCTGCCTAAAAGTACACTGATTATGTTGGTATCGGCTTTTATTGGAAGAGAAAAAACGTTAGAATTATATAAAGAAGCTGTAGAGAAAAAATATAGATTTTTCTCCTATGGAGATGCAATGCTTATTCTATAGAGGTGTAAGATGAAACAGTTTTCAGCACTACTTTTTACCCTCATCCTGCTGGCAGGATGTGCGCAAAAGAAACCCTACACATACCCCAACTACGATATCATCAAACCTGAAGTGACCTGTAAGCCGAACCGCTACAATATCCAGGCCCTGCTTGGCTTTTATCTGGACAAACCTTATGTTTGGGCCGAAGAGGGCCCTGATGCCTTTGACTGTTCAGGACTTACCTACAATATCTACGGTCAGATGGGAGTCGAGATCCCGCGTGTTGCAAGAGAACAGGCGAAAGTAGGAAAGACCATCCCGTTTAAAGAGCTGCATGAAGGGGATCTTATCTTCTTTGGTTCGACCAACAAACGGAGCAAATACATCAACCATGTCGGTATCTACCTGGGTGACGGGTGGTTTGCTCACGCAAGCAGTAAAAACCGCAAAGTCACCGTGACGCACTTTGAGGATGAACCCAAATACCTCAAACGTATGAAATTGTGTAAACGTTATCTCAGTAAAGATGAGCAAAAGCTCTATATGACCTGTGATGCTCCGCTTCAAAAAATGCGTGTCACCAGTTCACGCTATACCACACCGTGGAAAACAGGGATGAGCCTCCCGAAAAAAGCGGTACCGGACTAGGTCATTGTCATGGCAAAAGTTTCGCCCAATATCCCCTGCCCCTGCGGAAGTCAAAAAAAGTATAAGAAGTGTTGTGCCGTCTATCACAAAGGGGCACTGGCACCTGACGCTTTGTCCTTGATGAAGTCACGCTACAGTGCCTATGCTGCAGGCAATGCCGACTATATTATCAAAACCACACACCCTGATAACCCTGACTATACGACAGATCGTACCTCATGGAAAAAAGAGATCGATCTCTTTAGTAAACATACAGAGTTTTTAGGGTTGAAAATCCTGGAGTTTATCGATGGTGAGGAGGAAGCCTATGTCACCTTTGAAGCCTTACTCTCCAGCGGCATGCTTCATGAAAAAAGCCGTTTTCTGAAGAGCGGCGGTGTCTGGCTCTATGTCGATGGCGTGATCTCCTGATCACTCCATCATATCTTTTGAAAAACGATAGGCTTCAATCGCTTTTTTGACCTTGGACAACTCTCTGGAATACTTCTTCACATAGGTTGGAAGGTAGTCATATTTCTTGAGAAGAAGATAGTTATAGATCTCATTGACCAGATCATGCAGCGCTGAAGCACCGATCGTTCCCGAAAGTCCACGCATATCAACAAAGAGCATTTTGATCTGTTCATGACGTTTCTCATCAATCAGCTTTCCAAATGTCCGGTCACTCTCTCCATACGCTTCAAGGAACTCTTTAAGCAGCTCGATATAGAGTGCCTCATTGTTGTTCGTATGTGCGATACCCTTTTCGATCTCCAGTCCGTCAAACAGTGATTCTCTTTCCCTCTTCTCCTCTGCTTTGGCTGTTTCGATCGCCTTCTCCGAGATAAACATCATCATTGCCCGGTAGAGTTTTCCTACATTCAACGGTTTGGCTAAAAAGGCATTGATCCCGCAACTGAACATTTTCTGCTTTTCGCTCTCAAGGATCAAGGCTGTAAAGGCTACGATCGGGACCATATCAAATCTTCTCTCTTCTCTTATCACCTGTGTTGCGGTAAATCCATCCATTACAGGCATATTGATATCCATCAGTATAAAGTCAAACTTGACCTTCCCTGACTTCACGATCTCTACAGCCTGTTGACCATCACTGGCCAGAGTGATCTTGATACCTGATTTAGAGAGCAGATTGGTAAGTACCTTCTGGTTGATCAGGTTATCATCGACGATCAGAAGCTCTTTGCCTGCAAACTCCGAGAAATTCTCCTGAGTTATCCCTTTCTCTTCGGCTATGTCGGCTTTGTATACTTTTGCCCTCGGCAATGCCTCACCCTCTTCTTTATCGAGCCTATCCTGGAGGAGTACTTTTGATACCCCCATGTCATAGAGATCGATAATGAGTTCAAATACCCTCTCCTGGTTCACTGGCTTGAAGAGATGGGCATCGATCAATCCACCATGAAAATTACTCTCACTGACATTTAAAAGGTTATTGAGTGCAATGATCTTCAGATCACTTTTTTTCTCTTTGATCTCAAGAAGATGCCTGATGACATTTCCGCTAAAGAGTGACGCTTTGAGGATAATAATGTCATAACCGTCCATCTTCGGCATAGAGAATTCAAAATCCTCTTTGGTGATCACTCTCACCTCATGTCTGAAATAAGCGAACATTTTCTTGATCGCCAGCCCGGAGTTATAGTTGGAATCTACGATCAAGACCTGTTTCTCTGTCAGTGCTTTATCCGGCAGACGGTACCGTCGTCTGTTTTCCACATCTACAAGCTTCAAAGGAAGATCGAGGATAAAGGTTGTTCCCTTTCCTTCCAGACTCTCAACAGAAAGCGTACCGCCCATGAGCTCGGAGAGGGACTTTGCAATAAAAAGCCCGAGACCGACATAACTTCCCTCTTCTTCATCGTAGTAAGGGATAAAGAGTGATTCAACTTCCTCTTTAGGGATACCTGTCCCGGTATCTCTCAACCTGAACTGCAGATCTATATTATCTTCAGTATGATTGAACATTGAGACTTCAAGTTTTACCTCTTCATCGGTAAGTCTGGAGAACATATACTCCAGGAGGTTGCTCAGCACACGCCCGACATGCAGAGAGTCGCCTATCATATGACGCGGTACATTGTTGTTCACATCAAAGATCAGCTCGACCTCTTTGCCCGCATGTTTTGTGCCCAGGAGTCCCGACACTTCATTCAGTACATTGTTCAGGTTGAAGGGTTGATTGTTGATCTCGATCTTTTTGGACTTAATACGTAAAAAGTAGATCAGATCATTGGTAACACCCAGGAGCTGATCTTCTATATCGCCCATCAGCTCCTCCTTCTCCTGGGAGGAGCTGATGTTGCTTTCGATGATATCATGACTTTTTTTCAACGCTTCCTGTGCCGCATCATGTATGTTTTCGCTCATGCTCGTTAGGATCTGGTTCTGTTTCTCTTCCATCTCAAGCTGTTTGGATAACATCTTCTCATGGAACGTTCGAAGCTTCGCTATCTGTCTTGAAGCAAAAAAAAGTATCCCTGTCGCCACTACTGCGACGATGAGAATCACTGTCCAGATACTGACCGTTTCAAAACTGCTCTCATTCTCTGCCGCTTCAAGAAATGATATCATGACACTACCAAGTAACCACATAACTCTTCGCATTTAAAACTCCTTTAAGGTATTCTAACATAAGCAGATTGATTTCACCCCATCTTTATATAAAAATATATCATTTACCACAATATTTCCACAAACTTATTTTATGATAGCCTATTCACACTACCAAGAAAGGATTATTCATGAAAAAATATCGTATTTTAAGCTGTATACTTATCGCAACCTTAGCCCTCTCTACAGCTCTACAAGCAAGAGAGTTTGACCATAGAACCGGTATCGCCAATGAGGTACCGATGAAACAGCAGAAAATAGAAAAACTGGATCGAAGGCTGGGGAAACATCAAGCGAAAAGACGGGATTTCCGAGACCAGAGAGAGTTTATCTCTCAGCAACGCTACCATAGGGAGTACAAACACAAAGAGCTTCGGCCCTATCCCGGACCTGCATTCAAACAGAGAGGACACCGTTTTACAAAACGCGGATGGGAACTTGCCTACCGTGTTGACAGAGCAGCATTTTATGACAGATACGGCTACCACTACGGCTATTTTAACCGACATGGTTACTACTTTGAGGGAGAATTCTACCGTTATGACAGGGGATATAGATACCGTGACCGCATAAGAGGGAAAGGGCTCTTTGATCAACGCTATTACATGCCTGCAAACTACCGTTATTACGGTTTTAACCCTATGCTGCAGAGGTAATCAAAGCTTTGCTATAATTCCACCTATGAAATTAGCAAGTATAGATGTAGGACTAAAACGTATCGGTGTAGCGATCTGCCTGGACGGCAAGATCATTTTGCCGCAAGAGGCGATCCTGAGAAAAAACCGCAACCAGGCTGCAAGGGATGTCAAAACCTTTTTGGATGAGTGGGAGATAGAGAAGCTCATTGTGGGCCTTCCCAAAGGGGGCTCTGCCGAAGAGGAGATGGAGCGCCGTATCAAACACTTTGTTGCATTGCTTGACCTGGGTATCGAGGTAGACTACCAGGATGAACAGGGCTCCAGTTTCGAAGCCAAAGAGCTGACCAAAGGCGACTTCAGACACAAGAGGGACGGACGCCTTGACTCGATGGCAGCCAAGATCATCCTCGAGAGGTATCTTGGCCTCTGATCCCGTCTATTCATAGCGCAATGCATCAATAGGGTTCATATTGGCCGCCTTTCGGGCAGGAATGATCCCGAAGACGATACCGATCAACATCGAAAAGAGCAGTGCGACCGCGGTAATAAAAGGATCGATCACCAGAGTGATATCCAGCCACTCCGCGGTACCAAAGGTGATCAATATCCCCATTATGATCCCAACCAGACCTCCCAGACCGGAGAGTACAATGGATTCGATCAAGAACTGTATCAGGATATCTTTTGCCATGGCACCCACTGCCATACGTATACCGATCTCACGCGTCCGTTCGGTCACCGAAACCAGCATAATGTTCATGATCCCGATACCCCCTACGACCAGGGAGATCGCAGCTACGGCTCCCAGCATGATCGTAAGTACCGTCGTGATCTGCGAAACCGTATCGATCAGTGCTGTCATACTGCGTACCCCAAAGTTATCCTCTTCGTTGCTTTTGATACCCCTGCGTTCTCTCAGTACTCTCTCTATCTGTATCTTCGCCGCTTCGAGCGGTACGTTTTTTTTCACTGCCGCCATCATCAACGGTATCGTATCACTTCCGCTGATACGGCGCTGGAAAAGAGAAAAGGGTACCAGGATAAGATCATCCTGATCCATACCAAAGGTGTTGGCACCTTTTTTCTCCAGCACCCCGATGACCTTGCAGGAGAAGTTTTTCAGCCGTATCTTCTCTCCTACCACCGTTTCTTTATTTCCAAAGAGCGTCTCGACCACCGTATCTCCGATGACACATACATTGTGCCCCGTTCTCAGTTCGCTCTTTTCAAAGACCCTTCCCTTCTCTAACTTCCAGTTTTGTATCTGAAGATAGTCGTTTTCAACCCCGCGGATCGTCGTACGGTAATTCTGCTCTTTATAGATCACTGTCATCGAGCTGCTCTGGACCGGAGATATCGCTTCGAGTGCGTAGATAGAGGCGCGCAGTGTTTCAAGATCCTTTTTTTTGAAAGGCTTCTCCACAGCACCCCTGTTACCCGGCCCTCTCTGCTGCCCGGGGATGATATAGAGGGTATTGCTCCCCAGTTTCTCCACACTCTGGGTGATCGACTGGCTGGCACCCTTGCCTATGTTGACCATCGCGATCACAGAGGCGATACCGATCACGATACCGATCGCCGTCAGAAAAGAGCGCATAAAGTTACGCCGTATCTCACGCAGGGCCTGTAAAAATGCGTTACGAAACATGTTTCACCTCTTTTTCTATCCTGCCGTCACGCAGATAGATCGTCCGGGAGGCATAGGCTGCGATATCCTCTTCATGCGTCACCATGATCACCGTGATCCCCTGACTGTTGAAATCACGGATCAGTGCCATGATCTCATGACTGCGTTTAGTATCCAGGTT
The DNA here is from genome assembly GCF_058374785.1 of Sulfurovum sp. MH2-6. Taxonomy (NCBI): domain Bacteria; kingdom Pseudomonadati; phylum Campylobacterota; class Epsilonproteobacteria; order Campylobacterales; family Sulfurovaceae; genus Sulfurovum; species Sulfurovum sp. MH2-6. The sequence continues at coordinate 2,132,259 of NZ_CM178170.1, forward strand.
CCCCGTAGGTTCATCAGCGATCAGAATCCTTGGGTGCGTCACCATCGCCCTGGCGATCGCGACACGCTGCTGCTGTCCTCCCGAGAGCTGTCCCGGGTCATAGTAGAGTCTCTCTTCGAGGCCGACTCTCTTCAGTGCCTCTACCGCCATCTCTTTACGCTTCCTGCTGTCGATCCCCTGATAGATAAGCGGCATCTCGACATTTTCCAGAGAAGTGGTCTTTTTCAGGAGATTGTATCCCTGGAAAATAAATCCCAACAGATACCTTCGGAACAATGCACGCTGGTCCTGACTCAAAGCGCCTATCTCTGTATTCTCAAAAATATACTCTCCGCTGCTCGGGACATCCAGTGTCCCCAGAATATTGAGCAGTGTGGACTTGCCGCTGCCGCTTGGCCCCATGATCGCGATAAACTCACCCTCCTCTATCTCCAACGAAACATTCTGCAGTACCTTTGAAGCAGCATCACCCTCTCCGTAGGTCTTACTGATCTCTTTCAGAAAGATCATGAAGCTTTTTCCTGGTTCACGATCACCTCCGAGTTCTCTTGAAGTTCAGTGGATTCGATCGCACTCAATGGGCCGTTGCTCCCCAGTATCTTCACATAGACTTTATGAGGTTTCCCCTCTTTGAGGATATAGATATGCGGCAGAGGATCGACTTTTGCCTTCCCCCCTCCTGATCCGCCAAAAAGTGTTTTGCTTTTCGGATTGACCGGCATAAAGATCAGTGCCGCACGGTTGACAACAAAGGTATCTTCAAGGGTCTGGGTGATGATATCCGCATCGACACTCATCCCGGGTTTGAGCAGTAGTGCTCTGTTCTCCACCTCCATAATGGCCTTATAGGTAACCACGCTCTCCAAGATCTCTGAGTTGATCCTCACTTGCCTTATAGCCGTTTCAAAACGCTTATCGGGATAGGCATCCACACTGAACCGTGCTTTCTGCCCCGCTTTGATCTTCCCGATATCCGCTTCATCGATACTGATCTGAAGCTCCATCCTGTTGAGATCTTTTGCGATAGTAAAAAGGACCGGTGTCTGAAAAGATGCTGCCACTGTCTGTCCGGGATCGACGTTACGTACCAGTACCGTTCCCTCTATCGGTGAATAGATCTTTGTCCGTTCCAGATCGTACAGTGAGGACTTTAAGGCATGTTTCGCCTGCTCTATCTGTGCTTTTGCATTGGCGATCTGTGCTTTGGCCGAAAGATAGTTCCCCCAGTCTATATCCCAGTCACTCTCCGCGGGAAGATCTCCTTTGGAAACGATCTTGAGTTTCTTGTTGCGTTTTACCGCTGATTCTGCCTGATAGTACTGTGCTTCTGCACTCTGAAGTGCTGCCTCTGCGATCTGAAGAGAGGCTTTTGCACGGTCATAGGTACTCTGGTACTTGGTCGTATCCAGACGTGCCAAAAGCTGGCCTTTTTTGACCCTGTCATTATAGTCTACATAGACCTCTTCGATGGTGCCGGAGACCTCCGTACCGATATCAACACTCTCTATAGGCTGGATATACCCGCTCGCCGATACCGTAAGGGAGAGATCACTCTTTTTCAACGGCTCTGTCACATAACGATACTCAGCCTGCCCTGAATCTCTTGTCAAAAAAAGATAGATTGCGATAAGCACGATACCGACGAACACTACCGTCCCTATGCGCCACATATACGTATTTTTGTGATAATTAACGATCTTTTGCATCTCTTCCATGCACCAGCCTTTTTGGAGAAGATACCCCGGTGATAACTCTATCGGTAATGGGGTACATTATGCACTATTCTAACAGAGCTTGGATATAATGTGATTGAAAAGTGTCGTTCTCAAGGAGTTTTTTTGTCTATTCGACACGATACCAAGGTGCTACTGTGCTTCTCCCTATCCTCGTCCAACTGGTATCCAGGCACACTATAAAAGGAAAGTTCAATGAACCCGAAAAAAGTTGTAAGAGAAACGACCAAAAAACTCACCGACCTTCCCAATATCGGAAAATCACTGGCAGCTGATCTGGAACGTATCGGTATCGATAGCCCTGAAAAACTTCAGGGTAAAGAGCCCTATGCACTCTATCAAAGACTATCCGAAGTAACGGGCAAGCGTCAAGACCCGTGCGTACTTGATATCTTTATCTCTATCACCGATTTTATGAATGGCGGAGAGCCGAAAGTATGGTGGGCATATACGGCTGAACGGAAAGAGAAGTACAAGATCTAACCACTGCCATATTTCCGCATTCCCATCGAGACGCTTGAACGAGGTTAAGACGAATTAACCTTTGTGTTTTTCTTGAAGATCAGTAGAGGGCTTATAGCAGGATAGTTTTGCTAATCCATATAAAAACATAAAATATAAAATGATGGGAATTGCAAGTAAAAATGCAGAAAGAACCATAAATAAAGCTAAAAAGTCAGAAGCCGGTTGTAAGAACGCAATATAGTAATAGCTGCTACTCCCACTCCCTTCATTCCATTCAGGAGCATTCAATAACAATAAAAAATTTATCCCTAAAAGAATATAAAAATTGAATTTACATAAGTAAGGCTTTTTTAGTGCAATACCTGAAAGAATAACAGTTGCTAAAATATCGATGACCAAGATTTGTATAATCCCAAGTGTTTCTTTATCCATTCCATTCTCTCAATATTTTTTTCATTATATTCTCTTTTTGCCATTCCAGAAGATCATTCCAAAAAAGACCAGCATCACAGATGTCCCGAGAAGCGAATATCCCAGCGCCGCGTGCATACCGAAATACTCCCATATCACTCCTCCGATATAGGCCCCAATAGCTCCAAAGAGCGCTACACCCGCATAGAAGATCCCGTAGACCGATCCCCTGTTCTCTGCCCTATCAGCGATATAGGCGCGGTTGGCATTGAGAGAGGCGACGGTAAAGAGTCCGAGGAAGGCAAAGGCAAACCAGGTTGAAATCGGGTTTTGAAGATAGAGAAGCAGCTGTGCAATCACACCGCTGAGATAGGCAAAGAGCATGATACGCTTCACCCCGATCCTGTCGATCCATTTGCCGATCGTATAGCTCGTCAGTGTCTGTATCCCTGTAGAAACGACAAAAAGCAGCGGGATCAATGCCGTAGCAATCCCCACCTCTTTTGCCTGTACGGTAAAAAAGGCTGCAGAGAAGATGAAAAAGACAAAGAAGAAGTAGACAAACAACGCTTTGATCGTCTCTTTGTCCCGGGCATTGAAACTAAACTCCATACTCTCATAAGGGGAAGTCTTGGGGATATCCCTCACCAAAAAGAGCATGATCGCCAGACCTATCAGCCCGGGGATGAGTGTGGCATAGAAGATATTTCTCATCACTGCTTCACTCTGACCGAAGATCGCAAGCACGCCAAAAAGGATCAATGTCCCGCTGAGTTCTCCCGCGATATCCAGCGTCTTATGAAACCCGAAGGTCTTTCCTGATGCATTCTTTTTGCTGTAAGCTGCGATCATCAGATCTTTGGGTGCGGAGCGAAGCCCTTTCCCCAGTCTCTCAAGGGACTGCAGTACGGTAATCTGCTGATAGTTAGCGGTAAATCCGATGAGCGGCTTGGTCAAAGCTGAGAGCCCGTACCCTGCAACAACGAAGGGTTTGACGATCCCGTAGCGGTCACTGAGGTAACCAGAGAGCAGCCGCATTGCATAGGAGACAAAGGTCGCAACAGCTACGATAAACCCCAGTTTATCCATCCCCTCATGCAGTATCAAGACGATAAAAAGCGGAAGGATGGGCTGGATCATCGCCGTTGCCATATCGGTAAAGTAGCTTACCCATCCAAGCATCACCACGTTTTTATCGATCGTTTTCATCTTTTACCTAAAGTGTAACTATAGCCTCTCTTTGAGTTTTTCGATCCTCTGATGGGCTTTGATCAGGCTCTCTTCTTTGATCTCTCCGCTTTTTACCAATCCCATCACCGTATCGACCAGTTCTTTTGTGCTGACTGTCTTTGCCGGATCAAGCTGGTTCCCGAAAAGCAGGATATCGTTGCCCGCGTTGATCGCCAGTTTCAAGGTGTTTTTCAGGCCGTATTTTTTTGAGATAGCACCCATCTGCAGATCATCCGTGATCACGACACCGTGGTAGCCCAGATGCCAGCGAAGCTTTTTTGTAATGGTTTCAAACGAAAGGCTGGCAGGGTACCGGCTATCCAGTTTCCTGTTAAAGACATGGGCTACCATCACCGTATCGGCTTTCTCTGCAAGCAGTCTGTAGGGCTCAAGCTCTTCAGGTTGCCACAGATTGGTGACATCCACAAACCCTTTGTGGGTATCTCCAAGCGAAGAGCCGTGTCCCGGAAAATGTTTGAGAGAGGTCAGCACACCGTACCGATGCATCGCATCGATAAAAGTCGAAGAGAATGCCGCGACCTCTTTGGGGTCTTTGCCAAACGATCTTCCCAGACCGTAGATCACATGGTTCTTAGGGTTGATTGCAAGATCGACAACCGGTGCGAGATCAAAGTTGATCCCCACACTCTTAAGCTCTTTTGCCATCTTTTCATAGGTAGCTTTCACCTGAGCACTACTCATCCTGCTGACATCTTCAGCCTTGGGGTATTGACCGTAAAAGCCGTATCTGCTCTTCAGACGCTGTACACGCCCTCCCTCCTGATCCACGGCGATCAGAAGTTTTCCGTCACGGGAGCATGCCTGAAGCTCCTTGGTCAGTTTGGCTACCTGTGCCCTGCTTGAGATATTTTTGGGTTTGTTCTTATCTACCGGGTTATAGTCAAAGAGGATCACCCCTCCCAGATGATACGTTCCGATATCCCGGCAGATCTGTGAATCTTTGGGAGCAGAGGTACCGTGGAACCCTACCATCAACATCTGTCCGACCATCCCGGAAAGCGCTTTTTGCTTTATCTCATCAGCCGAACTTCCGATCCATGCCAACAGGAGGAAACATACAAACCAAACTTTTTTAACCATCTAAAACCCTTACTTCACTTCAAACACCCATTATAGTATAGAGAGACTTCATTCCCTGCCATACATCGCTACGATAAGAGGATCAATACGTATCGTACGTCCCTTCCTCCACTTCACTTTTCAGTCTGTCCAATGCTTCCTGCATCACCTCTAGGATCAACTCCCCTGCAAGCCTGTTATCTGCTTCCGGCACATCCCAGTCGGTAAATTTCATATTTGCTTTGAAGATCGCCCTGACTTCCGTAACGATCTCACCTTTTCTTGCCTCGATATCTTTTGCTTCAGGATTCATTCTCTCTCCTTTTACTATGAATTCTTTTATTATCTTACCCCTACTATGGTTAATTCACTCTTGATGATTAGTGTTCGGTTTACCTTCACCTTGTATCATTTGATTACAAGAGCAATTATGGGCTGTATAAATCTTAACTCCCCTTGAAGATTTCATACCTCCTTATAACATTTCAAACTTTTCCCTTAAACAAAAAACAACCCCTTCCATAATTGCTCTTTACCCCTAGATTTTCCCGAATAAACCTCAGAACCTCTCCCACTTCACGTTTATTACATATTCTTTTTGTATAATGTGCGCAAGAATTTATCACAAAGGTTTTATAGATGAAAAAATTACTCACGCTCTTTTTTCTTATCGTGTCGCTGGGGACATGGTCGTATGCTGAAGAACAACCCGATCTGACGTTCAAAGATATCAATGGTAAAACCGTTCAGATCAAGGGTGCCGCACAAGGGCTCGATATCCCTTCTTTGAAAGGGAAAGTGGTTTTCCTTGAGTTTTTCGGACATAAATGTCCTCCCTGTCTCATGTCAATCCCACACCTTGTAGAGCTTCAAAAGAAGTATAAAGAGAAACTGGCGATCGTTTCTGTTGAAGTACAGGGGATGAACGAAGAAGCACTCAAAGACTTTGTGTTTGAAAAAGGGATCAACTATACTGTTTCCACTGAAAGAAATGCAAGAATACTGGTCAACTACATCGCTGCACGTGCCGAGTGGAACGGAAGCATCCCTTTCATGGTCGCGATGGATACAAAGGGTAATGTACAGTTCGTACAGGCAGGGATGATCCCACAGGATTATTTGGAAAACCTTATCGCACAGCTTTCAAAGTAAGTCTCAAGACTATTCCAATCTCACGATACCGTTCTGTATCGTGATGACCCCTTCCAGTTCCGCTTCATAGACCCTGTCGCCAAAACGCTCCAACACAGCATCAAAGGTAGGAGAACTCTGACAGAAGTAAAAAAATTCATCCTTGGGTATCTCATCATTGACTTCTCTTCCGAACATTGAAGCGAATGTTTCTATATCATAGATCGCTTTGGCTTTCCCCTCTGCCAACAAGCGATTGGTCCCCAGACTTTCATCCAGCCTGTGCGGACAGACATAGATCTCTTTACCCATCTTGAGTGCATACTCTACCGAACGCATCGAACCGCTCTCAAGGTCTGCTTCGGTGACGATCAGTAGCTCACCCAGTGCGACGACCAGCTCATTGCGTACCACAAAGCTCCATCCGGTTGCCTTGAACCCGTCATCGAACTGGCTCAGCACCAATCCCTTGAATTCTATCTTCGCGATCAGTTCCCTGTTGACGGCCGGATAACGGATATCCAGCCCGTTGGCTGCTACCGCGATGGTGTTTGATGCTCCCGCACCCTTGTGTGCTATCGTATCGACGCCCATCGCAGCACCGCTGACTACACATACCCCTCTTTTTGCCAGGGCTTTAGCAAGAGTATAGGTAAAGTTTTTGGTATAGATCGATGGGTTTCTCGTACCCACGATAGAGACTTTCGGCCGCAGCAGAAGCGCCGGCTCCCCCTTGTAGAAGAGCGGATCAGGATACTTTCTCATCGCTTCCAACTCTGAGATATGTTCCGTAATACTCTCACTCATATCATCCCCTTTTTTAAGATGATAACCTAAGAGATGAGCCTCAGTGAAAAATCTTTCATATTGTCATGTTTATCAAGTGAGCTTCATATCTCCCAAGTGTGTGGAAAAATATAAAAACAGGGTGTTCGTCATTCTGAACTTGTACCCCAAGGGCATTTTCTACGGGCATTCAGAATCTTGACCGGTTCCACCTAGCCCTCGTTCCCGCTCTGTGAGTGTGAATGCCTATTAAGCATTATGATACCGCAAACTCATATCCCACCTATTGGTGGGCTTTAAAATGTATGATTCTTTACATGCTGTATGGATTCCCACGTTCAACGTGTGTATAGTCAAGAGACATAGTTTACAACTGTAAAGGATGTCTCTTGTCTATACACCGATGGGAACGAGTTAAAACGTTAAAATAAGAAAAGACAACCCGTTGAATCCCTTATTTTACTAAAGAATTAAAGGAATAAGCCTTTTCTCTACTTGCAGATATTAAGCTCCATCTCTTCAAGCGTAACATCTGTAACCAAATATTTAGAGGTTGCAATTCTGATGTCGTTAAGGTACAGTCTACCACCGGCAGTAATTGAACCGTCAAGTGATACATATTCTATCTCCTCCATCTCTCCATATACCCAGCGAAGCTCGTTAGTCTGGTTCTCGGAAATCTGGATATCATCCAGATAGAAATAATTGTTTTCTTGATCTTCTTGCAGCGTTTTCCCGTTGATTTTTTTATTTACTTCTTTCAGCGGACTGTTTTTAATATAGCAATCCATTCCGTTGTCAGAAAAATCCGCTTGATAGTCGTATGTGTTCACTACACCTTCGGTATCGATAGCCAAATAGATGACATCATCTTCGCTTGTGATATCATATACACCCTCGATATAAGATATATTATGGAGAGCATTTTCCTCTACCTGTGGTGCTGGTTCGTTATTTTCATTACCACTCACTGTTTCCTGACTGCTGTCTGTGCCAGCACTTCCACCACACCCTGTAAAGGTAAAAGTCGCTAAAAAAAGCCCCATAGTAGCTACCATTGTTTTTTTCATTTTGATCCTTTTTGAATATTGGGAAAAGGCGTCAGGTAGTCATGACAACTCACTTCCCGCTTTCTCTTTTCAGATCGGCCTGTAACAATAATAGATAGTAAAATATTTATGTCCAAAGTGGTTTTCATCAATTCCCTCCCCTTTTTGAGAATATCTGATTAGCTTATATTATTTACCCTAAAGTTAATAATATGATTTTGTATCCGATTTTTTAATATTTTTTATTAAAAATATAACTATACATAAATTTTATTTAAAATCATCAATACTTTCTGGCTAAAGCAGAAGCCGCCATATCGTATAGGCGATCACAGAAAGCACGGTCACCCCGATCAGGTTGAGCTTTAATCCTATGCCGGCCATCTCTTTGATACGGATCACCCTTGAACTCATCACGATCGCATTCGGAGGCGTCGCGATAGGAAGCATAAAGGCATAACTGGCAGCAACCGTTGCGACCATCAAGAGCAAAGTGCCCTCACTTTGCGGCATCACTTTTGCAAATTCATAGAAGATCGGGATAGCGATGGAGGTGAGTGCCGTGTTGCTTGTCACCTCTGTCGAGAAGGTGACAAACAGTGCAACCGATACGAACATCCAGAAGAGAGGGATCGAGGAGATAAAGGAGAGTTTGTTTGCGATCTCGGCAGCCAGCCCCGTATTTGTAAATGCAGCAGCGATCGAGAATCCCGCACCGAACAGGAAGATGATCTCATACGGCAGGTTTCTCGTATCTTCCCACTCCAGAAAACCGATTCGGGGGACAAACATCAAGAGACCGAACCCCAGCAGGACAAGCTTCTCATCCAGTGAAAAACCTGCGATCTGTTTCAGAAAAGTATTGGCGATAAGCATCGAGGCAAGAATCCCTATGATCCAGTAGAGCCTACGCTGTTCACTGTTCAGTTCAGGAACATCCTGCTGCACATCCGTTACAGACTCGTTTTCTACCCCCAGTGCAAGCAGCCAGGGAATGATCAGCAGCATCGCTATCACCACAGGAGCCATCATATACATCCACTCACCAAACGCCAAAACAGGCAGATTATGCTCTTCCAGAAAACCGAGCAGTATCAGGTTGGGCGGTGTCCCGATAGGCGTAAGCACGCCACCGATACTCGCACCATATGCCGTTCCCAGCAGAAAACGGACCTTCAACCTGACATTCTCACTCAAAAAAAGTGCGATAGGCATCAGCATCAGTGTCACGGTAGTGTTGGAGAGTATCCCGCTGAGAAGAGCAGAGGTGATCGCCAATGCATAGATGATACCCCTCGGTGTTTTAGGGAAGAAGCTTAAGAGTTTTGCAGAGAAATATTTGTGCAGATCGATCTTCTCCAGGGCGATCGCCAGCATAAACCCACCCAGAAAAAGAAAGATGATCGACTTGGAGTAGTTGGGTGTCACTTCATTGACATCGAGGATACCGAATACGGGGAACAGGACAATAGGCAGCAGAGAAACAGCACCTAAGGGTAAGGCTTCACTGGTCCACAGCGCTACCAGAAATGCGATCAGTGCAATCAACAGACTATGCTGGAGTGTAAATGCCCATAAGGAGAGACCGAAAAACAGCAGGCCGATCAAAAGTGCTATGATAATACCTCTCATTGACTCACCTTTCTTCTGTAGAGTTCATCGATATAGACTACCTCTACATCTTTCAAAATCATCTTTGCACTGGTGAGTGCCTGAAGTGTCACCTTATGCGGATGGCCGATCGCGATCGCATAGCCTCTTTTCTTTGCGATATTCACGGCATGTTTAAGCTGCTTATGGATAGCGTCAACCGTATGGATATTATCGATAAAAACATCACGCGCGATATAAGGCTGTGCATATTTTTTGGCGATCTGGGGTACCTTGGTAGAGGAGATCGTGCGACTGTCAACAAAAACAAATTCCTCTTTGATCAGTGCATGGTAGAGCCTCTCCATGGCGAGATAATGGCTGGTAAAGACCGAACCGGTATGGTTGTTCACAAATCGTGCCTCGGGGAAAAGCCTCCGCAGCTCTTTGACCCTTGCCTCCATCCTCTCCGGCGTATCTGTGATCATCAGTGTTTTTGCCTGTTTATCAAATACTTTTCCCGACTCCATAGGAAGATGGATCATATAGTGTTTTGAGCCTTCTGCGAGCTTGTGATTGGAGGGGGAGAGTCCGTATGGCGGGAATATCGAAGGGGTGAGTTTCAGCCCGGTTGCACGGATATGGGCAAGCTGGGACCTTGATGAGACATCATCGATGATGATCACGAGTTTTGGCTTCTCTTTCTCTGAAACGCTGATCACCTCTTCAACCTTCACAACCTCCGCAGGGTAAGTGACAACTTTCTTCTTTTCGAGATCTTTTTGTTGCTTCTCCTTCTCTAAAGCCTGTAGCGCTGCTTTTTTCTGCGCTGCTTCACGTTGCGCTGCTTCTTGTTGCTTTTTGCGTTTCAACGCAAGTTCGGCCTCCCTCTTTTCCTCCTTGAGGGCTCTCTCTTCTTTGACTTTTTTCAGGCTTTCAAAAAGTGACTGATTATCAGAAACACTCTTGAGAAGCAAACCGTTTGGATTAGGCTGAACGGCAGCTTCATTTTTCGCAATGAAGTACCCAAGTACTACCATAGCAATCATCACGATCACGGTACTGAAGATCATCATATCCTTTTTAAACGTACTCTTTTTCCTGCTGCCGGATCTACGTCGTTTGGTCGATGTTTTTTTTGTCTTGGATGTTGTTTTTAATGGACTACGCTTTCTCTCTTTTGCCATATCTTTCCAGTTGTATCAATTTTTGCTTATTTTATCGAAAAAGAACTGATGAGCGATATCCTGGCGGGGATGAAAAGAAAATTATGACAATTGGGTAGAAATGAAAAGTAGCGTTTAGCGTTTAGCGTTTAGCGTTTAGCGTTTAGCGTTTAGCGTTTAGCGTTTAGCACGATAATAGTTTTAGATCAGTATGTCAAGTGATTTATAAAAATTTCTGTAGATTTTATATTTTTTACAATGTAAACAAAGCCAAGTTTTTATTGAGTTGTATTCAGGTTTCTCACAGAGAGTGCAAGCACAAGGAATGTTTGGAGTAAAGGAGCTTACAATAAAACAAACTAACGCAAGATTTTTGGTTACTTTTACCCCACTTACGCTTTAGCGACAGGGGTATCGGCATTTCACCCCAAGGGCATTTCTTCCCTCCGGTCAGGGCAAGTGCCAGAGCTGTAGATTTTAGGGTTTGGATAAGGGAGGCTACGAGAAGTAGCTGACCGAATCCATCCCTCAAAGATAGAGTGAAATAACCAAAACAATAGATAAAGATTTTTATTGAGTTGTATTCAGATTTGAATGTTTGGAGTAAAGGAGCTTACAATAAGTAAGTGACTGCACCCATCATTCAAAGATGGATGCAAATCGATAAAAAGACTAGTTAGTCTCTTGGTCTACGATTTTGTTCGCCTTAATCCACGGCATCATCTCACGTAGTCTCGCACCGGTTTTTTCCAGTTGCGTCTCTTTAAGATTTTGTCTCTCAGCGTTCATTCTTGGGTAACCTGCTTGACCTTCAAGTACGAAGTCTTTAGCAAATTGACCGTTTTGGATCTCTTTAAGTACTTGTCTCATCGCCTCTTTAGACTCTTCGTTGATAACTCTTGGTCCAGAAACCATGTCACCGTACTCTGCTGTGTTAGAGATAGAGTATCTCATATCTGCGATACCACCTTCGAAGATAAGGTCTACGATCAGTTTCATCTCGTGAAGACACTCGAAGTATGCCATCTCAGCAGGGTAACCCGCTTCAGTCAATGTTTCAAAACCAGCTTGGATCAGTGCAGATACACCACCACAAAGAACTGCCTGCTCACCGAAAAGGTCAGTTTCTGTCTCATCTTTGAATGTCGTTTCGATGATACCTGTTCTACCACCACCGATCGCTGATGCATATGAAAGTGCTACATCTTTTGTGTTTTCGCTTGGGTTTTGACCGATAGCGATAAGGTCTGGGATACCACCGCCTCTTACAAACTCACTTCTTACCGTGTGACCCGGAGCTTTTGGAGCAACCATCATTACGTTGATGTCAGCTCTTGGCTGGATACGTCCGTAGTGGATCGCAAACCCGTGACCGAATGCGATCGTTGCACCCTCTTTAAGGTTTGGCTCGATCTGTGCTTCATAGATCTCTTTTTGGTTTTCATCCGGAAGAAGGATCATAACAACATCACCTTTAGCAGATGCCTCTTCTACTGTAAGTACTTCAAACCCTTTTGCTGCCGCTTTATCCCAAGAGCTTCCGCCTTTTCTAAGACCGATCACTACTTCTACACCAGAGTCTCTAAGGTTTTCAGCGTGTGCGTGTCCCTGAGATCCGAAACCGATCATTGCAACAGTTTTAGATTTTATGATACTAAGATCACAGTCTTTGTCATAGTAAACATTTAATTGTTCTGCCATTGTTAAATCCTTCATTATTTAATTATTTAGCTAAAAAATTTTCGCGATTATATCGAAATGTAGCTTATAACCCCGGTTTTGCTATAATCCGCTTTATGCAGCAAACCAAAGTGACTTTTCATACCATAACCGAACATGACGCAGGCCAACGTATCGACAACTTCCTTCTCCGACACCTCAAAGGCATTCCGAAAACACGTATATACCGTATCATCCGGAAAGGTGAAGTGAGGGTCAACAAAAAGCGTATCAAACCGGAATACAAACTCCAGAGTAATGATCTTGTACGTATTCCGCCTGTCACCATGGAAGAGAAAAAACCGCTTCCCAAAGCACCGGACCACCTGTTGAAACAGATCAAAAAATCCATTCTTTTTGAAGATGAAGCACTCATTGCAGTGAACAAACCTAGCGGGATTTCCGTACACGGAGGAAGCCATTCAGAGCTGGGACTCATCGAGATACTTCGCCAGCTCCGCTCTGATCTGGAGTATCTCGAACTGGTTCACAGACTTGATATGGAAACCAGCGGTATACTCCTTATCGCCAAGAGCAGAAATATGCTCCAACATCTCCACACCCTTCTCAGAGAAGCGCATCAGATCGAAAAGCACTACACTACCCTGGTCTCAGGAGAGTGGCAAGCAGGGAAACAGAGGATCACCCACACACTCGAACGCAAACAAAACAGAGCCCGGAAAGTGCAGGTCAGTGAAGAGGGGAAAGAGTCAACGAGTATTTTCACACCTCTCACACACTACAAAGAGGCCACGCTTATGGATGTCCAGATACTCACAGGGCGTATGCACCAGATCCGTACTCAGCTCGCCTATCTCGGACATCCTATCATCGGTGATGAAAAATATGGGGAGGAAAAACAAAACCGATATTTTGCCAAACAGCATCACTCAACGAGACTTTTTTTACATGCCAGCTCTCTCTCATTTAAGATAGGCGATAGAGCCTATGCGTTTGAAGCCCCTTTGGCACCCGAGCTCCAAACTCTGCTGAAGTCACTCACCTGATCGGTACGCTAATCGGTACGCTAACGTGACCGTGGACCGTAGGAGTAGTTGCCCTCCTCTTCTACCGATGGAACATTTTTTTTCGGTTTTACCGCTGTCTCTTCTTCCATCTCAAAATGGCTCACCAATGCATGTTCATTCTCCTGCATTGCCAAAAGCTGTCTCTCCAGGGTATGCAGCTTGCCTTTAAACTCATCCGAGAGTTTCACAATATCCTCATAATACCGTCCCGCCAACTCCATCTCATGTCTATTTACCGTATGGTTTTTTATGCCTAGAAGAGTTTTAAACGTACTCTGTTTATGTGTGAAGTATATCTCATAGATCTTTGTATAGATATTGAACATCTCTTCCAACAGTGTCTCCATCTCTACAAGCACACTTTGGCTCCTAAACTGTGCGAACTGAATCGCTTCATTGTAGTACCATCTGCCAATCTCTGAATCCTGAATGATCGGCAGCGTTAAATGACTCTGATCCACCTTGAAGCCTGAGACAAGGAGTTTAATGGTATTGACCCACTTAAGATGAGCAACTCTTGCTTTATAGAGTCTATTTAAACTTTTTTCTTTCGCACTCACGAGAGATCCTTATAGTTGATATTTTTTGCTATTATAATCCTAAATCATTCTCGTGCTACAAACCAATAGATTATTTTTTAATCAATTAATCTTTAGACCCAGTATAGTTTCCTAAAATGATGACTTTGGCACAGCCATCTTGCAGATCCATAAAGATTCTACAGACAAATAGTTTGAGATAAAAAGTGATTATCATCTGATCCTATTATGCTATAATTGAGACAAAGAGGAGAAAAATGATGATCACATTCTTAAACGACTCTATGCTCTGGTGGCACTGGATTATCCTGGGGATTATCCTCTTGATCATAGAGATGAACCTTGGAACATTCTTTATACTGGGGCTGGGTGTGGCAGCCATACTTGTCGGGGTCATAGATATGCTCCTTGGTACAAGTTTCAATACCGAGCTGTTTATCTGGATCATCCTCTCTCTGCTCTCTATCGCTGCATGGTTCAAATGGATCCGGGAACCGCATCAGACCGACAGCGGTCAGTCAAACTACCGCCTTGATACACAGGGAAATGTACTCGAAGAGATAGAACCCCACAGCAGAGGCAAGGTAAAGTTTGATTCGCCCGTGCTGGGAAACACAACGTGGCATGCCACAGCCAAAGTCAAGATCGCCGAAGATACACGTGTTAAGATCGTACAGATCAATGGACAGCTCATCGAAGTCGAACCGGTGTAAAACCTTTAAAGGAGAAGATCATGGAAGCACTCAATATACTTGTCATACTTGCTGTTTTAGTCATCGTTACACTCTATAAGGGTATCAATATCGTGCCCCAGGGTGAAGAGTGGGTCGTAGAGAGACTGGGAAAATTCAGCCGTACACTCACCCCCGGCCTCAACCTCATCATCCCTTATATCGAGTCCATCCGTGAGCGTGTCTCCACCCGTGACCTCATCCTTGATATCCCTGAACAGGAGGTGATCACCAAAGACAATGCCGTCATACACACCAACGCCGTCACCTTCGCACGTGTCACCAACCCCCGTGATGCGATCTACGGTATCGAAGATTTCCGTACAGCGATCCAGCAGCTTGTGATGACCACCCTACGTTCGATCCTGGGTGAGATGGACCTGGATGAAGCACTCTCCAACCGTGAACATATCAAAACCAAGCTCAAAGACTCCATCATCGATGATGTGGCAGACTGGGGTGTCACCGTCAAGTCCGTAGAGATACAGGATATCAACCCGAGTGAGTCGATGCAGGACTCAATGGAGAGACAGGCAGCAGCCGAGCGTGAAAGACGTGCGATCGAAACCACCGCAGAGGGGAACAAAAATGCCGCTATCCTCGAAGCAGACGGTAAACTAGAAGCGGCCAAAAGAGAGGCACAGGCACAGATCGCCCTTGCCAATGCCTCGGGCGAAGCGATCAATATCATCACCCAAAACATCAAAGACAACGAACTTCCGGCCATGTTCCTGCTGGGTGACCGATACATCAGTACTCTTGAAGAGATGAGCAAGAGCCAGAATGCCAAATTTGTCGTCTACCCTGCCGACCTGCAGGGAGCGATCAAAGGGATGCTCGGGAGTGTTTTTAAAAAGTGAGAAGCGTGAAGTAAATGAGAACTGCTTCACGTTTGTAGGTGGGGCTAAAGCCTCCACTTCCGTGAACTCTTTCATTGTCTCCTAGACAAAAAATTACCCTCATTTCATCACTCTTGAGAATACAAACAAGCGGCAGATGATCACCTCCGATATCTGTAGGTCGGGGATACCCTTATCCCGACACCTACCTTTTATGAAGGCACTATCAATGGTGTCGGGGTGAGGGCACCCCGACCTACACACTTCTTCTGTTTTACTCAAACAACACCTCGTTTCACGTGCTAACGAAGAAAAAACCGTTACCAACACGAGTGAAATTCAATCCATTATAAACGCTACAAAAAAAGAGATCATCAGGGGATCCACTCTTCCAGAAAAAAGACGTAATGAAAAAAAGAAAAAATAATTTTAAAACACTACTTTAGTGAAGTCACCACTTACAGCGTGAGTGGTTCCAACTTTGTTTCAATCTTTATAGACCTGCTTCATCATATCTTTTTGCAGCGCATTAGATACCAGTAATGACTTGAGCAACATTTCGTCTTGATTTTGCATCGCAAATAAATGAATACGTTCACTGTTTTCTAATACGAGGTTCAACTCAAAATTATAAAACTTCTCTCCCCTTTCATCATATGTCAAATACTGTATCGTTCTTATCTCATCAAAGGGGATACTCTTTAAAATCTCTACTTCTCCGGAAGCTGATATATCTTGATGATAAAAATATTTATTTTTATCATCAAATATTAATCTTTCATGGTTATTCCAGCTGTTTATAAACTTAAATAATATCACTATACCTATCACGGTTATCATCAATGCTTCTATTCTCATAGGTTCCGGGGTTAAAAGTTTTTGACTTTTGATCTCATGAAATATTGTAGAAATTGACGGGCTGAGTATTTTGTTATCCCGTGTTGTATCAACTTTTGCAAACCCGATAAATTTAAGAGAGAGGCTCAATCCTAAAAATAACACCATCATAGCCCACCAAAAATAACTATTCTCTTTTTCAAATATCAAACTATTGGATTTGTCACTCTCAATTACTGTATGATAACCTGAATAATCACTATATGAGTTACTTAACGGTGTTGTATCGATGAAGGTATCATCAATGACCAAAGAATCTGCAGTAAGCATCAGTGTCACGAGTAAAATAAGATTAAAAAGTTTAATGAACAAACGCTTCCCCTCTTTTTTTGTCTATCTTTGTGAGCAAGAGTCACCCAAAAAATTATTTACTAAAGTGCTGATAATCCTTCACTCCGCTCCAGTCACCGCCCCACTTCCAACCGTACTTTTTAAAGATCCTTACCGCTTTGTCTGTAGGCAGCAGTACGGCTCTGTCGGCAGCACTCTTCTCTTTATGCACCCTTTTTCTATAGAGTAACGATGCTTTATGGCTGATGCGTCCGTTTCTGGAGATATAGGGGTTTTCTATCGGGTTGATATCGATCGCCTTGCCGTAGCTGTGTTTTGACCACTTCTTACTTCCCGTGGCCCTGCGGCAGTTAAACCCTGAGGTGTTATCTGCTTCGATGGAGTGCCAGTCGCTGCCCTTATAGTCACTCACCAGTCTCATCTGGTAGATGGGATAGTCAGCCTCATAGAGCGCTTCAAATATCATCATAACCTCATCTGCCACCTCTTTATGAACGATCAGCTCACCCCACTCCTCTTTGCCGGTAAAGTTTTTATGTTTGATACGCAGATACCGGAGATCATCCAAGCCTACGGGACACACTCTTCTATAAGAGTTTCCCTTGATCATACGCTGTTTGATCTCCGGCGTGATCGTCGAGATGCTTCCTTGATAGTCAGCCCATACACCTATCGTTAAAATGGTAAAAAATAAAATGATCTTCTGCATACGTTAATTATAGCAAAATGGATAAGCGGTTGATTGATTGTATTATTTTTTGTCAGTAAGAAGGTTAAGGCCGTTGGCCTTAAACACCTTAGTGCAGAGGGAGATAGGCATACCCCTCGTTTTGTGCATCGATCAGTGCAAGGCTTGCATTGGGGACCACGGTGACAAAGGGATAGAGACTTTGCTCTGAGATATCTCTTTTTTTCATACCCACTTTGCAGATCTCAAACTCCACGCCATAACTCTCATGCAGGGTTTTCAGTTTTTTCCCCAGCTCTGTCATCTGACTCTCTTTCTGGAAAAACTTGTAGCTGTCGCCATGTATCACCACTTTGACCTTAAGCTCCTGGAGCTTGTTTTGATAATAGACACTGTTTCTCATCACTCCTGAGACGAGTACACGCTCAAGTGTCTCTATATCTCCGGTTTTCAGATCATAGACAACCTTCTTTTCCATACCATTCTCTTCAGCCTGAAGGACAGAAGAGAAACCGAGCGTCATCACGATCAGGATAAAGTGTGCGATAGATCTAAACATCTCTTACTCCATCAGTCCGGAGAGGATCTTTTCCATTCTTTTCTGTGCATCGTTCAGCTCTTCAAGAGATGCCTTGTCATCGATCCCCATCGCACTGATCCAGTTATAGACAGAAGGGTAAGCGATATGCATCTTCTCTTCACCTTTTTTCATATAGAGATAGAGTGAACATGGTGCAAACGCTCCTGCCTCAGGTCTCGTTTTTGCCACCGTATAGATCACAGGCAGTTTACAGATCGAGTAGACATCATAAAAGTTGAATCCTTCGTAACCCTTCTCTTCAAAATCGTAGTTCAGATCACTGAACCCTGCCATGACAAATCCATTCGGTGCCAGTTCACCCTCAAAGAGCATCTGAAACTCATCTTTAACGTCTTCCCACTCATCCGGGTCTATCTCCATCTCAAAACGGGTCACACGCTCGCCTTTCAGTGGTTTCACTTCGTACGGCAGTTTCACGAACTTACCGTTCGGCATTGCAGTTTTCAATGCTTTTTTCAGCATCTCTCCTATTTTGATAAGTGTCTTATCCTCTTTTGGAATCTCAAGAATCGTTGCCAGAGCTTCTGTCGTAAGTGTAGAGACAGAGATGGTTTTTTCACCTTTTTTTGTATAGATTGACATACTGAGCGGTGCAAAAAGGCCGATCTGAGGATACTCTTTTGCCAATGTCAATGTATCTGGTTTGCTGTAGAAGGTAAAGAGATTATAGACATCAAAAGAGGTCTCTTTAAACTGTATCTTAAACGGAAAGTTCATATCCCTGTTTTCAGCTACAAAGAAACCTGCTTTTTTAAATGCCTCTTCTATCGTTTTAGGTGTAATTTTCCCGTCGCTGTTATCAGCCGTAAAGACCTGAATATCCTGGGCAAACCCCACTGTTCCTGCCATCACCATGATGGCCATCAATTTTTTCAATAAATTTTTCATATCTATCCTTTGCATTAAAATAAAATTATGGACGTATATAGATCCATCCGCCTATCTGACGCTCTATCAGTTCAACGATCCCAGCTGTGACCACATCTACGCCGTCCAAGAGCTCTTTTTTGTCGATGTTGTAGGTTTTCATCGTATTGCCGCAGGCAATAAACTCAACATCATAGGTCATCAGAGACTTCAACCGTTTCTGAAGTGTCTTGTCAAAAAAGTTTGCCTCCTTCATCACCGCTTTGATCCCTTTTGAGTAACAGACGATCGCCACTTCACACTTCTCCGGACCGTAAAACTTCATGACATTGCTGGCCGATGAGAGTACATGTGATATCTCATACTCATCATCACTGGTAATGGGGAAGACAAACTGTCTTGGATTTTCAATACTGGGTTTCGGGTCTGCAAACTCCGTATCTGAGATCAAAAAACTGACTGCCACAAGCAGTATCATCCAGATCTTTTTCATTACTCTGCTCCTTTCTTTAGCGTTTGGCTATACTTCTCTTTTGCTTCTCTGAGTATCTCCAGGAAATCCTCTTTTACCCAGGAACCGGGTACCCGGTAGAGCTGTTTTTGCTCCGGAGACAAAAAGAGGAAGGTCGGTGTCATCGTAGGCGTAAAATCCAGAGGATTCTTCTCCCTCTCCACATCTATCTTCACAGAGACGAACTCTTTTTCAAGTGCAGCGATAACATCACTGTCACTCAATACTTCTCTCTCCATCTTCTTGCAGTAACGGCAATGCGCTGCGGTGTAGAAGATCATGATCATTTTATCCTCGGCTAAAGCCTTGATGGAAGCCTCTTCAAATGCATCATAGTGAAGTACTTTTTCCTGATACGCTTTCGGGTCATAGTCATAGAGAAAGGAGACGATCGCTTCAAACTCCTCTTCACTTAACTGACCTTTCATACTCGGCATCGTCTCAAAATAGGTTAAAATATCGGGAAGACAGACACTTTTTTCTCTATCAGGGGTGTTAAAATACTCCGCTAAAAAACTCTCTATCTCCATACGGTGCATATCCTCATCACCGCTAGGATCCCCGATACGGGACTTGAGCCTATAGACGATTTGATTCATTGTCGGTGCTTTCAGCTGCAGCAGCCTGTTATCCATCTCCATAAAGTTTTTTTCCAATGTGCTCATCGGGATATAGAGTGCATGACAGGAAGCACACTTTTGTTCATAGACATGCTTCCCCTCAACCGCATATATCCATGACGACAGAAGAAGAAAAAAACTTATCACATTTTTCATGCTACTCATCCTCCTCTTCATACATTTCAAGTTCCGAGTAGGCATCAAGTACATTTCGTTTATGCAGTGCTTTATACATCGCGTCATTCTTGTACTTTTCCATCGGAACCGTTTCTGTGATCCTCTCCATCCCTACTCCTTCATCGATCGCTTCAAGCACTTTCTCTTTCATTTCACGCTGATACGCTTTCTGATGTACTGTCGCATCTCTGTCCGTACGTCTGCCGTGTCCCGTGATGATCGTATCCGCATCCAGTGCTTCAAGGATCTCTATCGCTTTGAGATTACCGATAATAGAGCCGTCCCTCATCGAGGTCAACCTGTCATTAAAGACCAGGTCTCCTGTAAAAACTGCTCTCTTTTGCGGCAAAAAGACGATCAGGTCGCTTGTGGTATGTGCTTTTGGTACCAGCTGTTTGATCTCGAAATCAACGCCGCCCTCTTTAAACTTGTAGAGGCTCTGCCCCACCAACTGATCAAGTGGCACAATCTCGGTACCTTTAAAAGCATCTTTGGAGACGATCTGTGAAATACGGGTCTGCTCAGGTTTCATACTGTAGGCTTTTCCAGCGATACTCTGCTCATACTCCCTTGGGCCTATGAGTAAAGCACCTTGTTGTTTATAAAAGCTGTTTCCCAGCCAGTGGTCATCATGTGTATGTGTCGTGATCACATATTTTACAGGCAGTGAAGCGATTTTCTGCATCGCTTCATATGCCTGCTTGGCATACTCATGGGTTGGACCGCTATCGACAACCACATAGCTCTCTTCTGTTTTTACAAAACAGGAGTTCACCATGTTCCCGCCATTCTCTTTGGTGATCATTTCAGGTTTACCAAAAAAGCAGTAGATATCTTCCGTTACTTTTTGGGGAATCAAGTGATAATCAAATGCCTCCAGAGAAACCAACGTCAATAAAAACAGTCCAAATCCTCTCATCTTATGCTCCTAGAATAGATAGTTAAACTCTAAACGGTACTCGTTGTACGATACGTCAGATTTACCCGAATCAGTATCGGCATCTACCAGACCGACACGCGTTTTCATATAGAAGTTCGGTGTGAACTTGTAGACGGTATCCAGGTGCCAAATAGTGCTGTCAGCCTGTACACCTGACTTATCATCATCAAAGTCCTGAACGGCATATCTCAAACTTGCGTTGAATTTCGGTGTGAAATTATAGGCTGCTCTGGCCATGTATGTTTTGGTATTTGCATACCAGTTATACTGTGCCATCGCTCTGGTAAACCCGCCGGTAGGGAATCCTCTCCATGGCGCCAGGATATCTGCTTCATCAGCGATCTGTGAATATCCGAGTCTGAAGAAACCTTTTTTCTCCGGCATCAACATATCAACTCTTGCGGCAAAAAGACTACTATCCAATGAGGTTTTGGCACCATCCGAGTATCCGTCCATCGATTTACCTGCAAGGTTGTAAGGTTCCGGATTCTCCAGGTTAACCGCACCTGCACCGTCATCCATCTGATAGAAGTATCTGAATCCCGGTCTCACCGCCCATCCGTTATCCATCGGTACGGTATAGTGTGCCTCTGCTACGATATCCTTCACCACACCCGGTACACTCAGGACAGAGAGCGTTGCATCCAGGTTAGGGATGATCTTTGTTTTGAGATCAGCAACGATCAGTTCATGATCCGGATCTTCACCTGCAGCGATAAATGCATCATAATTCAATCCTTTATGAATCGCGGAATCATCGTTGTTGTTCCATTTATCACCTTCTGCGGTATTAAACGTCACTACATCATGTGATGAAGTATGGTCTCTGAGTTTTTGTTTTGCGAAGTATGCAACTCTAGCCGTTGTTTTATCTGCAACTTTGGCTGCGACAGTTACACCGTCAAAGGTATTGGGGATCATTTTCGTATCGTTTGATGCGGTAAATACCGATTCGAAGAGCTGACGACCCGCTTTGATATCAAACATACTGTTTTTATACTCCAGATAGGCTTGCCCCAGTACATGCATACCGCCACCATAGCTTCCTGTTTTGGACACATTATATCGGCTAAAAGTATCTTTACCTGATTTTGCATACCCGACTTCATCTTCATCCATTCTCCAGAATCCAGGGTTCAATGAACCGTAGTACCCTGCAGTGAAGCTGAAACCGTTCAATACGGCTGATTTGAAGATCAAGCTTCCGCCGACCCCCATGTTTTTATTATCTTTTCTCTTACCGCCGGTATCATAATCTTCATCATCCCAGTCCCAGTAAAATGAGTTGGATCTTAGACGGCCATAGAAGATACCGTCCTGGAACATACCTGTGAGACTCTCCGTGCTTCCCGGCAATACATTGTATTCAACAACCATATTCCCTTTGAGCTTTCTTTTGACAACTTCACCCTTCTTCGCGCTTACCTCAGCCTTAGCCGGTTCTATATCCCCTCCGGCCATTGCCATAGTAGACGCCAATGCAGTTGCTGCTAAAATACTCATCCCGATTTTTTTCATTACTTTTCCTCGTGTTTTATGTAATAGCCTGTTCCCTCATCTGCTATACTACGATTTGTAATCTTTTGATTACACCTTTAGTGTGCCCCGGCTCTTCATTGTTTTTTGGACAGAAGAGACAACATGAATAGAGACGAGGCACGGGTTTTGTTTCACTCTAGCACTTGGCACCTTTTTGCGGACATCCGCATGCATAATCCAACACTTTCACATTGGACTCCATACTGATATCAATCACTTTTTGCTTTCTGATATAATCGCTCACCACGTCATATACAGCCGGTGTCTCTTTCGCGAGGTTCTCCCCTGCATTCTGCAGGTTTCCGCCCCATGAAGAGACACGGTAGGTTTTATTCAGATCAATCGGTTTACCGCCGATCATAAAGTCCGAAATCCTTTTCCCTGACTTTTCAGAGATCTTGATGGAGTAGCTTGCACCGGTCAAACGACTCATATCCCCACCCTGCTGCAGGAGCGGATTTGCATTGAAAACATTGTCAGCGATATCTTCCATCAGTTTTGCAATGACAGAACCTTTCAGGTCAAAGGTATAGACCTCCGGATAGGTGATCGCCGTCATCTCATAGACATTATCTTTCAGGATCTTGTCACCGGGGATCAGTGTGGTACCCCAACGGTATCCCGGAGTAAAGACGATATCACTTTTCATCTTCTCCTGGATCGCCTGACCGATCAATGCATCAAAGGTCGAGTAGAAGGTATCTCTCTTATAGAGTAGTCCTTTCGTCGTACCAAGCACTTCATTGAGTTCAGCTTCATACGGCTTATACCACTTCTCTACGAGTGCTTCACCCGCTTTGTCTGCCGGGATGATATTGGAAGCGACAGGGATCAACTTGAAGTTGTAGTCCACCACTTTTTTATCTTTTACCTCTATATCCAAACGTCCGACATATTTACCATGGCTACCTGCGATCAGGATCACCGTATCATTGATAATGATCGGTTCGGGACTAGGATCGTGAGTGTGTCCGCTCAGGATAAAGTCCACGCCGTTTACCTTCTTCGCCAGCTCCTGGTCCACAGAGAATCCGTCATGGCTGAGTACGACTACCGCATCTACTTTCTTCTCATTTTTCAGTTCATTCACGTACTCCTGGAGCGTCTCATGACGCAGCGCGAAACTCCACCCTTCGGTGAAACGTTTCGGATTCGCCGTTGATGTGAACGGGAATGACTGCCCGATGATACCGATCTTTGCTCCGCCGATCTCTTTGATCGTATAGGGAGGGAAGATCAGCTCTTCAAAGTTTTCGGAGAAAGGATCGTTATCGATCACGTTTTGAGAGATGAAATCAGCCTTGAGCATCTCGATCAGTTCCGCCACTCGCTCTTTACCGTACGTAAACTCCCAGTGACCTACCATCACATCAACACCCAGATAGTTCTGTGCATCAACGATCGCTTCACCGCCTGTCTTCAGTGCTACTGCCGTTCCCTGCCAGGTATCACCGCTGTCAAGCAGAAGTACATTCTCGTTACCTCTCTCTTTTCTCACATGGTCTATCACCGTTTTCATATGGGCGATACCACCCATCTTTCCGAATTTCTTAGCCAATGCTTCAAAGTTGCTGTGCGTATCAAAATACTGATCCAGTGTTCCGGGCTCAATACCGTAATACTTCTCAAATGACTCACCGCAGATGAAACCCGGTGTTCCCACAAGATTGTCCGCAGAGATCAGTGTAGATGGTTCTCTCCAGTAGAGCGGCTTGAGATGGGCATGCATATCACAGATATGCAGCAGTGTCGCCTTTCCTTTCGGCTCAAAAGAGACAATGTCCGAAAAGGTCATATTTTTAATACGCTCTTTCCCTGCTTCACCTGCAAAGAGGTTTGTCCCGCCGGCTGCTCCCAGGAGTCCCAGTGCAGCAGCAATTTGAAGAAAATCTCGTCTATTAATATCCATTACAACTGCTCCTTTATCGTTTTAGCCCTGGAATGGCAATGGCTTTTTGCTTATCTTGAGCCAGTTTAGAAATATATAGTTCCAATCCGACCATCTCCTTAGAACCGATCGGAAGCACAGCCAGAAGTGCATTCTTCATACATCCCTGAAATCTTCTCTGCAGTGTTCTAAGACTCGATTTTGTCATACGGTATGCCGGCCATGTTGCACCTGCTCCCGCTTCTCCAAGATCAGGGAGAGGCTGTGTTCTAAGCACCATACCTACGATATCTTTACTGTGACAGCTGTTACATGAGAGTCCTCTGCCGCCTCTTGCGGTCATAAAGGTCTTCTCACCAAGTGCATAAGAGGCTTTCATATGCGCATTGGCATTGATATCTATGTTGAACTGCTCATCGTTAGCCAAAGATTTCACATACGCAAGCAGAGAGAACATCTTCGCATCTTTCAGTTTGATCTTCTCTTTGCCTTGCTCTACCATCATCGCCTGCAGAACCTGGTCTACTCCGACAACATTTCCCAGCTTCTCTATATATCTTGGAAAACCTGCAATATATTTCGGCAATTCATTCTCTTTGATTCCAAGGAACTTTGCCAGTGCCGCTTCACCGCCAAGCTCCTCTTCAAAGATCTCTCCACCCTCTTCTACAAAGATATCAGCGGGATTGTTTTCAAGCATCTCCTCGTACATTGCCCTGTCTGCATCACTCATCGCAAACTGCTCGCCGGCAGTTGCCATCGTCAATGCAAGCGCTACGGATACTACTACTCTTTTCATCTCTTATCCTTTCGGCTTAAGTTTTTTACTCTTACTGCCTTTTTCACCTGTATTGTCTGTATATTCGACTGTGAGATTTCCTTTACCCGGTACTTTCAGATTTACAGAGAAGTAAGGGTTGGTTGAAACCGTTTCCCATACTTTCATTGTTGTGAAAGGTTTTCCATCCAGAAGGAAGGTAACATTGTCGATATATTTTTCAGGCTTGATCTTTCCTGTTTTTTTATCTTTCTGCATCCCTGTATCCATCGGGTGAATGATGATGAAGTCCACTTTGATGGTGTCTCCGACTTTATACTTTTTTGGTTTCATTTTAATCATTGATCTTCTTGTTTCTTCTGCCATTTTTTATCCTTTCTTTTTATACTATTTATCTGATGTTTTGTCTATTTTGTCGGGATCAACCACATCCGCCGATCGTTACTTTTACACTTTTGGCTGCACTGATGAAACTACCGTCACTCAACTCTACAAGTGCCACTACTTCCTGTGTTTTTGCCAGTTTAACACGTGTTGCGAAATATCCTTTTCCATTGAGAGGTGTAAGCATCACGTCTGCACATCTTGAGTTACCGTTCTCTTTCGCCAATACATGGATCGCTTTGACATAGTTGTTCTCTTCCATCGGGTGATCTACATTTACTTTGACAGGAACAACCGCACCGTTTTCAGCGATCTCCGGCACTACCAGGTCCACCTTTGCGCTCTCTGTTACCTTCTTACCTGAGGTGATCGCTTCAACCGCCATCGCATAGCTGAGTGCATTTGGACCTTGCGGTGTCGCATTTGCCCCCTCTTTGGCACTCAATAGTGCAGGGGTAATCGTTGCTGCTGCAGATACAGCACACAAACCTTTTAAAAAACTTCTTCTTTTCATCTTCTTTTATTCCTTTCTTGGTAATTTAATACGCTTTCAAAGCAAGCTCTCGCGACTAGTCGCTCTTAACTTATTTTATTTTTCAGACATCACATAGGCTGTAAGATCACAGATCTCTTGTTCATTGAAAAGATCTGTAGTCAGATTGACTGTCATGTGGGTCGTTGGATTATCGATTCTTGGATCTGCGATCTTCTGGTAGACAAATTGTGCATCTCTGATCTTTGTATCGATAAAGTAAGCCTTATAGTGGGAAAGATCCGGACCGATATTACCACCGCCTACAGCACCTTCGATGTTATGACATGCGACACAGTTTCCATACTGTTTAGGCGCTTTCTTTCCATTCTTCTCTATAGTCTTGGAAAGACCTTTTGGAGGTGTACCTTTGGCTTTGTCTCCGTTAAGGTTATGAAAGATATATTTCCCTCTTGCAATCGACTCCATATCATTAAGATTGCATGATTTAGGCAGGGTATAAGTTGTTGCAGGTTTTAAAAGATCTTTTTCAATGATCTTTGTTGCATCAGGCATCTCATACGCCTTTGTCAAATCCGATGCATTTGCAGCTGTGAATGCTGTCATCAACAGTGCAGTGCATGTTAAATATTTGACTTTTCTTTGCATTGATACTCCTTTAAATTTCTGGTTTCAAAAGGCATCTTAACAAAGAAGTGTAAAAAAAATATAAATATTTGTAAATAAAATAAATTTATTTTTTATTTGTAGAATTTATAAAGAAAGGTGGCACCTTGATTGAGCTCAGAAGAGACCTTAAGCGTGATACCTTCTTCGTCAATAATCTGTTTTACGATATTGAGTCCGATGCCGAATCCGCCTTTGGCTTCATTCTCTCTATAGTAGCGTGAGAAGATCTTATCGATATTTTCAATCCCTACCCCGTGATCCGTTACCGTAAAGACAATCACTGCATCGTTTTCGTTGACACTGATCTTTACTTCACTGTTATCATGACTGTATTTAATGGCATTGGAAATTGTATTATCTACAATACGTTGCAGCTTTGTAGCTGAGAAGTGATAGAGTATACCGGGAGAGATCTCTGTCTCTATTTTTATATTTTTCATATTGGCCACTTCCTGGAAATAATCCACCCTGTTTTGCACAAACTCACCAATATTAATCTCTTTGATCTTATGTTTCACTCTCCCCTGTTTGACAAGATAGTCCATATCGCTATAGATCGTTGCAAGTGTTTTGGAGGCTGCCTTGATACGCCACAGATATTTATTTTCACCATATTTTGCCCCAAACAGATCGGCATTGAGATTGATAATACTCAAAGGGGTATTGATCTCATGCATCGAATCTTTGATAAAGTTATCCAGATGCGTATTCATCGCTTCAAACGGCGCTGAAAAGTTTCGCAGTAAAAGGAGCGAGAAGATAAAGAGGACAACGATAATGGCGCTCAAAACACTAAAAGCCAGGAAATAGATATCGTTAGAGGTATGTTTTTTTGCTACAAGAAGATAGCTCGAACCAAAGTAGTAGTCATCTGCAAAGGGATAGATATAATAGTAGTTGTTCTTCTGACGGTGAAACCCTTCTGTAAAGCTTAGAGGCTCAAACTCCAGGGTACTGAACAGACTCTTGAAGTTTTCATCATAAAGTGCTGCACTATACTCCTGATAACGCGGGAAGTGGTAGACCTGATCACTGTTTTTATAGCGCTGCATAGAAACAATGATCTTTTTTGCCTGCTTTTCCAAAGAGAGCTCCACTTTTGCAGAATCGATCTGCAGAAGCAGCACAATATAGGTGATCAAAGGCACAATCAGCACTGCTGCGATCATTGCGGTATAGATCAAGGCATATTTACGGGAAAACTTTCTGGAATCAAAGATCAATGCTATATCCTACACCACGAATATTTTTGATCAGATCATGATCGAGTCTTTTTCTCAGGTTTCCTACCTGAACACGGATATTGGACGGATCGACCCATTCGCCCCATATCTCTTCCCAGAACATCTGATAAGTGACCACGCTTCCCCTGTATTTGACCAGAAGCTCCATGATCTTGGCTTCTGTTTTAGCCAACTGGATCGTCTTTCCTTCCCGTTCGAGCTTCATCTTTTTCAGATCATAACTGTATTCATAGGGAAGTATGATCTTCTCTTCCTCTGAGGTAAAACAGTGTAGTTTTATGACCTGTTCGATACGGAGTTTCAGCTCAAGAAGATCAAACGGCTTGCGTATATAATCACAGCAACCGCACTCATACCCGTAGGTAAGATCATCGATATCCGTTAACGAGGTGATGAAGATAGCGGGGATTTTAATATCCTCTTTGCGAAGTCCCTGAAGCATCTCAAAACCGTTTCTTTCTCCAAGTACCTTGACATCCAGCAACAGGAGATCGAACGTTTTTTCAAACACTGCATCATAGGCATCTTCAGAGCTGGAGTAGTGCTCCACTTCATATCCGGAATCCTCCAAAAACTCTTTGATACTCATAGCCAAGATCTTTTCATCTTCCAAAATTAATATTCTCACTGCACGACTCCTCTCTTCTTCTCTTGATGCTTATTGTCAAGAATAACATCGATTAACTCGTTTTTTTCATAAAGGTTCAAGATCTCTCTTGCTTCTTGTTCCAATTCACGCTTGTCCTCTTCATGCAGCTTGGGAAGCAACCCTACAAGATCACGGTCATATCCGCTTTTAAAACTGCCGTAGTTTTGCCCTTTCAGTTCCAGCGCCCGTTTGATATCTTCCTGGGAAAACTGCCTGAAACGTAAAAGATTCCGTGAATCTGTTTCAAAATTGTTGAGTGACTCTTTAGAGAGGACGAGCAGATATCCACCTATCTTATCCCCTTCCCCGTTGTACATCGGTTCCCACAGGAAAAGTCTCTCATCTTTCAGTAAAAACTGTTTTTCAAAAAGCTTATGCGTATCAACCTTTTCAATATGGCGTTTCAATGAGATGTTATAATTTTGATTTGCGATCACTTTACCAAAGAGTCTTGGAAAATCTCTCATCAGTGATGCATGTTCCAGATAGACCTCATCCATCAGGGCATAGAGTTCTATCCCTCTGCTTCGCAGTTTGACCGAAAACTCGTCAATAAGCCTGATCACCTCCAGATACCCCAAAAGCGTTTTTTGACTTCTTATGGGGATAGTGGATTTAAACGTAAGCAGACGCCCGGTCTCCATACCTACTTTGGGCTGTTTGTTGTTTTTGAGTGTTTCGAGATCTTCTCTGAACCACCAGAGAGGCATCCCTGAAAAACCTTCATCCCAGCTTCTTGCAAAGATAAAAAAGTCAGGGGTAAGCACCTGCAGACGGAGAGACTTCATATGGGTATGTTTTTTAAAACGTTCGATGATATTACGAAGGATGATATATCCTTCAGTCTCATCATCTTTTTTTAATGCATCTTTCAGATCACCATTCTCTGCTAAGGCGAGAGAGAAGGAGAGGAGCTCTGCCATTTCACTTGAAAGTGCTGAACGAAACTCATGGATGATCGTGTCACTCAACTCTGCCACCCTGTCATTTTGTGAGCGGTTAAAAAAGAAAAGGCTTGAAGACAAGAGTATCAACAAGAGAAAAAACATTACGATAAGTATGGTTTTGTCGTATTTTTTCATACTATGCATTTTCCTGTTTTCATTTTTTGTATTTCTATAAATTATAAAAACTATTAATATAATTAATGATACTTTTATTTATCTGAAGAAATAATATCACACTATACTAAATTAATATATAGAGAGTAGAAAAAACTGTTTGAATAGAAAAGAAGATTTACTATCGATTTACTCTTATCTTATATTATAATGATAAAAACAATCACTATATACTAAAGGAACAGACAATCAATGGAACAGTTTAAAACCTACGCTCTGATGGTAGGGCTTACCTTACTCTTTATCTGGTTTGGCGGAATGATCGGCGGAAGGGCCGGAATGATCATCGCTTTCCTGATCGCAGCAGGGATGAACTTCTATGCCTACTACTACAGTGACACACAGGTACTCAAACACTACCATGCCATCCCGGTAGATCAGAACAATGCACCGGGACTCCATGAGATCGTCAGCAGGCTGACAAATCGTGCAGGACTTCCTATGCCTGCGCTCTATATCATACCGGATCAGCAGCCCAACGCCTTTGCCACCGGACGTAACTATGAAAATGCCGCCGTGGCTGTGACCGAGGGACTGCTCAACCTGCTCGATGAAAACGAAGTGGAAGCGGTGATCGCCCATGAGCTGAGCCACATCAAACACTACGATATGCTTATCGGTACGGTGGCTGCGACCATCGCCGGTGCGATCGGTATGCTGGCAAACTTCGGGATGTTCTTCGGCGGAGACCGTGACAGACCTGCCAATCCTCTCATTATGATCGCACTGATGATCCTTATGCCTCTGGCTGCGACAATCATACAGATGACGGTAAGCAGAAGCAGGGAGTTTATGGCCGATGAGGGCGCAGCAAGAATGACCGGGCACCCCGAATGGCTTCAAAGCGGTCTGGCAAAACTGGACAACTACGCCAGAGGGATTGCAATGCATGATGCGGATCCTCAGACAGCCCATATGTTTATCATCAACCCTTTTACGGGGAAAGACTTCTCCCTGCAAAACCTTTTCCGTACCCACCCGACGACACAAGAGAGGATAAACAGACTGGAGCAGTTGAAGTATTAAAACCGTCGGTCGGGGTGCCCTCACCCCGACTTAATAGTGTTAGAAGATCAAAAGAGTGTCGGGATAAGGGTATCCCGACCTACCGGATTCACCATTATAAGCTTCCAAAATTGTGTTATAATCATCTCAATAAAAAATCACCAAAAATATCACCATAGAAAGAAAAACATGACCCCATTTGCCATACAACTTATCAACGGTTGCCTTGAATCCGACATCGAGCAGGAGAACCAAAATGCTTTTCAAGCCCTGCAGAAGGCAGGAGCGATCGAAGAAATAGAGGGTTTGTGGAAACTGGGCTCCCTCTACCGTGCCGGACGTCTCTATATGGGCAAAGACGGACGCGGATATGTAGAGGCTGAGTTCAAAGAGCAGCGTGATCTGCTGGTAGAACCTGATTTTCTGGGTGATGCAAGACATGGCGACACCGTCGTGGTCAAACGTATCATCGCCAGACGCGGGCGAGCCAGCGGCAAGGTACTGATGGTCATCGACAAGGCCCACCTCTTTACTGTCGCCTATACGCACAGAGACGAGTCAGGCAACTTTATGATCCTGGATATCCGTACCAATGAACCGACCTATGCAAAAATGGAAGGGATGGATCTCAAAGCATTCAAGCTGGGTACGGTACTTAAAGTCGATATCGATACAGATAAAGTACTGGAGGTATTCGGTACACTGGATGATCCAAAGGTCGATGAGAAGATCTCACTGGCACTGTACGAGCGTGAAGATGCCTTCCCTGAAGTGTGTGTTACCGAAGCGATCGAAGTGGAGAGCGAAGTGACCAGGAGTGAACATCCTGAGCGTGTTGATCTCACACATCTTGACTTTTGTACCATTGACCCTGTCACTGCAAAAGACTTCGATGATGCGATCTACTTTGATCTCAAAAACTATACGCTCTATGTTGCAATCGCAGATGTAAGCCACTACGTCCCTTACTTTAGCGAGATTGACAAAGAGGCGAAAAAGCGCGGTTTTACCACCTATCTGCCGCACAAATCCTTCCCGATGCTTCCGCGTGAACTAAGTGAAAATATCTGTTCGCTAAAACCAAAGGTTGACCGTCTGGCTTTTGTCTCTAAGATCGAACTGGACAGAAACACGCTCAAACCTCTCAATGAGGAGTTCTTTGAAGCGATCATCCACTCCAAGCACCGTTTTAACTACGATCAGGTTGATGAGATCATCGCTACAGAGGGTCGTGAGGCAGAGGGGGTGGTAGAGAGACTGCTTACCTGGCTTCTTCCTTTGCAGAAGATCACGATGCGGTTGCGTAAAACCAGACTGCAAAACGGGTTTGACTTCAGAACCGATGAGACCAAACTCACGATCGATGCCAACCATCTTCTGGCAGGGACGCAGATAGAGACGGGAACACCTTCACACTCCCTCATCGAAGAGTGTATGCTTCAAGCCAACCAGGCGGCAGCAAAAAGGTTTTCCGGAGAGGGGGAGGAGGACCAGCCCGGTATCTTCCGTATCCATGAACCGCCGCAACTCTCCAAACTTGAAGAGCTGTTGGTACAGCTTGCCTCCATCGGTCTTTATGTAGAAGAGTACGAAGACTCCCCCTCACTGATCCGCGAGATACAGAAAGAGGCTGAAAAGATGGGACTGGCTGCCGAAGTGGATGCGATGCTGATCAAATCTCTGCGGCAGGCAAGCTACGCGGCACACAATGTCGGCCACTTCGGTCTGGGCTACAGGTACTACAGCCACTTTACTTCGCCGATCCGCCGTTATAGCGATCTGATCCTGCACAGACTCATCAAAGCCCAGCTGAGCAATGATGAACAGGAGACCGAGTACCTGCTGCGAAATATCGAGCCGCTTTGTGCCAGAGTGAGCGAACTGGAGCGTAAAGCCACCAAAGCAGAGTGGGACTTCAGGGACCGTAAATTCGCCAGATGGGCCGAGACGCAGGTGGGAGAGGTATTCGGTGCCGAAGTCGTAGAGATAGGGGAGAGCGGTGATGCCAAAGCGGTACTCCATGCCGATGTACAGGGAGTCACCGTACACCTCAGGGCCGACCAGGTGATGCTCTTTGACCGTATCAGGGTACGTATCAGCGAGGTCAGCATCCCGCAGGCCTTTATCCAGTGTGAATTTGTAGAAAAACTGAGCCGTGATGAAACGGAGCTGGCCTAATGTATCAAAAAGAGTTCAATCAGCGCCTCCAAAGCACACTCCCAAAAGCCCTGCTTCTATATGGAGAGAACGACTATCTGGTTGATTATTACATTCACTACTACATCAAAAAGCTTGATGCCAAGGAGAGTATGCTTTCTCTCTATCACGATGAGTGGAATTTTGAGCAGGCCAAAGCATTTCTGTCACAAAGTTCGCTCTTTGGAGGTACGAACCTGGTAGTCACGAAAAGAGACAAAAAGATACCCAAAAAAGAACTCGATCAGCTGGTGGAGCTTGCCAATAAAAATGAGGATAACTACTTTATCTACGGCTATGGCGGCGCAGCGAAAGATGCCAAAAGCATGCAGGCCTCTTTCAGTGATAAAAAGGGCGGGGTCTGGGTAAGATTCTTTGAACCCAATATCAGGGAGGGAGTAGCCACACTTCAGCAAAAAGCACAGCAGATAGGACTGGATATCGATCACTATGCCCTGCAGCACCTGATGCTGGTACTCAATAACAACCTTGCACTCTGCGCCAATGAGTTGGATAAACTTGCCATCCTGGATACAAAAGTCACCAGCAAGGATATCGACAGACTGGTCTACTCTACTGCACCTCTGGCGATCGAACAGCTCCTTATCGAACTGTTTCAAAAAAAGCCGATCACCGATACGATCACCAGACTCCTGGAGCTTGGAGAAGATGAGGCATCGATCCTGCGTGCAACACAGTACTTTGTCAACCAGATCTTTCTTTTCCATGCCTATATCAAACTCTATGGCCAGGTAGATTCAGCTGCCATCCTCGGATATAAACTGCCCAAAAATATTGAAGAGCAAAAAGCCTCTTTGGCTTTACGCGTCAAATCAGCTGCGCTGCTCAAGATCTTTGAACACCTGCTTGAAAGCGAGATAGAGATGAAAAAGGCTCCCGCGACACAAAGAGAAGTACTGCTCTACAGTATGCTGATCAAGATACAGGGATACCTTTAGGAGTTAGGAGTTAGGAGTTAGGAGTTAGGAGTTAGGAGTTAGGAGTTAGGAGTTAGGAGTTAGGAACTTTTCCCTGTTTCTCTCCAGATTTCAACTATTTTCTGTAAAAAATTGAGATTTTATCTCACTGTTTCCTATCGTTACACCCTCTCCCTCTACTCTAAACTCTTTATAAGATTTTTATAGTAAAATATTGCTTCCAAAATTCCTGCTCATTTTTTGGACAGATACTTTGTAACCAGGCTATTGAGATAGCGTATCTGAATATATGGGCTATAAAACCAAAAGGAAACACATGAATTGTTATGAAACACTCTTCGTAGTAAAACCTACACTAACAGAAGAAGAGACAGCAGCACAAGTTGCTAAGATCAAAGATGTACTCACTAAAGAAGGTGCAGAGATTGTTGCAACTGATGATATGGGTATGAGAAAACTTGCTTACCAAGTTCAGAAAAATGACAGAGGATACTACACTGTAGTTTACTTCAAAGCTGAAGGTTCTGTGATCACTGAGCTAGAGAGAAACCTTAGAATCAACGAAGACGTGATCAAGTTCCTCACAGTAAAATACACAAACAGCAAAGAGATGGCACAGTTCAACAAACTTGTTGAAGCAGCGAACAAAAGCGAAGCTAAAGAAGCATAAGCCTCACGCATATAACTAGGAGCAACCCTATGTACAACAAAGTCATTTTGGCAGGAAACCTGGCTAGAGATATTGAGATCCGTTATACACAAGGCGGAAGTGCTATTGGAAAAACTGCGATCGCGACCAATAGAAAATTCAAGTCTCAGACAGGGGAGCAGAAAGAAGAAGTGATGTTCATCGACCTTACATTCTTTGGAAGAACTGCTGAGATAGCAAACCAGTACTTACGCAAGGGAAGCAAAGTTTTAGTAGATGGTAGACTGACACTGGATCAGTGGACAGCACAAGACGGCAGCAAAAGAAGCAAACACTCTATCACCGTAGAGAATTTGCAGATGCTTGGAAGCAGAGATGAGATGGGTGCAGAGGGTTCTTACCAGAACAATACGATGCCTTCAGACAACTATAGACAGCCTGAACCATCATACAATGCCCCTTCCCAGCCGCAGAGTGCGCCACAGCAAAAACAGCAGTCAAATCATACCATCCCGGAAATAGACATCAGTGAAGATGAAATACCGTTTTAGGAGAACATAAACTATGGCAGAAAGAAGAAAATTCAAAAAAAGATATTGTAAATACTGTGAAGCAAAAGTAGACTTCATCGACTATAAAGACTTGGCACAACTTAAATTCTCACTCTCTGAGAGATTTAAGATCATGCCAAGAAGATTGACTGGTAACTGTAAAAGACACCAAGAGATGGTAACAGTTGCAATCAAAAGAGCAAGACAAACAGCTCTTATCCCATACATCGTTGACAGAAAGAACGTTGTAGAATCTCCATTTGAGATGATCAAATAGTTCTATTTTGAACTAAATGGTTCCCATTATACTAATGGGAACCAACCCTATATAATTCTTATCTTTATTTTCAAGTTCATAATTTAAATTATAAAAATACTAATATTATTCTCTCCAAAATGTAAATTGGTATACACGAATATCTCCAATTATATACTGCAAAAACCGTATTACCCTTTTATCAACTTATATCCAATTATGCTATAATTTATGACAAAATAAAATGGATACGCATGGTAATATTAGGCATTGGAAATGTACTTCAAAAAGATGATGGATTAGGAGTTTACGCTGCTACTTATTTGAATGAGAACTATATATTTTCAAAAGAAATTCAAATAATTAATGGTGGTGTAGAAGGTATTCATTTGGTCAATATTTTCATAGAAAATGATCATGTACTTATTTTGGATAGTATTAAATTAGAGGATGAGCCAGCCTCAATATATGCTATACCAGCTGAAGAGCTAAGTGGCTATGGACTAAATAGCGGTGGTGCACATGAGATAGGTGTATTGCAATGTTTAGATATGTTAGAACTTCAAGGAAAACCTATACCAAAAGCCCTGCTATTAGGGATTATCCCTTTTGAAGTGACATTTGACATTACATTAAGTGATACTATTGAAAAAGCTTTCATGGATTATATTGGTGTGGCGTTACGATATCTTGTAAAACATGGTATTACATATCAAGAAAAAGAAACAATCACTACGTTAGATGAAATCATAAACCGTGCAAAAGACCCATCAGGTGCTATGATTTAACCACACTTGTCTCCCAACCATCATAACTTGCTCCATGCTCTTCTAACAAGTCTATAAGATATAAAGTAAGTTCATCTATATCATGGTAGAAAGGTTTATCTATACGGTAGAATTTCAACCCTTTTATGCCTTCTTCACTCTCTATCTCTGGTTGAACTTTAAAACCTTGTGCCTCTAGCCTGGATATCAGTTCATCTTGTTTTTCATCTCCATTTGAGAAAAATAATTTATGTTCTATTGCACGTGCAAGATGCAAATTATCCTCTTTTGTTTTAAGGACATCACATACCTTGTGATTTTGGATAAGTTGCCATTCCTTTGGTGTGGGATACAATAGTTTTTTAAAATAGTTCCATTCACCATCATCCTGATATCCATTAGTTATTTCATAACTTTCAAATTCATCTAATGCAAATGCCAAAAAGTCTTGCCAATTGTAGGTAAATTGTAGATAATATAAAAAAGTAACAAATCCATTACTTATTATCCGACCTACATATTTTCCAATACGAAATTTTATCAGCGAGGCTTCCAACTTATCTTCCATAAAAAGGATCTCAGGCTCTTCATCTTTAGTAAGCATACCAAATTCACTTGGCTCTTTCAATTTTACTTTTACAAATGCTACAATAGGATAGATATATTTAAACTCTTCTATATCCATAGAAATACCTGCATTAAATTGTATAGAGGCAGGATGGCCCTCTAAATTTTTCATATACAATTCCCAATACTCTTGCATTAATACTCCTTCATGTTTAATATATAATGCTGGTGTCACCAAGTCAAACCAAACATCTCTTCAATAATAAATTTTTATCACCAATTAGTTCAGATATCTATCTCTTTTTTAATCCATCTCAAGACTCATAAGATACATATCTTCACCATCGAGCACCTTGACTTTCATACTCTGGCAATGAATACAATAATATCTCACCTCATCTATCTCAAATTCTTCCTGACACTCTTTACACTTCAGTTTTAGCTTTTGTGTATGGATAATAAACTCTGCACCATCACAAATGGTCCCTTCCTTAAAGGTATCGAACGCTGTTTGTAAAAGATGCGTTTCTATACCACTCATCACACCTATTTTGGTAATTACCTTTGTAACTCTTGTTGCATTGTTTTGCTCTGCTATCTCTTCGCACTGGTTTAAAAGTGCTTGTACGACACTGTATTCATGCATAGACGCTTTCCTTATTTGATCTTAATTTTAATCTTTCCGGTGTTTCCCTTGGACAAACTTTATAGACAAATTTATGGCGTAATGTATGAAAATCACTTGTTGCACTCCAAAACTCTGTATGCATAATTTCGAGTTCCTGTTCCTTAAAGGCTTCTATGTGTTCTTTGTATTTCTCGAGATAATCTTGTTTTTCCCAGATAAAGTCATCACTATACGTATTTTGAGCAAAGTTATGTAACGCCTCATCGTAGCTCTTTTCCTCATATATTTCATCTATCATGCCTAATACTTTAGCTTTTTCTACAGACAAAGGTAAACACTCATCCAGTAAAGTATCTGCTATCTCTTTACCTACACGTTTTGGTAAACTATATGTATGGTATTCACTCCCACTGAGACCCATTGTTTTATAATGAGGGTTTAATACTACCCCCTCTTTCCCTACCACATAATCACACGCCAGCCCCATAAAGACACCACCAGCTCCTGCATTACATCCAAAAGAGGCTATAGTGACCACTTCATCTGCATAGAGTATAGAATGGACTAAATCATTCATCGCATTAATATTTGCCCATCCGTCTTCACCTTGTTTCGCACTATCTTCCAATAGGTTTAAATGTATCCCGTTAGAGAAGAAATCTCTCCCCCCGAGCAATACCAATACTTCACACTCACTCTTCAAGTACTCTATTGCATACTTCAGTCGAATACATTGTTCCGCACTCATCGCACCATTATGAAAGTTAAAATAAAGATACGCTACATTATCCCGTTTTGCTACACTTACTTCATAAAAGGTTTCATAACTCTTATCAAATAAAAGAGGTAAACGATCTTCCTTAATACCTATCAACTTATCTTTTAAAACATAAGTTGCCGGAAGTTTAAAACCTCCTACTTCCTTAAGATGTGATATCCACACAGCACTATCTATCGTTCCTAAACAGATAGCTCCATTACGTTTGGCAAGAATCTCTTTGGGAGATCCTCTTAGTTTATCTTCTTTATGTACACCAAAAAGATAACATGATACACCCATTATTTCATCCAAAACACCAGGAAAACTATCTGAAATATGTATTTTTCTTATAATGGTATCCGTGTCATCTTTTAACCAGTCAATCGATCTTTTTAACTGATTAAAATGTTCATGTATAGGATTTAAAATCTGTGGTGTTACTTCATTGTTTTTTAAATTCGTAAAAAATGCTTCAAGTGCTTGTAATGTTGTTCTAACTATTTCTTGACGATAAAGTGATGCCTTGGATGTTTCTCGTACCTTAAAATTTTTCTGTGCATAGATATCTCCACCATCATAAAGTTTATTTGCTTTAACTATCACAACTCCCCACTCTTTCGTATGATTTTGAAGTGCATACTCCAAAGCATTGGGGCCTCTATCACCGATGGGGCCAGGATGGACAATGAAAGTAGGGTAATTATCATAAATACTCTCAGGTAAATAACGTTTTAAAAACGGGCACAGAATAAACTCTGGTTCGAAATCTTCTATCTCTGTCAACA
The DNA here is from genome assembly GCF_058374785.1 of Sulfurovum sp. MH2-6. NCBI lineage: Bacteria > Pseudomonadati > Campylobacterota > Epsilonproteobacteria > Campylobacterales > Sulfurovaceae > Sulfurovum > Sulfurovum sp. MH2-6. Next base: position 2,171,215 of record NZ_CM178170.1, read on the forward strand.
TCTGTACTTCACTTATTGCATAGGCTACTGAAACTTGATGCCCTTTATCTATTAACACTGTATAAACTGCCTGTGTCAGGGAATTAAACACACTACACATTAGAAGTATTTTCATCTATATACCTTAACAAATACGAGGCAATAACTCACCCGTTGGTACATCTAAAAACCTTTGTGTTCCCCATGAAGAGTTAAGTAATACTTTGCCGTTATGCAATGTAGTGACAGTACCGATAATCGCTGAAGTTCTATGCGTTTTTTGTAACACATCTAATGCCCGTAACTCGTCCTTTTTATCTACTGCTAAGACAAAAGTTCCTTCATTAGCAAGGTCGATCGCTTCAAAGCCAAGCATTTCACATATGCCTTTTACCTCTTCTTGTACAGGGATATTCTCCTCTTTTATTTCTATACAGACATCTGAACTTTGTGCCCATTCATTAAGTACAGCAGAAACACCTCCACGTGTAGCATCTCTTAATGCTATAATTTTTATATTCGCATCCATTAAAGCTCTTACTTGAGGGTATAGTGAAGCACAGTCGGTGTTTAACGAACTTTCAAGTTCAATTCCTTCACGCGCTGCAAATATCGTTGCCCCATGTGTTCCAACATCACGGCTTACTAAAATACTCATGCCCTCTTTTAAAGCCGAGGCAGAGATATTGTGATGTTCTATTTCTCCGATGCCTGTGGTATTAATGAAAAGCTTATCTACACTGCCTCTTGGAACAACCTTTGTATCACCACTTACAACAATGGCTCCATTAATCTCAAGCTCATTTTTCATACTCTTAACTATTTTTTCAAGATCACGTGTAGAAAAACCTTCTTCGATAATAACAGAACAAGTAATGTATTTAGGCTTGGCACCCATCATAGCCAGATCATTACATGTACCACATACAGCCAATTTTCCTATATCACCACCGGAGAAAAATAAAGGACTAACTGTAAAACTATCTGTAGTAAAAGCAAGTCTTCCATCTTCTATAACTGCTGCGTCTTCACTCTTAGACAAAATATCATTTGCAAAGTGTTTATAAAATATTTTTTGAATAAGTTCATTATTCTCAGCTCCACCGTTTCCTTGGGCAATAGTAATAGTTTTTGTCATAGTAAATTTCCATATTTATAATAAGCCGCACATGCACCTTCACTACTAACCATACAGCTTCCAATAGGTGTCGTAGGTTTACAAACAGTTCCAAATATTGTACATTCAGGCGGTTTTGCCATACCCCTCAGTATATCACCACAAATACAAAGTTTGTGGTCTTCTATTTCTGCAAGAGGAAGTACATTTTTATATACTACCTCGGCATCATAAGAGGCAAACGCGTCTTTAAGTTTGAGTCCACTTTCAGGTACATTTCCAAGTCCCCTCCACCTAAATAGATCTATTTTTTCAAAATAGGTATCTATAAGTTTTTGTGCATTTAAATTTCCCTCATGATTCACTACTCGTTTGTATTGAATTTCTAATTCACAGCGCTTTTCTATGAACTGTTTGACTATCATACTAATACCTTGCATTACATCAACGGGTTCAAACCCGGAGACTACCACAGGACGACCATAATCTTTTGGAAATTTATCGTATATTTTTGAGCCACTGATCACACTGACATGACTCGGGCCCAAAAATGCATCTATTCTATTGTTATAACTATCAACATGTACATCACGACTGTCTATGAGCTCTACCATTACTTCAGGTACGGTTACATGGTTGATATGAAATAAAATATTGGGGATTTTTTGCTTAATTACCTGCTCTACCAGTACCGCCGTCATCGGTGTAGTTGTTTCAAAACCTATGGCAAAGAAAATCACTTTTTTATCAAGATTTTCTTGTGCTATTTTAATACACTCCATAGGAGAATAAACAAATCGCACATCTGCGCCTTTGGCCCTTGCATCTTGTAGGCTTCCGTTGCTGCCAGGTACTTTTATCATATCACCAAGCGTAACTAAAATAACGTCAGGTTGCATAGCTAAAACGTAGGCATGGTCAATTCGTTCTTTAGGCATAATACATACAGGACAACCCGGGCCATGTATAAAGTTAATATTATCTGGCATGAGTTGGGGCAATCCATACTTCATGATAGTGTGAGTATGTCCACCACACACTTCCATAATATTAATCGGGTTTTTCAATTTTTTAGCATCTTTAGCAATTAGTTCAGCATAAGCTTTTATCGTCTCACCATCACGAAAATCATCATATAAATTTTTAAGTTCCAGTGCCATTATTCACCCCTATTAGGACATTCATCATCCTCGAGTATCGCTTTTCGCCTATCATCCTCATCCATGATCTCAAGAATCTCCTTGTACGTATCCAAAGAAGCCATTGCTTCTTTTTCATCAATCTTATTCATTACAAAACCAATGTGAAGAAGTACATAGTCACCCACTTGTACCTCATCATCACCCATCATCATAAGATTAGCATCACGTTGTACACCCATCGTATCTACAGTACACATCGTTCGATCATCTGAAATTTTGACTACTTTACTTGGTATGGACAAACACATGTCAAGCCCTCATTTTGCGTTTAAATTCTATCCAGTCTGAAACTGCTCTGACTGAATCTATATCGTTCACATTGACTTCCAGTATATCAACATTAGGTTTGATACGTCTAGCTTCTGCCTTTTCTGCTTCAATATCATATTTAAAATAAGGAAGTAAGTCTGTTTTTGTGATAAGAATAAGGTCAGCTTGACGAAACATTACAGGGTACTTGGCAATCTTATCCTCGCCTTCCGGGACAGAAACCAATACTATATTTAAGTGTGTACCTACATCGTATGAGGCGGGGCATACTAAATTTCCTACATTTTCCACAAAACAGACATCGATATCATCTAAAGGTATATCATGTAAGCCTTTATGCACCATAAAGGCATCAAGGTGACAAGCACTTCCAGTTTGAATTTGAGATGCAGGAATACCTTTAGCTTTTAATCTGTCGGCATCTCTATTAGTCTCAAGGTCACCTTCAACCACACCAAATTTAAAATCAGCGACATCGGCCATATATTCTAATAAAGTGGTTTTACCGCTACCTGGACTACTCATAAGGTTAATCCCTAAAATCCCTTTATTATTAAAGTGATCTCTATTATGCTCTGCTTCTTGATCATTTTTATCTAAAATTTTTTGAATAACAGATATCGTCTTTTTATCATTGAGCTGTGGATTATGATGCAAATGTTCATGAGCCTTTTGATGTTCATGAGAGTGTTCCTCATGTCCATGATGTTCATGTACGTGCTCCACTGTTATACTACATCCGCAATCTTTACACATATATTTCTCCTATAAAGTTTAATTCGTTTATCCAAATAATATATTGGTTCCTACAACCAGTGAAACTACACCGGCTATGGTAAAGGTTCTTCTTATATTTTGAAGACTACCTAAAAAGTTCTGGTTAAAATAAAGTATAAGCATCCCAAAGGATACAAAAACAAGTATGACTCCTAATGTAAATGCACCTACCATACTAAAATCTACGACTCCACCTTTTACCGCACCGAGTGTAACGAGCATCCCTCTTACTCCACCGATACCCATAAGTAAACCTAGGGTAAAAGATGATGTACTATCCGTATTTGTATGCTGGTGTGATTTACCAAACCAGATGTGCGTATGCTCTTGCCCCTCGTGCATATGTTTACGTAACTGTATACGGTTCGTAGCGACCATAAATAGTAAATAAAGCCCCATAGTTATGATAACTGTGGCAGAGATGATATCCCCGTACGCTAAAATTTCCTCGGAAATAGCCACTGATTGTAATACTTTTGCAAATATGAAAAGGCTCAATCCATGTCCTATAGCAAAAAGCAAAGTAATACGTAAAGTTTTACGTTTACTTTTTCCTATAGAAAAGTCAGCTATTGCAGTCAGATGATCAGGACCAAATGCATGAAGCAAACCATACCAAAAAACCACAAATAATGATAACTCCATTAGATATCCTTTTATATAAATGAATGACTATTCATTATAATAGTATTTAATTATTAAAGCTATATTAAAGATATACACTCTACTCTATTTTAAGGACTAAAAAGTATACTGATATATGAAATGTATCTATTGTGATCATCCTTATACCTATCTACTTAAAGATAATCAACGTAAATGTGGTAAGTGTAAACGAAAGTTCAGTCCACAAAAACTCGCAAGAGAACAAAAATTACGTTCACTCTTTATAGAAGGATATAATGCGAGAGAAACATCCAAAAAGACAGGAATGCACTTTGCAACCATACTAAAATATTATGAAAACTTCAGAATATCCATTGCGCTTCATGCAGATACACAATACCAACTACATACTAAAAACATTACAGGATATGATGAGTACCTCTATCTACCCAAAAGTCTGAAAATAGAAGATAATATAGACAAGCTTAAACACTTCCTCACCCTTTCATATGACAATAAGGTCTATAATCTTATGATGCCTTCCCTCCAGCGGTTCAACTTAGATAAAAATGACACGCAAGAACAAAAACTTCTCCTAAAATACCTACGTTTCAATAAAATTGCAAAACTTAGTAAAGCACAAAATACCATTACTCAGTTCTGGGAATTTTTTGAAGAATTTATATTGCAATACAAAGGAGTAAGTGATGAACAGTTTATTTTTTATTTAAAAGAAGCAGAGTGGAGGTTTAATTATTCAAGGAGTGAATTGATTCGCTCTTTAGAATTGTCCTAACAGATTTAAAATCGCAATGTTACTAAATATTAACTATTTTGAAGCCCAATTTTATCAGCGCTTCTACTTTTATATTCATCTATTTATTCGTACAAAATATTGAAGATAATAATAAACCTTACAACCTACACAATAATCAAAAGCAGCTTCAAGAAAAGCACAAATTATCAGGGCAATCAGTAATGCTATAGTCGCAACCAAAGTATATCCAAAGCTCAGAAAGAAAGTTAAAAAACCTACAATTCCCAAGCCTAAAAAGAGTGAAAAACGCTTAGATGCCTCATCACAAAACTTGGGTTGCATATCTAAACAGCGGATAATAAATTTTGCTATATTAGCAAAAGGACTTAATTTATTTATTTTTAAAGTACGCACTGCAAAATCAAATAGTAATAAAAAAGAAAAAAAGAGATACTCTGTTATGAAGAGAAGCAACCCAATAATTAAAACTTCGAATGCAACAAAACGTACAAAGTGTGTATCAATTCGATGAATTGAAATAGGAGATGATTTTGACATAATAAATCCTTTCATATTTATTTAGTGAATCAAATATTTTTCTAACTCTTGCAAAAAATCAACAACCTTACCAAAAACAATAATTGCTGGCCTTTTTGCCTTCAAAGAAAGTACATTTATATTATCAAGTGTTCCCACCTGAACCGATTGATTTTTTCTACTGGCATTTGAGATAATCGCACAAAGAGTATCCATATCAATATCTAGTTTCTTCGCTTGTCTAATAATATCAGGGATACGTGTCAGCCCCATAAGAACAATCACTGTATGGTTTTTGTTCTCTAACATTGGAACCCATTCAAGGTTTATAGAATTATCTTTTAAGTGTGCGGAAACAACAGTAAAAACATTACTATAATCTCTTGCCGTAATGGGAATATTTGCCATCAGTGGCCCAGAGACCGCTGAAGAAATACCTGGTATTACTTCTGTTGATATACCTTGTTTCGTTAAGGAAATTAACTCCTCGGCCCCAAGGCTATCAACCGCGAAGATAAATTCGGCAGTTTTTCGTAAAGTAACCTCAAACACCGTGCATAAATCCTATTTATTTTTTCGTTTTTTAGGCTCAAACGTATAAAGATCCGAGTCATTCATAGCTTCCTCCTTTTTCTCTTTTAATCTGTAAGAATCCCCAAGGATATTGATGACATGATAGTGGTGCAGTAGTCTGTCCAGTATAGCAGTGGTAACGACTTTGTCATTAGCAAATATTCCACTCCATTGCGAGAAGACAAGATTGGAAGTGACGATCACCGATCCTCTCTCATAGTATCTTGAAACCACTTGAAAGAAGTGATGGGCATCCTCTTTGCTCATGGGAAAGTAGTTGATCACAAGGAGTGCCGAAGCCATCACCGCTTGACGGATAAAAGCATCATAACGCCTCTCTTTCTTTGCCTGGCTCATCTGCATGATAAGATCAGCAGCAGTAAACCTGGCCTTTATACGGTGCTGTACCACTTGATAAGCAATAGCAATAGCAAGGTGTGTTTTGCCTAAACCTGACTGCCCCAGAAGAATGATGTTCTCTTTCTTCTTGACAAACTCCATAGTAGAGAGCTCCTCGATCTGTATTCTATTCACTCCTACGGTAAAATCAAAGCCAAACGCATCAAGGGTTTTGATGGTAGGGAAGCCTGCCATCTTGGTAAGGGTGCCTTGGATCTTTGTGCCTTGCCTTCTGATCCACTTTTAAAGGCTTCATAGAGATACTCACTATATTTACACCCTTCTTTTGCTGCTGTATTACTAAGTTCATGGTGTGTTATCAGTGTATCTACTTTCTCATCGGTCACATACTCGACATAGGAAGTCCTTGAATAGCCTATGGTGGCTACAAAGGCTGAGCACCCGTCTTTGGGGAACTCTACCCAGTCCACCTGCATATGGGCTCCAGGTTCGGTTTCAAACCCTACCAACGGTTCTTCATTCTCTACGCGTTCCCTTAGAGAATGACGCTGTATGATCTCCTGCATCCATCGAAGAGAGCATCTTCTTTATCTTTTCAAAGATTGGCATTGGATGGTATCTGCGCATCCAAATGGTGTGCTTTTTCAAGCATTCTGGCAATATGCAGAAGATAGGCATCTACAGTAGTTCAAGGAGGTTCTCTCTTGATTACAGGAACATATCCTTCCGGAAGTTTGGTATACTTGGCAACCGTATCTCTGCTGATCCCAATATTTCTGGCTATCGCACTTTTACTCAGCCCCCTCTTTGATCATCTTGTGTATCATTTTTACTTCACCCTTTTTAAGCATCGTCCTCCTTTAAATATCCATTTAAAAGAAAACTTTATCAAAATCGGTTCTACCTTTACGTGTAACCAATTTCTAGAGCTTAAGGTTGTAAAAACTACTCTCTTAGCAGTCTTTGATACTGCCAATTTTAGCACCGTGGTTGACAAGAAGTTTATCATTGTTGTTCAAAACAAATACAAACTGACTATTCTATGATGATTCACGAAAAAAAATTTGGAACCTAACAATAGGTTCCTGCAATTTGCCCTAACGCAATACCCCCATCATTGGGTGGGATATGATGAGAGATGATAGCTTCAGGTATTTTCTCTAAAACCAAGCCTAAAAGTATCCTGTTTTGAAATACTCCCCCACTTAAAACAAGCGGTAAATTATACTTTTGATATATTGTAAAGATGATCTCAACCAAAGTATGAAAAAATTTTGAGACTGATATGTTGATATGCTGCTCTGACAACATAGATTTAATTACGGGAAGTATGTCTATCTCTCCATCACTATATCCAAACGGGTAATATCCTTCTACCCTTTCATCATACAATTCTTCAAGCAACATTCCACTTTCACCTTCGTAACTTATAACTTGACATACATCAAGCAGAGATGCCACGGCATCAAAAAGTCTACCTACCGAAGAGCTTAATGGAGAATTTAAATTTTTTTTCCAAGCTTGAAAATATGTTTTCAACTCTAATGCTGAAAAAGCATCTATAGTAGGATTTTTCAGTGTTAAAGCTTCTTTGCCATAAAGATCAAATAAAAGACTAAGGGCAACCCGTTTCGGCTCTTTAATGGCTTTCGATCCACCTAAGAGCTTGAAATAGTTTAGATACGCCACTCTTTTATAACTTTTAAAATCACAGACAAAAAATTCTCCACCCCAAAGCTTACCATCATCTCCATAGCCTGTACCGTCAAAAGCTACACCAAGAACTTTACCTGTAAGCTGTTTTTCTGCCATAACCCCTAAAATATGTGCATAGTGATGTTGCACATCGCATACAGTTAGTAAGGAATTGTGTGAAATAAGTGATTTAGCATGTTTTGTCGACTCATAATTTGGGTGTTTATCATGAACTATCATATCAGGCTTAAAATGATAAATTCGTTCTAAGGTTTCAATGTTCTTTTTATAGTATTCGACTGAAGAGATACTATCAAGATCACCAATATGGGGAGAGAGTATGACCTCTTTTCCAAATCCTATGGCAATGGTACTTTTTTGATTTGCACCCAAAGCCAATGTATTTTTAGGAAGGTCAAAAGGAAGTTTTATGCTTACAGGTGCATATCCCCTAGCGCGTCTAAGTATCACTTGATCTCCTCTCACTACCATTACTACAGAGTCATCACAGCCATTGACTATGTCACGGTTATGATCTAAAACATAGTCATAGACACCATGTAATTTTTTTAAGTCTTTTAACTCTGTACAAATAGGCTCATCCGTTACATTGGCAGAAGTAGCAACTAAAGGACGATTAAATTTTTGTAGAAGTAACAAATGTAACGGTGTATAAGGTAAGAAAAGTCCTATCCTGGTTAGACAAGGGGCGATATGAGAGCTTAATGGGAGTATGCAAGCATTACTAGTAGATGATTTTAATAATACAATAGGCCGCTCTTTTGAAAGTAAAAGTTCTTTTTCCTCTGCATTGATCTGAGCAAACTCGTTAGCCGTTTCAATATCTTTTACCATAACAGCAAAAGGCTTACTTGGTCGTTGTTTCCTTTTTCTAAGAGTACACACAGCTGCATCATTGGTTGCATCACAAATGAGATGGTAGCCCCCGACTCCTTTCATTGCTATAATCATTCCGTCTTCTAAAAGTCGTACTACCTTATTTATCATATTTTTTTGAATTGTTTGTATAGGGTTATTACTCTTATCATACAAAGATAATGTAGGTCCACAATCCCAGCACCCTATGGGCTGAGCATGATAACGTCTATCCAGTGGGTTGTTGTACTCTTCTTCACATGCTTTACACATATCAAAAAATTTCATTGAAGTATATTTACGGTCATAGGGTAAATCATAAATAATAGAATAACGTACCCCACAATGTGTACAAGTAATGAATGGATATTCATATCGACGATTAGTAGGATCAAAAAGTTCTTCTTCACATGTTTTACAGATACTCACATCAGGTGGAATACCCACAGTGACACTACCTTGTTCATCTGTTGCAATAATTTGAAAGTCTGTAAAGCTCTGTGTATTTATGGGCATTGTTATCATCTTCTCAATAGAAGCCAATGATGGTAGTTCATCTTTTATAGCTTGAAGAAATATTTGTACAGTTTCAGGAGAAGCGTTAACAACGATTTCAACTCCCTGTGTACTATTAGAAACGGTTCCCAATAAAGCATATCGATTTGCAAGCGTATAAATAAACGGACGAAATCCTACACCTTGTACTGTACCATGAATAATAATCTTATATGTTTTGCACTGCATTAGTTTTCTTTACTTTGATAAAACATCTATAAAAAATTATATCATACTCAAAAAGTTCTATCATACTTTCTCCTTACATCTACAAACATTAATGATCATTTCTTTTGCGTGAAAAGAGTTTTCTTGTCATAAAAGACCCAACTCTGAAAACTCCGACTGTATCATCAAACGTTTCTATATATTCATCATACGTCACACCTCTAAAATTTAAATATTCGTTTAAATATTTTTCAGATGCTTCAATGCCACCTTTTTCTTCTTCCCGTAAAGAACCATACAAATTATCAATATGATATTTGGCTCTCATTGATACTAAAACCTTGATAAGAAAAATACTTGCATGTACCATTTGGCTCATTTGAATGGAGATAAGCTTTATTACTTAACCAACAATAATCACCACTCTTTGATTGATGTTTAATAAAACCTATAAATGTTTCACCATTGTTTAACTTATCCCACATTATTTTAAATATTATTTTTGGCATATCTAGGCGCCATACAATGTTATGTTGTTTATTCATCAACTCTTCTGTTGAATAGCCTAACAGGTTTGCAAATGCACTAGATGCTTTCGTAATAATACCAGTTTGGTCTACACATAATGAATAATTACTTCGTTTATCTAACTTTAATTCTTTTTTCATACATTACCTTATTATATTTTTACAGATATAATGCCCCATATACCGCATTCTCTTGACCTATATGAAGAGTCTTATTCATAAGTGGATTGTATTGTCCAAGTGTTCTTTTTATACGTCCATATAGTGACTGATTTGCAAAAGTTTCTCCTGTAAGCGTGATAATTTTTGCATTAGATTTATCGATAAGTTGAGGAACAATCTCACCAATATAATCTCCAAAAGACTCGTAAATACTGTAACACATGAAGTTATTCTCTACACCGCCCAGTTGATAACTCATAATACTCGTTAAAAACGCATAGTTATCAAAACGATTATCCTTGACTCTGGTGTCTATTTGTAGACCACCTTTTCCTAAAAAGCTTAATGCTTGTTCCGATATCCCTTCTAAACTTTCATTTTCAAGCCCTAGTACTATAGCGGTTACTTTGAAGACATCCATGTCTCCTGCAAGATTATCCAAACGTTCAAATACTTCAGGATAGGCTGTTTTGTAGTTTATGACTAACCTATCTGACCCCTCTCTAAGTGTAGAGATTTTATTCCAAAGGTTATCTGACTCAAAAGGTATGGAAGGAACGACATTTATAACTTCTTTACCGTTGTAGTAGAGAAAATTCAACGTACTATCGAAATGCACGCCTATAGCTTTTTGACCTACTTTGTCATGCTCTGCAATGACTGACATCATAGAAGCTTTCCACTGAGGAAAGCGATATCCATTACTGTAATTACCTTCAAATTGTTCATTCTCAAGTATATGTAATGCATCTGTTTGTATCGGCACAAAGAGATCTAAAGAATCTATGATACTCAAGTTATCAGACTTCACACAGGCTAAGCCATGTGCGACAGAAACTACATTTTGACTATTTTCTACCTCTGTAGGAAATACTATACGTTCACCAGAAACAAAAAGCTTTTCATCTTGGTTAATAAACAACTTCGTATCTTTTTGTTTATTGATAGGCAGATCAAAATCCACTAGAAAATCTGCTTCTGCATCTGCATCACATTCGATATATGCAATATATTGTAAGCCTGCATTCATTATCTCACGTGCTAGTAATATAGTCATACCATCATCTGGATACTTTACCTCTACAGATGATCCATAAATGGCTTTTAATTCATCACTTTTCGTTGCGATGCGAAGCAAGGGTCTTTCAATGCTTAAAAGCGCATTGAACTCTTGTGTTACCATCATAAGATGAGTATTGAATCCATTTGAATCTGCCATTAATAAAATACTTTCTGATGGAGCATACTCAACTGCTGGTCTAAAAAATTTTCTATAGCCATGTGCCGTTTTCATTAACACACTCTTTCCTGCTGCAATGGCTCTTCCTGATACTTCAAAAAGCTTTCTGTAGTCTCCCTTATTTAGCGCCAGATGTTCGCTCTTCTTGTCCAGCATTCGTATAGCAACGCCACACTCAATACATGAAATAAGAGGATAATCTAAACGCAAAATATTACTCTTGGCCTCTTCTTGACAATGGCTACATGGTATAAGAAACTTCATCATTGTATGGGCACGATCATAAGGATACCTATCTAAAAATGGATGTTGTGTACCACAGTGATTGCAAGATGTAAATGGGTAATAATAACGACGACTACTTACATCAAACATCTCTTTTTGACATGTAGGACAAGGTGCCAGGTTAACTGGTAAGTTTACTTTTTTAATAGGTAATAAGGATGGTTTTTCCTTTGAAAAATAATGTTTACCCTCACCTAAAAAGAGTGATGCAGGCAACACATCTTTCATCCCGTTTAAAAATCCTTCAATCTGTTCATCTTCCTGATCAAAAACCATTACTATTTTATCATTACCTTGTATGACGTCAATTTTCATTTGTTCTTGTTTAGCATAAGCACGTATCAGATTAGAAAGATAACTTTTATTAGAAAAAAATTCTATTTCATAAATAAAGTACATGTAAACTCCTAACGATTATTTACTACACAGCCAGATAAAAATAAGAAAAGAGCCATATACCAAGGATGACAAACGACTCTATATTTTAGGACAAGGTCAGGGATACAAACTCTGGTTCTTCCTGTCTTATCTGGCTGTGTACTAAACAATATTATTTTAAAAATAATACAACTATCATATCAATTTATGCACTACTCAACTGGTTCAGCATGAGTAATAGTTTACTGGGAGTTAAGGAAGTTATCTAAACATGGTTACCTGTAGAAAACCGGAAGATAAAATTTTTCTTATCCGGCTGAGTACTACATAATTTTATAATCATGTCATATTGTTATAATCTTCCATTTTTGGGTTCGCATACGCATCTATTATGCTCTCAAAAGAAACTCTTTTGTCAACAGTTCTTTTTAAACTAATACCGGAATCTTTCAACTCTTTCAATGTAGCATCTACAAGTTTAGGCATATTCCCCAGCACCGATGAAGTAAGTCCATTACATACATCGATAATGTCTTCTGGTACCATCGTTATAAGTTGTACCTCACCCATATCTTCATGAAAAGAACAAATCTCTAGCATCATAGTAATTTCTACCTCATTTGCTGTATTACGTATTATTGAACTATTATTTAGCACTTCTTCACTAGATTCAGAAAATATAGTTCCAACTGGGGCATTTTTCGATGCTGTACCAACAATAATAACTTTGTCATATTCTTGATAATAAGTCATTAGTGTAAAGCCTAATGTTCCCCCTTCAACAATAGTCAAGTTTTCTGGTATATGGTAATTTTCCTCTATATACTTTACAGCATAAGCTCCAAGACCTTCATCATGAAACATAATATTACCTATACCGATCAAAGCTATCTTTTCATATGCCAAGTTGTATCCTTTAAACAAAGAAGTACTAGACTTCTTTGTCACCCTCTTTTATTTTTACATATTTACCGCCACCCACAACGATATTAATGTCACCTTCTTTCCAGAAAATGCTACGCCATACTTGATAATAAATATGAAAAACTACCCATGCAATGATCCACCACATGGCATAATGATGCATAATTCTTACATCCATAATAGAAGCCGTAGGTCCAGCACCAATGATCCAACCACTTACTGGAACAGTCCAATCAGTCACAAAGTGCAACATCCATGGCCACCACTCCCCAATTGAGCTAAGACCTGAGCCTAGTCCATGTACATATAGCTGAAGCCCACTCAAAAGCATCCACAGAAGTAATAAGTGGAATATCGTGAAATAAACCGAATTAAAGCTATCTAAATAACTTGAGTCAAAATTTTTACGTCTATTCAGTGTCACAAGATTTAAAAATACCTCAATGAACTGTTTTACATTACTCTGGTTTGGAATATCTTTTTTATACGGCTTAACTTTTAGAAAACGTGTTGAAAATGCAAGATAAAAGATAACAATCGATGTAACATCAAAGATAATTGCAACTATAAAATGTCCCCAACGATTCCATGCCATGACATATTTATCCACTGCAGGATCTGCAATAAATGTTTGATAATAAGGATGAGCGATATAAAGCCCCGTTGCTATAGCAACAATCATCGAAAAGACATTGGTCCAGTGGATGATACGCGTAGTTGCGTTCATCCGTTCAATTTTTTTATATCCAGGTTTCATCATATACTCCTTAGAAGGCACAGGTAGGGTCAACTTTATATACGGCTAGCTCCTTACCTTTCGTGTCCACTACATGCACCGCACAAGCAATACAAGGGTCAAAACTGTGGACTGTTCTAATAATTTCTAACGGCTCCTCAGGATTAGCTACTTTTGTGCCTATCAGACTCGCTTCGTAAGCACCCAATTCACCATTTGGCCCTCTAGGTCCGGCATTCCATGTTGAAGGAACAACGGCTTGATAATTTTCAACTTTTCCATCTTTGATTTTTACCCAGTGTCCTAAAGATCCCCTTGGTGCTTCTGCAAGTCCTACACCTTTTGTATCAACACTTACGTTTTCAAAATCAAATTCCGTCCAAGTACGAAGGTCACCCATAGCTGCATTTTTTGCTAATTCATCAGCCCACTCCATCATAACATCACACATTAGTTCTGTCTCTATAGCACGTGCTGCTGTTCTACCAACAGTGGAAAAAAGAACTTCTACAGGCAACTTCGATCTTTTTAAGAAGTTTCCTACATATTTGGTGATTCTTTCATCCCCTTTGACATACCCAACTACCATACGTGCAAGAGGTCCAACTTCCACTTTTTTACCATCATATAACGGAGACTTGATCCAAGAGTATTTTTCATCTGTTTTCAAGTATGAATATCCATCATCTTTTTTCTCAAGTCCTGTATATTTAGGTATAGTTGATCCCTCATATGGATGTTCTGGAGCACCTGTTCCTTCATACCAGGAGTGTGTTACATCTTCAGTGATTTTCCTTTGATCAACTTCATATACCTTACTGATATCACCTTCAAGGACAAGTCCTTTCGGGAAAAGAGTTGCTGCATTATAGAATCCAGTATCATCTAGTCTAAAATCACCATAAGACATATAACTTAAGATACCACCACCTGTTCCACCTACACCTTTATAAGTGGCGTCCACATCAGTCGCCTCTTCAGCATACATTGTTCCCGCCATATAGATATCAGGAAGATAAGCTCTTTTTACAAAGTCTGTACCCTCTTTGAGTAACTGTTTAAAGAGTGCGATTCTTGCAGGGTTTTGAATGTCTTGAACACAGGTCACCCCACCAACAACAATAGATTGAGGATGCGGGTTTTTACCACCAAATATAGCTTGCATTTTAGCCAATTCTCTTTGGATGTCCAGTGCCTTAAGATAGTGTGCTACTGCAATAAGGTTTTGCTCTGGCGTAAGTTCATAGTGCTCATTACCCCAGTATCCATTACCGAAGATACCGAGTCTTCCCTCTTTAACAAATTTGATAATACGATCTTGTATGACCTTAAACTCTGAAGCATCAGAAAGGTAGGCAGAAACACCGGCCACATTGGCCCATTTAGCTGCTTCTTCAGCTGTTTGATAAGGGTCAGCTTTTGTTGCGGATACAACATCAACGAAATCAAGTGCATGTAGATGATAGAAATGTACAAGGTGATCATGCACGTATAGTGCACCTTGAATTAGGTTTCTAACCAATCGTGCATTTTTAGGAATAGTAATATCAAATGCATCTTCTACTGCTTCAATACTTCTTTGGTAATGTGTACCCGTACAGACACCACAAATACGCATTGCCATCAATCCACAATCTCTAGGGTCTCTTCCTTGAAGAATTGTTTCAATCCCTCTAAACATTGTTGATGAACTAAATGCATCTACAATTTGATTATTCTCATCTATTACTGCTTCAATACGAAGATGTCCTTCAATTCTTGTAATAGGATCTACGATTATATGTTTCTTTGACATTAGTCTTCTCCTTCTTCTACTCTTTTACCGGCAATTGCACTCGCAGCTGCATGAATACCTATTCCAATACCCGCAGCTGTAAGTAATCCCAAACCAAACTCATCAACCGTTTTTTCAACACCACCTGTAGGAGCTTTAATTTTTGCATCTGACATTGGCCTTTCGTATGCATACTTATCCCAAAAATCTGGTTCAGAACAACCAATACATCCACGACCAACACCGATAGGCCAGTTTACACCTTCGTTATATCTTATAATTGAACAGTTATTGAAAGTCATTGGGCCTTTACACCCAACTTTATAAAGACAGAAATTATTTTTTGCACCTTCATCACCCCACTCTTCTACATACTCACCAGCATCAAAGTGTGCACGTCTTTCACAGTTATCATGGATACGATATCCAAATGCAAACTTTGGTCTGAGTAGAGAGTCGAGTTCAGGAATAGAACCAGTCAATACATAGTGTAAAATCACCCCTACCATATTTGAAGGGTTAGCAGGACATGCCGGTATATTTATGATTGGCTTGCCTTTTACCACATCCATTACACCGACTGCATCTGTAGGGTTTGGTGCAGCAGCAGGAATTCCTCCATAAGTGGCACATGAACCAACTGCTACAACAGCAGCGGCATCTGCTGAAACACGAAGTAAATGATCATAGAATGTTTCTGCTGTTGCGCCGATCGTACCATATTGACCATTCATACCCATAGGTATGGAACCTTCAACAAAGAGCAAGTATTTTCCTTTGAAGTGTTCTACAGCTTCTTCCATTTGCTTTTCAGCTTGATGTCCTGATGCAGCCTGTAATGTTTCATGAAATTCTAAAGAGATAATATTCAGAATTATTTCATCAATTTTCGGTCCATCACTTCTCAGTAATGCTTCAGAGTTACCTGCACAATCCTGCAATTCCAACCATATAACAGGTACACGGTTCATCATCACCGCTGCTTCAGCAACCAATGGTGTAAAGGATGCTGGTAACATTAACATCGCAGTTGTAGCAGAAGCCCATTTAAGAAAATCTCTTCTCCCAATGCCTTCTTCTTCAATACTTTCTCTAAAATCTAATCTATTGTTAAGGGGTTTCAACTTTTTTAACTCATCAAGTCTTGCTTGACATTTTAGATACAACTCATCGTAATATGCATCACCCTTATTTGTGTCAACTTTTGCACTTTGAGCAGTAAAAAGTTTTTTAACGGATTCTAGTCTATCCATACCCATTTTTTCTCCTTTTTTTGATGATTAACTGAATATTCATTTATTAATTCTCAATAATAAACAAATTAAACTTAAAAAAAAATGAATGATTATTCATTTTATGTAAAAAATAAAATATTTTTACATAAATTATTATTTTTTGAAAAAATAACTTTTACTTCTATATTTTATCATTCCATTCATTTATATGATACGCTTTCCCTTTAAGAGGAAGTATCCATATTTGATACATTGATGTTCCCCACATTATTGCAAAAGCCATCATATAACCAAAACCACCTATGATTGTGAATCATGCAATTCCAGGAAAAATAGATTTAATCCACCATGAAGGTATATCTATGATTAAAAAAGCAAATGGAATCGCAATGATCAAAGCCTTAAGTTTTTCATTAAACCCTACTGCCATAACAAGTAAATATCCTGTAAACAATGTTCTTACCGCAATACCTAATGAGGGAAGGTTCATTTGACTCATTATTTTATTACCCATCATATTTCTTTCTATAACTTGATTTTTTATACTATTATTTAAAAATGAATATTTATTCATTATAGTTTTAAGGGGTTTATGATTGTGAAGTGTTTTGGAATAAATATATGTTATTGTGTAGTACAAACAGAGCAGACATCAAATGTACGAAAAATAAACGTTGCTTCTTCTATACTTGATGAACCAATCATGCCTTCGATCGCTATGCCCTGTTCACCGTTTGTAGAATTACCAAGATTCCACTGAGTTGGTGTAATAATGGCATACTTTGTGATGATGCCATCGCGAACCGTTGTTTTATGTATGAGTGAACCTCTTGCAGCTTCTACGATACCTACACCATCAAAATCATGGACTCGAACATCTGCATTCAATACACAAGATACCTCATCTAGTTGTAAGTTATTGAGCAAACTTTTAGAGTAATCCAACAAAAGTGCTACTTCATGTATACGTGAAAATACCCGAGACAATACAGAATCTTTAAAGCGTTTATGTAAACTTCTAACCAGTGGTGTTTTAGCAACCATTCCTCTTGCTAACGGCCCTACTTCATAAAATTTATCTTTATAGGTTACAGCCTTTGCAACAGTACCTTCTTGTTCACTTTCTAGCACACGGGAGATATCAACATTTGTAACATTTGTAATCACAGACCTTCCCGGTTTAGAAAGGATGCAATCACCAAATACAATAAATCTGTCATGACTGTATCCTTTATCACCCATATGATTAGCTAACATAAGGTGTAATAGTTTGCCAAGATCACCTTGTATTTGATCGAGATTAGAGATTGATTCTATTGATAGATAGTCATCTAGAGAAAGTCCAACCACTACTTCTTCAAAAAATTTTATGCTTTCATCTACAAGGGTTTGTGCTTGCATCACATCAAGATGTGTTGGATCACAGGTCACTCCGCCAGGAATAGCATAAGAAGAATGTGGCCACTGCCCTGCAAAAACAGCTAATGCCTTAGTAATAGTAGAGGCAAGATATGTAGCCTTAATCGCATAATTTTCTTCACTAACAGCTCCTGCATGCTTTTCAAGCTGTGGGAGTATAGTCATATAAAGCCATTTAATATGGTTTTGTATGAGTTCACATGACAAGGTAAATTCTCGTATGGCTTTTGCTTTGGAAGTAAGATCTATCTTTAAGCCCGCATTTTCATATCCGTTTTCTATTGCACTCACCGCAGCTATGAGGTGTGCATGGTTACAAATACCACAAACTCTTGGTGTTATCACTAAAGCATCCCAAGCGTCGTGACCTCTAAGTATTTCTTCTATACCTCGGTAAAACCCAAAGTTTATCTTTACATCCTCTATTTTACCTTGGTTAAATGTGAAATCCAGTTCAGCTTCACCTTCTATCTTCTCTATAAGTGTTTTGACGGTTACATTAGTCATTAGTCATATTCCATAAGTCGTTCCGTGAAACGTTTAATTGTAAAACTCTTGGCAACACCGGTAAGCGTCAAATATGCTCGTTTAGATACACCTAGTGGAATCTTGTCGGGTATTCCCATGTTAGTTTTTGTTTTAAAAAGTGACTCTTGCGGATAGTTAGGTTCCGTGCAACCAAAGCAAGGGGTTCCTGCACGTGTTTTAGAATTGATATCATTCCATAGTATCTTGTTGCAACTTCCCCTAGTATAAGGCCCCCGGCATCCAGTCTCATAAAAAAGACAACCTTCCTTAAGTCCAAAAGTTTTGGTATCTATCTTCCATTCAAAATACTCGTTACGTGTACACCCCATATGTACTGTATATCCATAAAGTTCTACTGGACGATGTAAGTTGTCAATAGGAACTTTGTTCTTTCCTGATATCATCAAAAGGACATAAGAGAGCCACTTAGGGTGTATTGGACAACCCGGTAGTGATATAAGTTTGGAAGCGTACGTACTATAACGCTCCGTCTTCTCTTCCGCATTGAAACAAAATCCTGAAATTGTCTCAGGGTTTTTTTGTTTAAATATCCCTCCAAAAGTTGCACAGGTCCCAACAGATATAATATGTTGGGCTTTATTTGCATAATGTTTTATAATGGATGACACCTCCACACCACTTTTCAAAAACCCTTCTTTTTGAAAAGAACCTTCAAGTATGAGTATATCACAGGGGACAATCCCTGCTATTACATCTTCCATACTGTATGAACTATCAAGTACTGGATGATGTACAACTTCAAAATGTGAAAGTATAAAAAAGAGGTCTGGATGATTTAGAAAGGAATGTGTGTTCCCATTACAAGTGATAGACTGCAGCCAAAGCAATTTAGGTTTGTTTTGGCATCTCATATATTATGCCTTTAACGCATTATATATGTTAAAGGAAATATCATCTATATATTCATTAATAGGTTTAGGTAAAACCTCTTCTCCATTGAGAAAAACCATTCCACCCAAGTACCCCATGAACAATCCAAAAGCAGAAAAGAAGTCTTGATTTCGCAACTCTCCAGAAGAAACAGAATCGTCAAAGAAAATCATGATTTCAGTGATAAACCCGGAAACACAAACCATCCCTTCACAACCTTGATGAAAGACTTCACGGTTAGAAAGATATACACGTAAAAAATACTCAATCATCTCCGGCTTATCCTGCGCCATCATAAAATAAATTTCAACAATCTTCTCAATCTTTTCTTTAGCACTGACATCCATCATATTAACTTTATGTATCTCTTCTCCCAATGCTTTAGAAGTATACTTGATAATTTCCTGCGCCAAGATATCTTTAGATGAAAAGTAATTATAGACATTCCCCGCACTCATTTGAAGCTTTGCAGCAATATCGGGAATAGTGGTTTTATGAAAACCATTTACAGAAAAAAGTTGCAAAGCGGCTTTTATAATAGATTCTCGTTTTAATGCTTTCTTCTCGGCTTTCACGAATATCCTTTTTTTTTCATTGAATGTATTTTAACATAAATTATTATATACTATTGACTCTCACCCTTCATATACTTATCAAAAATTTCATTTTAAACCTGCCTGTACAATCCTATAAAGCCTCCTTCTAATAGAGTATACTAAGATTCTACAAAGATTTGGCACAACTTAAATTCTCACTCTGGGAGAGATCCTGAATCATACCAAGAGATGGTAACAGTTGCAATCAAAAGAGCAAGACAAACAGCTCTTATCCCATACATCGTTGACAGAAAGAACGTTGTAGAATCTCCATTTGAGATGATCAAGTAAGATCGCCTCTCATCTACTCCGCCGCTTCGGTGGAGTGATTACCTCCCCAAATTTATTCTATTATTCCTCAAAAATCATACAGAAGAGTTATTTTCCGCATAAGAAATCTATAGAAAGATATCTGTGTCAAAAGGTATGGATAGAACCGGTTCAGCTTCTTCCAGAGTGATTATTTTTGAAGTAAAATCAACCGCTTAAATGCTACAGAGCACGACGCTCCGGAAGGTGCATCAGACTTCAGTCTCACTGTGAAGGTTGTGACATTCTCATCTCCTCGGTTAACCCCAGCTCAACATTCAGTTTTGATGATGATTCCAGTTTCCCAAGCATCGTATCCCCTTCCTTAGCAACCACACTCAAATCAGAGGTGCTTGAGTGCACATTGAGACTATCAGACGCTATCGTATAGTGCAAAGAGACAAATCCATCATACGACCAACCATCAACACCGCTTGGAATCATATCTTCCAGTATACTTGACTGGGTGATAACATCTATAAAAAACTGGTTTTCTACACTTTCTCTCATTTCACATTGATTGAAAGTAAGCACGAAGGATCCTTTGCTTTTCTCCTTTTCTATCTCTGCCGAGTAGGTCCCGTTTATATCACATGGGATTATCTCACCCGTAACAATAGGCAGTTCACTTCCTGCCATAGCTACTTTTATCTTCCCTGTATCCTCTTCTAATGCATTGACCTTTTGTGCAATAGTGATCTCCAGTACATCATTCTCCGAATGAAATGCTTCTTCTGCTGTCGTTGAGTCTCCTCTGAGCACATAGGTTGTAAGCTCTGTAGCACTTCCGGCCTGCTTCACCTTATTTTCAGCTAAAGAAAGCGGACTTTTTATTTCTGCTATATCTGCAACGCTGCGCTTCTTTGAATCTTCACATCCATTGATCCCCATACCAATAACCGCAGCGGAACAAAACAAAACAAACAATTGATTTGATTTATGCATACTTCCCCTCCCCCGTATAGAATGTTATGCTATTACAGAACTATTATATAGAGCGAGTATTAAAATAGTGTTTATTGATAAAAAATAGCATACATTGTGAACTGTACAGAAGAGAAAACGGGTCCCTACCCTATATCCGGATAGCAACTTCAACCAACCAAGAGATTAAAGAAAACTTCAATCGAAACATACACTCATCTCAATGTTCAGACGAAAGATCTGATAGATGGATTATTTACCCAGATCAGCCTTTTTCATCATCTATCACGGCAATATAGGCAGATTGCCGGTATCTCTTACATTGAATGTTCAACTTCCTTTTCCCTTCTTATTTAACAAATTTTTATAATTGATTCTAAATTATTTGATATACTTTGTATAATAAATAAACGGGGTTTCCTAATGAAAATTTACTTAAGAGGCTTAATTTTATACAGTCTGTTCACACTTCCTTCACTCGCTGATACCTCAACGGTGATGCAGAATCTTAAAGATTCCATTCAGGTCAAATCGAAAGCGACCGATGCAGAGACTCCTCACAAGAGGAAGGTTCAGGTTATTGCTGTTTTCACAAGCAAAGATGCAAAAATGTCTTTTATGGAATCCATCGATCTAAACCACAGCAACTTCAAAATAAAAAAGAGTTTTCCCCTTATTGGGCCAAAAAAGAGAGAAGAAGCATCAAGTTCAGGTAAGACCTCCCCACGTAGACAGGTTCTGGTCATCTCCTCTTCTACATTAACTCTCGATGAACTGGTCGAAACGATAAAAAATATACCGGGTGTAGAGAGTGTAACCGAAGATCAGGTGGTTCATGCCTACGAGGTAGGGGATCCTGATGACCCAAAGTTCGGTGATCTGTGGGGGTTGGAAAATGACAATGAGCCTATCACAGATATCAATGCCACTTCAGCATGGGAGTTCAGCACAGGCTCTCATGACATTGTCATAGGTATCCTTGATACAGGAGTGGACTATACCCATAGCGATCTGAGTGCTAATATCTGGACAAATCCCAACGAGATAGCAGATAATAACCTTGATGATGACGGCAACGGTTATATCGATGATATCCATGGTATCGATACGGTCAATAACGACAGTGATCCGATGGATGACAATATGCATGGCACACATGTTGCCGGTACGATCGGTGCAGTAGGAGACAATGGCATAGGTATTGTGGGTGTCAACTGGAATGTCAAAATGATACCCTGCAAGTTTTTAGATGCTTCAGGAAGCGGATATACCAGTGCTGCAGTGGAGTGTATCAACTACTTTAATGCACTGAAACAACAGGGGGTCAATATCGTAGCCCTGAATAACTCCTGGGGTGCCGAGACAGAAAACACGTCGTTGAAAGAAGCGATAGAGGTGGCAAATGACCACAATATTCTTTTTACTGCATCTGCCGGAAATGAGGCACGCAATAATGACCTCATACCGGTTTATCCGGCCAGCTATGAGGTCGCCAATGTGATATCCGTTGCTGCATCAGATAAAAATGGAGACCTTGCCACTTTTTCCAACTACGGTCCTGACAGTGTCGACCTGGCTGCTCCCGGAGTCGATATATGGAGTACCGTACCAAGTACATGTACTCCTGACACCAGAGTCCAATACTTCACAGAAGATTTTGAAAACGGTACAGACAATTGGGAGTTTTTCACCTACGATACCGAAGATTCCGAAAAAAATGATATTCCCGATGAACATTGGAAATTGGATAGTTCCATCCCTCTTGTAGATGATCTACAGAACCACTCCTTGAGTGACAGCCCCGGAACAGACTATAAGAACTATAGGGCACAACTTGCCCTGATAAAAAGCCCTATTGACCTCTCTACAGCTGAAACAGGAGTCTGTCTGACGATGAAGGTCTACGGTAGGACTGAAGATACCTGGGATCCACTGACCATCCAACTTTCAAAAGACGGGGGAGAGACATGGCACCCACTCCAATCTATTTCCGGTGATTTCGGGGCAAATTGGAAAGCGTTCTCTCTGATCATACCCGAAGAATACATGGTCCCGGATCTGCATATCGCTTTTTTGAGACTCAGTGACAACCTGATAGTCTATGAGGGATACAATATCGATGATATCTCTATCACCAGCGGTACAGTAGAGCACAGTAACTACGCTACTGAACAAGGTACTTCAATGGCTACGCCTCATGTTACGGGAGCTATTGCGCTCTTAGCCTCAATCGATGATAATCTCAACGCCGGTGAAAGAAAACAGCTCCTCTTTGAAAGTGTCACCGATAAAAGCACCTATGAAAACAAAATAGCAACCTCCGGTCTCTTGAATGCCGGAACAATGCTCCTAATGACAAATCAGGCACCTGTCGGAGAAGAGGACGAAGCAGCAACAGATGAAGATACTCCGGTCATCATCGATGTACTCCTGAATGATACGGATATCAACCTTGATACCTTATCCATCAAATCCGGAAGCCTTACTGCCTTCTCAGAGGGAGGAAGTGCGATCATAAGTGACAACAGGGTACTCTATACCCCGGCCAAAGACTTCTTTGGTACAGAAACCTTTACCTATGTACCGACTGACGGAAAATCGGATGGCAACGCGACAACCGTCACCGTTACCGTCACAGGTATCAATGATGCACCCCAAGGTATCAATGATACAGCCAGAACAGATATCAATACCTCTGTTACGATCGATGTCCTCTCCAATGATAGTGATGCCGAGGATGATAGAATCTATATCAAACCGGAAAGTCTTACGCCATGTTCTCAAGGGGGAAGTGCAACAATCGTAGGAGATCAAATACGCTATACACCTGCTGAAACGTTCTCGGGTATAGAAACCTTTAGCTATGTCCCTACTGACGGCAATGCTGATGGTTCACCGACTACCGTTACGGTCACTGTCGGAGACAACAATACAGGCAGTGGCGGAGGCGGGGGTTGTACCTATAACCCAAACCTTAAAAAGTTTGATGCGATGTTCTTCGTGATCCTCATGCTCTCCTTACTCTATCCATGGAGACGGAAAATCATTAGGTAACCGTATGGGAAAAAGAGAACGCGACTACGGAGCTGCACTCATTGCTGCTCCCGTAGTTTGCCTTACCTATTATCTATGCTGCACAACAGATACCCCGGGAATTGAATCACTCTTTGATAAGAAGCAAATACTCCTATGGGGCGTGATCATTTTCCCTCTGGTCGAAGAGTTGGCATTTCGGGGAGTGATACAGGAGTTTATCGCCGCTAAAACGAAGAGACTCCACTTGTTGGGTTCTCTTTCAGCCGCCAATATACTTACCTCTCTGCTTTTTGCCGCGCTTCATCTCGTCTACCATCAAGCATTCTGGATCATACTGGTTTTTATCCCCTCTTTGGTGTTTGGTTACTTTAAAGAGCAGTACCAGGGGATACTCCCCAGCATCATCCTGCATGCATTTTATAATTTGAATTTTATACTGTTTGTAGGTAGTCTGCGTTAGATTTTTTGCAGAACAACAAAGAGTTTATCGGCATCATCCATTTCATAAAGCGCTATTTTGTCATAGCTGACAAGTTCAAGCGCTGTATGCGAAGAGAGTGCTTCAAGGGTATGATAGTACTGGGTGATCTCTTCCTGGGTCTTTACAAAAGTATCCTCTTCTTTTTCAAAGAGGGTAAGTTCCATCCGGTAGCTCCCCTCCTCGAAATCACTGTCGATGGCTAAAAAACGTGCTTCATCATCTACGATAAAGGCTCCCACGGCGACATTTTCAAAGCCATAAAGGGTATTGATATCAAAGACGAAATATCCGCCCTCATTGAGGTGATCAGCCATACATCCCAAAAATCTTTGCAATGCCTTGGCATCCAGATAGTTGACCATATCGAAGACTGCAGTAATCACATCATATTTGCCCTCAAGATCGCACAGGTCGATACACTCTGCATCCACCCCCTTCATTTTGGTTCGCTCAACCATCAGCGGGCTCAGGTCTATCCCTTTGGCCTCCTCAAGCTTCAATGCCTTCTGCATCTGCAGCAGGAAATCCCCGGATCCACAGCCCACATCAAGCAGTGTTTTGGGCTGAATAGATTGTAAAAAAAGGAGATAGTGGGCATAGAGACGAGGTGTCGCCTCCTCGATACCAAGAAGGTCTTCTACCTTGGCATAGAGATCAAGTGAATCTGATGTGTTAGTTGGCACGCTCTACCACTTCTTTGATCTTCTCATAAAGTGAAAGGATCTCATCTTTTTTCGCATAATAGCTGTTTTTGTTTGCGATAAGATGTGCAGAGGAGTCCATGATATCTTCTGCCACTTTCAATCCGTTCTCTCTCATCGTACTACCGGTCTCAACGATATCCACGATCGCATCCGCAAGACCAACCAGCGGTGCCAGTTCGATAGAACCGTAAAGTTTGATCACCTCTACCCCTACGGCTTTCTGTGCAAAGTAATCTTTGGTGATATTGACCATTTTTGTCGCCACTTTGATATTTGGACGGCTCCAGTCCAGTTCATCTTCATTTTTGATACCGATCGCCACTTTACACTTGCCAAGCTGCATATCCAGAAGCTGGATGATATCCAGCTCTTTTTCGGTGATCACATCCAAGCCTACGACACCGATATCTGCTGCACCATGCTCTACATAGGTCGGTACATCCTGGTTACGAACATTTAAAAAACGGAATTCACCCATATCCAGGATCAGCTCACGCCCCTCAAACTTAAACTCTCCGCCGAATATCTCTGCAAAGATTTCCAGCGTCTGCTCTGCTATTCTTCCTTTTGGAAGTGCTACTGTCAACATACAGTCTGTCCTTAACTTTTAATTTGCACCCAGTGCCTTGTCCATCCCGTCAAATACCAACCGTTCATCAAAGATCGCATCTTTAAAAAAGCGGCTTAAAAACCGTCCGTCACCTCCGGTAAAATAGAGGGTTTGATCATCCCTGTGCTGATCGATGAGTGCTTTTATAGACGCGATTATACCATAGCTTATCCCATCTTTGGTTGTAAGAGGAAGTTTATCAAGTGCTATCTCCTGATTGATCCGGATATCAAGTGCCGGAGATATCCTCCTATAGCCCTCAAGGTATGCCTTGATCCCAGGAAGGATAAACCCTCCCTTATAGATCCCCTCTTTCACGATATCAACGGTGATCGCCGAACCAGCATCGATAAAGATACCGTTGTTATGACTCAGACAGAGTGCTTTTCTGTCCACTCCCATCGTATCATACGCACCTTTCAGCACGATCTTCTCAGCGATATTTTCCCAGTTTTTGAGCGCTGTGATCTTCTGGTCGATTGCATGACTTACGGAGATATAGTAGAGTTTTCTCTCTTGATAACGGTTGAGTGCCTCCTCATGCTCCAGATGAACTATCTTTCCATGATCCAGGATATGCACATGTGTATTGCCTATATCGGCTAGAACCCTTTGCTCCAATGCGCTATACTCCTTTCTCCCAGACTACCCAGCCATGTGCTTCCAGAAGTGCTTTGGCTTTGGAACAGAGCGGGGCATCGATCAAGATATATTTTTGCGTGATCCTGGCCTCGATCCTCTTTTCAAGCCTCTCGTGCAACTCCATCAGCTCATGTGCCTCTTTTTGCACTACTCTGCTCTTTTTATCCAACTGCATCACCAGTGTATAGTAAGCTTTAAGATCAACGCCAAGATAGATCTCCACTCTCTTTCGTGAGCCTAGCTCTTTTGGCTTTATCTCTTTGAATGACTTGAAGATAAGGTGCTTTTTCCGTAAATACTCTGTGATCTCTTTCATATCTGTATCATACCCTATTTATCGCTTAACTCAACGGATGGTAACTTCGCATCGTCTCAGCCAGGTTCTGCTTTTGGATATGTGTATAGATCTGTGTAGTCTCCAAGGAACTGTGACCAAGCAGCTCCTGTACAACGCGCAGGTCTGCTCCTCCTATGATGAGCGAGGAGGCAAAGGAGTGACGCAATACATGCGGTGAGACCCCCAGATACTTTTTGACGATCTTAAAGGCCGAAATACGGCTCAATACCTCTCCGCGGTAATTCAGCCACAGATAGGGGCTGTGCATCTGCTGATGCTGAAGGTAGCTTTCCAGTGCTGTGATCGCAATAGGAGCAAGCGGCACGACACGCTCTTTTTCCCCTTTGGCAAAACGTATCTTCAGCCAGCCGTCGACGATATCTTCCCTTTGTACATTCAAGGCTTCTGAGATACGACAACCGCTTGCATACAAAAAGAGTATCAAGGCATAATCCCTCATCCCCATCAGCGTCGAACGGTCGATCAATGAGATGCTTTTCATGATCTCGTCGCTGCTCAGGTATTTTGGAAGGTTTTGGGGCACCTTTGCCATCGGTATTTTGACCTTCACTGCCGTAAAATCATGAATGTGGCAAAACTGGAAAAAGGCATTGATCGAAGAGAGCTTACGGTTGAGTGTACGTTTATTCTCAAATGCCGCCAAAAAACTTACAACATCATTGGTATCAAGTTTCGTTAATACTTTTTTAGAGGAGAGTTCAAGCTGTTCCAGATCGGAAATATATGAAGATATGGTCTGAGTACTCAGTGCTTTGGCCACACTGAGGTACTCTTCGAAGGCGGTAAGGATATCGCTCTTACTCATAACCTAATTTTGAAAGCTCTATGACATCACCGTCTTTGTAAAGCTTTGTCCCGGAGATAAATGCCGGGCGTTCCACTTCACCAATATCATAGATCCTGCTTTTACTGAGTGAAGCATCAAGGACGATGAGTGAACCTTTTTGATCAAGGGCATAGACTTTCCCTCCGGCTACTGTAGCCACAGAGTAGTGAGCAAACTTGAATTTCGTTTTGTTCATGACATCAAGTAGCATGTTCAGTTGAATGATCTCACCCTCTTTGGTAAAGAGATAGATCATTCCCTCTGCTACCACTACTTCAGAGATATTTGCCCTATACTCCTTCTCTCCGGCTCCCCCCAGGGTAATCACTGTTTTCGGTGTAGCCGCCACCATGGTGTTGCCTGTTCTTGAGAGGTAGATCACATTGTTAAATACCTTCTCACTGCTGAGATATACCACTTTTCCATTTGTGACTTCATACCCGTTCACGATAATCAGTTTTCCATCCAACATAGGGAAAATAGTAAGCGAGTCAATAAATATCGGCGTAGCCGTTCTGACATCTACCGCGTAGGTCTCATCTGCTTTCTCCTCCAGCATCTTTTTGTCGGCCTGCATACTGTAGAGACCGAAACTGTTGTTGTTGAGAATATAGGCGATTTTTTCATCTTCTATCGCTGCGATGACGACAGGAGAATCAAAAGAGATCTCACGTGCTACCTTATGGCTCTTTTTATCTATCACCTGAAGCGTACCTTTGATATCCGAAGCCAATAGATAGCGGGAGTTCTCACTTAAAAATCTGTACCCTTTCGCCAGACTTATCGATCGGATACCCTCTGTTTTACTGATATATCTGCTGTTTTCCAGCGTTGCACCGTCTCTGCTTACAGAGAGGATATTACTCTCATAGCTGCCTGTTACTTTAGACGCGCTAAAAGTCTCTTCCGGCTCAAAATATTTTTTACTGCTACACCCGGTAAAAAGTAAGGCAGCTGTAACTCCAACTAGTGCCAAATATCTCATTAGTTAGCCTTTATCGTAGAATGTTTCAGAAGCTGAGCAAGTGTAGCGACCGGTGAACGCGGGTCTATCATACCAAGAGTCTCCTGAGCTTTTTTTACCTCTCCGTTCTCAATCGCAAGGTACGCCTCTTCCAAAAGTGACATCTCTTTGTAAAGAACAGAGTCTGTAGTCTTGTTTTCCATGACTGCCAAGTTATATTTACTTGCATCCGAGATCACTGTATTGCTGCTTTGAGCCAAAGTTGTCAAAGTACTCTTGTCCCCTTTTTTTGCAGCCTGTGCATAACTGTAGAGTTCAAAAAGTGCCGGATTTTTTTCTTTCAGTGTAGTGAGTGCTGCCGTATCTTCAGGATGTTGCTGCAAGGTTAAAAATGCACTGTTAGCCTCAACCAACCTTGACTCTTCCATTGCAGTCATAACGTTTTTACCGACAAAGAAAAGTATCAATACCCCTATGATTCCCCAGATCACTACTTTATATTTCTTATAGAGCGTTTCCAGTTTAAAAGCACTCTCAAGTACTTTTTCATCACTACTCAACTCTTGTTTCACGTCTGCAATATTCACTGCAATCTCCTCAACTAAATTAATGGATTATATTATACCTTTTGCAGTTAAGATTTGGGTTATAGTTTATCTCAAGAAGCGATGAAGTGCACCCCCTCCATCTCCCTTCCAGATCAAACAACTCTATAAATCTCCTATTCTGCTTTTTGCCCTTTTGCGTGTTCCCACACTATTGTCACCGTCCGGATACCCCACTCTTTTGCCCGTTGAATCTCATCTCCCATATAGAGATCGATTCTTTTTTTCCATTTGGGGTGCATTCTGTCCAGTACCTGATACTCTCCTTCCAACCCCTCTATCCTTACCTTGGTTTGATAGCCCAAACCCATTTTTATCAGATCGTCAGAAACCGCAATAGCACGACATGAGGGGGTTAAAGCATCTCCCCATGCCCCGACAGGATACCTGGCATTTTCTCTTTTTAGCCGAGAAGTATATGCGGTGGCATGGACCTGCATCCTTTTCATCTCTTTTTTAGGTGGGTGCAGGGGAGAAGCGGATAACGGCTGCTGTATCGCACACCCCGTTGCAAAGAGGGTGACCGTAAAAAGCAGAGGAAGGTACCCCAGAGGGCCTTTTGTACTTCTGGACACAACGGCTCCTTCTTTCCTAGAGTTCCACCACTGTAATCCCCAGATTGCCGGGCATACGATAAAACTTTTTGATCTTGGGATGTTTTTTCAGATACTCGGTGACCAGTTTGGCCAGCACACCGCCTCCCGTACCGTGAATGATCTGTACCTCATTCAGGTTGTTGACCATCGCATCGGAGAGGAATTTATCGACGGTATCGATCGCTTCATCCGCATACATTCCAAGCAGCTTCACTGAAACAGCAGCCCCGCTTTTTTCCACCGCTACAGTGGCCTGTTTGGGCTTCTGCGGTGTTTTCACTTTCGGCTCTTCTCCCCTTTTTTTCAACTCTTTGAGCGGGACCCTCATCTTCAGTCCGTCTACCTCTATCGTCGCCTCTTTGCCACGGATAGAGAGAAGTTCCCCCTTGTGGGAGCGGTACTTGATCTTATCGCCCTCATTTAACGCCTCTTTCTCCTCTTTTTTCATCTCTTTAGGCGTGAAACTTTTGTGCTTGTGGGCTTCGTTGAGCAGTCTTCTCCCTTCACTGGACTCCTTGGCTTTCATCGCCTCTCTGGCTCTTTTTGTTGCTGCATTGTAACGGTTTTCCAGGGTTGCGACCGCTTTTCTATGGCTCTCCCGGAGTTTAAACTCCTGATCTTCAAGATGCTGTTTTTTCTTTTCTACAGCAGAGAGTTCCTCATCCACTTTTCTGATCTTCTCTCTCATCTCACGCTCAAGGGCAGTCGATCTTTCTATCAGCTCGTTCAGTTTCTCTTTATCCTCACCGTATACCTCTTTTGCACGTGCTACGATACGCTCGGGGATACCGTAACGTTCTGCTGTCTCAAAGGCATAACTCTTTCCGATACTTCCCTGTAAAAAAGTATAGGTAGGGAGCCGTTTCTCTTCATCATAGAGTGCCGCGATCAGCTCCACCTGATCATCACTTGCCATAAGCGAAGCGAGACGTTTATGGTGTGTCGTGACGATAAAGGTGATCCCTTTTTTTCGCAGTTCATCAAGAAGAACCCTAAAGAGACTTGCTGCTTCGTCACTGTCTGTTCCCAGTTCGATCTCATCGACCCCAACGATCGCATGCTCTTTGCCAAAGAGTTTTGCAAACTCCTGCATACGCCCGGCGAAGGTAGAGATATCGTTTTTCACCGACTGGGGATCATCAATGACCGCTTCGATACTTTTATAGTGCCCCACTTCGCTCTTGGCCGTATTACACTTGAACGGCAGGAGATATTTTGCCATATAGACCGCGCTGAGCAGAGATTTCAGAAGCATCGTTTTCCCCCCTGCATTCACTCCCGTGATCAACATCACCTGCTTATCCAGGTCGATTGAGACCGGTACAGGCTCTTCGATGGCAGGATGGGCAAACTCCTCGAGTTTGATACGCTTGGACTTGCTGGGGAGGATAAACTCGTACTCTTTGCTTCTTGCGAACTGTACACGCGCCTGGTAGTGGTCAAACCTGTCATACTCTTTGTTGATGAAGGCCAGAAAACGTTCCCATTTGGTAAATTTGGCAGAGATCTCTTTGCAGTAGCGGTAGATCACCTCCTCTTTGTGGCTGAGCAGTGCAGACTCTTTCTCTTTGAGATGGGAGATGCTTTGGGGGATGATATAGAAGTGTCCTGCTGAACTTCTGGCAACTACCGTCGCTTTGATCGTGTTGTTGAAACCACCCCTGACAAGCAGCGTCTCTTCCCCGCCGTTGAAGTGTACCTGTGTATCCACCAGGTACTCTCTGAGCTTTGCAGAGTGTGTCAGTTTATAAAGTGTCTCTTTGATATCGATCTTGTTCTGTTTGATGGATTTTTCAAGACTGAAGAGTTCGGGGTCACGCTCGGGATTGATCTGCCCTTCAGCCGTGAAGTAGTCGATAATCTCAACGATCTCATCAGGGATCTCTATACCGTGCAGCCATGAAGAGAGCGGCTCTTGTAAACTTTGTGATTTAAGACGGTTGAAATAGGAGATCATCGTGACGAATGCATAGATCTCTTCAAGTCCGAGTACCGCCTGTTTTTTGATCAGATTGAGCTCTAGATCAAGGTTTTTGACCTCTTTTGGCGGAGGGAACTCTACGGAGGAGAGTGCTTTGATATAGCGGAAGTGCTGGTTGATATCCCCCTGCATCACCACAGATTTCTCTCTGGCAAAAAAGTGTTTGAACTGTGTGATATAGCCGTCCAGGTCAAGCTTTTGGATGATAGATTTTTGTTTTGTCTCTTCTTGTTTCACGCGATAAATTCCCAAAATGTTTATTGGTAGAATTATATCACGTTTGCTCCATTTTCCAATATCCTACAGTAGCTACAAGGTACCATCCAAGGATAAAGAAAGCCCTTTCATCACTTCAGGAGTTCTCTTTGGTGGGCACCTTGAACGTAAGCCTTACGCTTCACCCCTGATCTGATAGGTGATGTCCCCTGCACCGAATGCCGTGATGAGCCCCTGGCTGTACTCCCGTATGACACGCCCCTCTTTCAGGACTTTGACAATGCCGTCCTCCTGGGTGACCGCATCTGCCATCAAAAGATTATAACGGCTGAAGGCTCCCTTCAGATCGATATCCACCTCGATCTCACCTGCAGCCCAGATAGGGAGGATGACCAGTTCATCCGCACCTTCAAAACACTCGACGAAGCCCGGGAGGTTATCCATCGTACGGCTATACTTGTGCGGCTGCCAGATGACATTGAGCTCTCCAAACCCTCTAAGGTTTTGATAGGTCTTCAGTGCCTCCATCGTGGCCCTGATCTCGGTAGGATGATGGCCGTAGTCATCGATCACTACACACGCCTCTCTGTCCTGGATAATGTCAAAGCGCTTCTTGATCCCCTGATAGCAAGAGAGATGCTTTCTGATATCCTCAATCGACTCACCAAGCTCCAGTGCTGCCAGTATCGCCAGTGCTGCATCCAAAGCGATATGTTCCCCCAGTCCGAATACCTCAAATGTCCCCAGATCACGTAGTTCAAACTTTGTATGCGGTTTACCCTCTACCAGTGTAAATTCGATATTTTTGATCTCTCTGCTCGGATAGAGCTTGACGCTCTCCATCTCCAATGAAGCGAGAAATTCATCTTCAGCATTGATCACGCGTATCTTTGCCAGGGAGAGAAAGTTCGTGTAGGCGTTGTAAAAGAGTGTCTCATCGTAGTTGTAGTACTCCATATGTTCGGGTTCCACATTGGTAACGATCGCCAGATAAGGATTGGAGTTCAAAAAACTCTCATCACTCTCATCCGCCTCAAAGACCACTTTATTGTTCTCAGCATAGCGTACATTGGAGCCAAACTCTTTACTGATCGCACCGATCAATGCATTGGAGTCCGGGATCAAAGAAGAGAGCATCGCTGAAGTCGTACTTTTGCCGTGTGCTCCGCCTACGGCATAGACCTCTTTCCCGCCCAGTATGAACTTCAGGGCTTCTTTACGGGAAAGGAGTGTGATACCCAGCTCTTTTGCTTTTTGATACTCCACATTGGTCGGGCGTACAGCAGCAGAGTAGATGACGATATCCGCACCCTCGACAGCATCTTCATGGTGTGGTATGGTGATCTTGGCATGGAAGTTGGTTGCCAGATCATTGGTGATCTCGGTCTGTTTGATATCGGAACCGGAGATCTTATGCCCGTCATTTGCAAGAAATTTTGCCAGGGCAGAGAGTCCTATCCCCCCGATCCCGATAAAGTGAATTTTCTTCTGAGTAGTCATTTATTGATCTTTACTCTCATCAAGTACTTTTAGCTCCTCTTCACCCTGCTTGACATACTTGGCAAACATCGTAAGAAGGATATCGGTCGGTTGCGTAAAGTTCTGGATAAAAAATGCCAGAGGATCATTTACATCTATCCCCTCCATATCTACCATACTCTCGATAAAGTCCTCAAAACTCTTACCGGCCATCACTGCACAGGCATGGATCATCATCGCATCTTTTAGCGCTGCATGGTCTATCGTATAGTTGAGTACCAGGAACATCTCCTTGGCACCCTTCATATCATTTTCACTGTAACGCTGTATCGCATGTTCATAGATCGCACGTGCCGTTGCGATATCCTCTGCATCACTCATATCAAATGATTTCCCTGAAGTCAGGTTCTCCGCAAGCTTATCAAAAGCACTGTTCACAATAAAGGTGAAGATCTCGTTGATCTCATCTTCAGGTGATTCGATGATCAGTCTCGCGTCCAAAAGCTGATATCCTTTGGCAATACTCTGCTCCTCTTTACACTCTTTTTCCAGTCTCTCTATATTTGCCAGGAACTCAGGGTCTTTTTTGAGCTCTTCGGCGTGAATGTCCGGCATTTCGTTATTCATTTATCTCTCCCATACACATTTTTATACGTTCTAACGCTTCTTTTGTTTTTTCCGCTTCATAGACCAGGGCAAGTCTTACATACCCTTTTCCTTCACCTTCCCTACCAAGGAAAGATCCGGGAATCACTTTGAGGTTGTACTCCTCATAGAGTTTTGTAGTAAAAGCGATCTCGTCACCGACTTTGAGCCAGATATAAAAGGTTGCTTCCGGGGCATCGACTCCGAGAACCTCTTTGGCTACTTCGAAGTTCTTTTTATATTTCTCTCTAAAGAGATCGACATGATCCTGGTCTGCCCATGCAACTGCAGCTGCATACTGCAATGGCAGCGGTGATGCACAGCCGATATAGGTTCGGTAGACCATATACTCTTTCAGTATCGCTGCATCCCCGGCGATAAATCCGGAACGAAGACCTGGAGCAGAAGAGCGTTTTGAGATCGAGTTGATCACCAACACGTTTTTGAAACTCCCATTACCTGCCTCTATACTGGCATTGAGCAGAGAAGGGATCGGATCATTCAGATAGAGGTCTGCATAACACTCATCATTGAGCAGTACGAAATCATGTTTGAGTGCCAGTGTGACCCACTGCTTCATGTCCTCCATACTCATCACGGATGAAGTCGGGTTGTTTGGTGAGTTGAGTATCACGAAATCCGCTTTGGCCAACTGCTCCTCATCGATGAGAGGTTGAAAGTTGTTTTCTTCGTTCAGGTTCAGGTAGATCACCTCGGCTCTGCTTGCTTTGGCTGCCCCCTCATAGATCTGGTAAAACGGATTGGGGAATACCATCACAGGGTTCTCTACATCATGCAGTAAAAACTGCGGAAAATTAAAGAGTACTTCTCTGGTCCCGAAGCTAGGGATGATCTGATCTTTATTCAGCTCCAGATCAAAACGGTTTTTGAGATACTGAAGCATCCCCTCGCTCAGCAGATCCTCTCCTGCTGTTTTGGGATACTTGTTGAGCAGCTCACTATGCTCGCTAAATGCATGTTGAATAAATTCCGGTGTATCAAACTGAGGCTCACCGATCGTTAGACTCAACGGTGAAAATACCTCATTTGGAGTAATGTTTTCCAGCAGGTTATTCAATTTCTCAAAAGGATAGGTTTCGAAGTTCATTACAGTCCTATATGCTCTATAAATTAAAGAAAGATTATACCGTAATTACCTTGTTACAATAAACGCACCCTTGTTGAACTTCTGACGTATCTTCGGTAGTGCTTTTTGCGCACTTTCCCTGCTTGGATATCCTCCTATCAGTACCTTGTAGCGCTTCTCATAGACTACTTTATAGCTAAAGCCGCTCTTTTCTATCTTGGAGAGATAGTGACTATCCGGCTTCTTCGTCACGGACGCTATCTGTATATAGTAGTTCCCTGAAGTTTTTTTACCCTTTTTCGGTGTAGAGGATGCCTCTTTTGTCTCTATAGTAGCAGGCCGGTCCACTTGTTTTGAAGCTCTTTTGGCGCTATCTTCATTTGGTGTTTTCCTGGATTGTGCCAACCAGTTAATGATACTGTCCTGCAGTTCCACCGCGCGGAATCTTCCCCTTTTTGTATTGACCAGGATCACGACACTGTAATAGTTCCCGGCTCTGTCTTTGACATAGCCGCCGATATTTTTCACATATTTGAGTGTTCCTGTTTTCATCCAGGCTCTTTTTTGCGCCGGTTTATAGCGGTAACGTTGTTTGATCGTACCGTCTTTCCCTGCGATAGAGAGGGTCTCCATCCAGCGGGTACCTAAAACCCTGTAGGCACTCTCATAGACTTCAGAAAACATCCTTGCAGACATTTCAGAACGTCTGGAGAGCCCCGAACCGTTATCCAGGAAAAATGCTCCTGAACGCAGGGCACCCTGACTTTTCAGCAGGTTGATCACGGCTTTTCTCCCCTTCTCTACCGTAGCCGGTGCACCATAGACCTTTGCACCGGTGAGTAGCAACAGGTGTCTGGCATAGATGTTGTTACTCTCTTTTAAGGCTTTTGAGATGATCTCTTCAAGGGGCTCTGAGCGGTGGATATAGAAAAGCTTGGCACTCGGGGGAACACGCGAAAGCTTCAATCCTCCAGTGATCTTGATCCCCTCTTTCTCCAGTGCCTCTTTGAGTGCATAGTAGAAAGCTTTATAGGGTTTGGTAACGATCTTGCATACCTGACGCTCTTTACAGTGTTTTGAAAGTTCACCTGTCAGTATCAGCTGGGGTACTGGTGATTGCATATCTACTTTGGAACCTGCCCATGCATATTTTCCACGGCATGATCTGTTGACAAATTTCACTCTGTTGACTACCTTGTAGCTTGGATCCTCTATCTCCTTATGGGCAGACTTCTTACGGGGTGTGATACAGACCGTACTGGTACGTTCATTGAACATCATCGCATCAGGCCATGCATTATAGGCACTGTAAGGGTAGTTATCAAAGTGTGCACTGTCCTTATCCCCTACATCGAAATAGCTTCTATCTATCACCACATCCCCATGGATCTGATGAATACCTCTTTGTTTGATTTGCTCGACAATTTCCGGCAGATCATCAGAGCCAAAAGAGGGGTCGCCATGCCCTTTGACGACAAGGTCACCCTCCAGGCTTCCTGAATGCAACGCTCCATTCGTATAGAACTGTGTCGGCCAACGGTAATCAAACCCCATCTTCAACAGCGCCCCATAGGCGGTTACGACCTTGATCACTGAGGCAGGTTTGCGTATCTTATCTGCGTTGAGTGATGCCACTACCCGGTCACTCCCAAGCTCTTTGATATAGATACTGACATCTTTACTCGGAAGTTTTGACTTGTTTAGAAAGTACTGAATGTCTGCAGGAAGCGCAAAAAGCCAGACTGAGACCACAAACCATATAAGGATACCTCTCACTTGAGCTCCTCATAGGCACGAAGCAGCTGCTGCATCGCTTTGTGAAGTACCTCTTTGGAGGTGCCGATATTTAAACGCATAAATCCCTCTCCCGCTTTACCGAAACTCACCCCTTCATTGAGCCCGAGTTTTGCCTTATTGATAAAAAATGCTGCCAACTCTTCTGAAGAGAGTCCCAATCCCCGGCAATCGATCCAGACTAAAAAAGTCGCTTCAGGCTCCACCACTCTGAAGGGAAGATCATGGGCAGTGATAAAGCTTTTGACAAACACTACATTCTCCCAGAGTGCAACTTTCAGCTCGTCCAACCATCCTTCACCTCCCTCATAGGCTGCCATCAATGCTTCGATACCAAAAGGGGTACCGTTTGTAATCCCTGATCTGTTTTGCTCATGGATATAGGCATGACGCAATTTCCTATTCGGAATGATCGCATAGGAGCTGTTCAGCCCTGCGATATTGAATGTCTTGGACGGGGCATTAAGCACAACAGAGTGCTGCGCTACTTTCGCAAAACTTCCCAATACATGATGCATCTTTTTATAGACGATATCGGCATGGATCTCATCGGAGACAATGACCACCTCGTTTTCCAGACAGATATCGATCATTTTTTCCAGCTCCTCTCTCTCCCATACCCTTCCTGTAGGATTGTGAGGTGAGCAGAGCAAAAAGAGCTTCGCCTCCTTTGCCTTGGCTTCAAAATCGGCAAAGTCTATAGCGTAAGAGCCGTTTTGATAGATCAGTTGATTATCCAGAACCTGCCGACCCTGTCTGCGTACCGAACCTGAAAACGGCGGATAGAGCGGAGTCTGCACGATAATACTGTCCCCCTCCCTACTGTAGGCATGGATCGCAAAGTTGAGTGAAGGCACAACCCCGTAAGCCGGTACGATCCACTCTCTTTCAATACGCCATCCGAACCGTTTCAGGTACCACACTTGAATCGCATCAAAATAACGGTCAGGATAGACGGTATAACCATAGACCGGATGGGCTGCCCGCTTTTGCAATGCTTCCTGTACACATAACGGTGAAGCGATATCCATATCGGCCACCCATAACGGCAGCAGATCATCACTACCGAACTTTTTGACCGCTTCATCTAGTTTAACAGTGTAGGTTCCCTCTCTTTGTACTGCTTCCACTCTCATCTCACTTTCTCTTTTTTTGCCACACGCTCATCTGGGCTATCGTATATTGATGTTTTCTTGCCGTTTCCCGGATCACAAACGGGATCTCCCGGGTATCTACCAAGTTAAAATCCTCACCTAAATGCTCCATAAGACCATCCAAGGTAGTCACCGCAACCCCATCCCTTTGATATCCCCCGATCCACTTCTCTTTAGGGGTGTACGCTTCCATCCAGGTATACGGAGAGGTGAGGATCACCATCCCCTCTTCATTCAGGCGTGCAGCCAGTGAATCAAGAAATTTTCCGGGATCATAGAGTCTGTCGATCAGATTGCCCGCAAAGATCAAATCAAACCCCTGATGGATAGGCTTGAGGTTACAGGCATCTGCTTGCCAGAAATTGACTTTGTGCGCGACATCTTCCAACCCGTAACTTTTTAGGCTGACCTCTTCAAGAGACTCCAGCTCTCCTTCTATAGGGATACTATAACGTAACACACCTTGTTCTTTAAGAAGCTGCGCCTGTTGGATAAAGCGTGCGGAGAAATCCACTCCCACTACCTCATCAAACTCACGTGCCAGTTCAAAACTGCTTCGACCGGTGGCACATCCGACATCAAGTGCTCTTCTTTTGGGTCTATCCTCCATATACGCTAATACAAGTTCGGCACACCTTTGGGGATAATTTGCCACGCCAAGAGCGTTCTCTCCCCAACCGAAGTGACAATACTGAGAAATAAGCGTATCGCTCCTGTACTCCGACGTTTTGATATCCTCTTCATAGCTACTCTCTACATACCTGAATCCTGCAAATTGATAGAAGTGACGTCTGAAGGCGTATCTGCTGCTCTCTGCCGCAAGATTTCCGCAACTGATCCATGATCCGCCTTTGATCAAGTTGTGTTTCCCATCAAATGTAGGTACGGTAAAATCATCATAGGCCGGATGCACCTTAAACCCCGCATAAGGGTAGATAGGGGTCCGTGTCCACTGCCAGACGTTGCCTATCACATCATAAAAACCGTTATGTTCATAAGCGTCTACCGGTACGCTTGAAGCAGCACCTTCCAGTGCGATATTGGCCGGGGCCTTCTCTCCCCAGGACAAAAGCGGCGGGACCTTTGCAAAGTCTCTGAGGCGAAGATATTCATCCTCTGTAGGCAAAGTGACGGTAATACCCAACTGCCTGCTTTTCCATCGGCAGAATGCTTCAGCCTCCAGAGAGTTTACCTCTACGGGCCAATTCAGGGGCAAAGGTATCTCTCCGGTCAACGTACGAAGTCTATAGCCCTTTTCTGCAGGGATCCAAAAACGAGGAGAAGAGACTTTTTCATACACACGCCAGGCATTCCCCTCATCACTCCAATAGGATAGAGTCTCATACCCCTTATCTTCAACAAACTCCAGAAACTCCTGATTACTGACAAGATATTTTGAGGCTTTAAAGTCCGGTACCTCACAGCTGTGCTCTCCATACTCATTATCCCAGCCGTAGAGCGGAGGGTGTATCGCTGTCCCTGCTTCTACCGATCCGCCCGGCACCTCAAGCAGTCTGTTTTGAGGAGACGCTCCCACCCTCTCTGAAGCTTGCCATACTGGATGTTGTCTCAGATATCTCA
Source organism: Sulfurovum sp. MH2-6 (assembly GCF_058374785.1). Lineage (NCBI taxonomy): Bacteria > Pseudomonadati > Campylobacterota > Epsilonproteobacteria > Campylobacterales > Sulfurovaceae > Sulfurovum > Sulfurovum sp. MH2-6. The sequence continues at coordinate 2,211,374 of NZ_CM178170.1, forward strand.
ACGGAAGCTGACGTATCAATACGGCAGAGGTCTCCAGGTGGATATTTTCATGCTCGATGCCCATCAGGATTGTCCACCAGGGAGAGCTCTCCGTGATAGGGAGTTCCAAGGGAAGGGTGTCAATGACCCGACTGACAATCTTAAAAACCTTCTCACGATACGCTTGAGTCTCCTGGAGCGAAGGCCAGGCATAGTGTTTCTCATCCAGGTCATCCCAGCTCATCTCATCGACGCCAACCGCAAAGATCGACTCTAATTCCTGGTCTAGTCCGTCCTCTATCAGTTTTGCAAGTTTGAATTTATTGATAAAAAAGACCGCTGTGTGTCCATAGTAAAAGATCAGTGGATGTCGAAGCGGATCTGATTTTTTAAAATAGGCACCTTCATCAGAAAGCACTTCAAAGAGTGACTCGTAACGCCGGTAACAGGAGTGAAAATAGGTTTGGATCTCGTGACGCTTAGACGCAGCGTCACTTCCTGTGAGCAGAGGGGTTCTTGGCATCAATCCACTCCTCTTCTCTGTATCGAAGATACAATGCACAGAGAACTAAAACTCTGTTTTTTGTTTTGCACTTTCTATCATGGAGATGAAGATCGTATAAAGGTTCGCGATCACCGCACCGATTACCAATCCGACAGCCATATCCACATTACCATAGAACTTCATCGCAAAAAACGCAGGGATCAAGTGCAGATCCGCTACCAGTGAACCAGCCAGTAGTTCAGCAGAGAGAACATTTCTCACCCCGATCTTCATCAAGGTAGAAACCACATTGACCGATCCTGCGATAAACAGTGCAACCAGTGAATGTTCAAATATAAATGCCGCTGATGTCGTCAAAGACATCAGCGTAAAGAACATGTAAAAAACTTTACCCCAGTTCATTCTGACTCCTTAAGTCTCTTTGACGTTATTATAACGTACTATGCTAATTTGCCCAAAAGCAAAGCTTCTGAGCACGCTGTTGTCCTCAGCGGACGGCTCACAACGCTGGCGTTGTTATAGCGTCCCCTGTTCGTACATTGCACGCATCTTCTCTTTTTATGCTTATTTGCTTAGAAACAAAGTTCCTAAGCACGCTGTTGTCCTCAGCGGACAGCTCACAACGCTGGCGTTGTTATAGCGTACCCTGTTCGTACATCGCACGCATCTTCTCTTTTTCTTTTTCTCTCTTAAGCTTTTCGGCCTCTTTAGCTCTGAAGCCGCCTACCGAGAAACCAAGCCACATCAGGATAGGTGAAGCGACAAAGATCGATGAGTAGGTACCAACGATCACACCTACAAGCAGTGTAAATGAGAAGCCGTTAATGATCTCTCCACCGAACAGGAAGAGTGTCAATACTACAAAGAATGTTGTCAATGAGGTCAGTGTCGTACGTGAAAGCGTACGTGATACCGACTCATCGATAATGCCTGCAAGGTCAGGATCTTTGATCGTTCTGATCCCCTCACGGATACGGTCAAAAACGATAATCGTATCGTTGAGTGAATAACCGAGGATTGTCAGCAATGCCGCCAGGATATCCAGGTTGACCTCTACACTGAAGAGTACGATCATCCCCATCGCAATCGTCACATCGTGTACAAGTGCCATCACAGATGCCACGGCAAAACGCCACTCAAATCTGAATGATACATAGATCAAAATACCGATGATCGCCAGTACCATCGCCATCAACCCTTTCTCACGAAGCTCTGAACCGACCTTCGCACCGACCATGTCGACACGTCTTACCTCTTTAAAGCCTTTGGTATCTTTGAGAAGTTCTCTCACCTGGTCACCGATATCCACTCCGACACTCTTCGAGCTTGTTTTCGTCTTGATCACGATCTCTTCATCTGCACCAAAGTAGGTAACGCTGGCACCTTTATAGGCCTCTTGGGCAGTAAGTACCTCTCTGACCTCATCTATCGGGGCTTTCTGATCATACTGTACCTGGATCACCGTACCGCCGGCAAAGTCGATCCCCATATTGAACCCTTTGGTAAAGATCAGTCCCAAAGAGGTAAGCACTAGAATAATCGAAAGAACGCCAAAGCGTTTTGCCTGAGCCATCAAAGAGAGCGGTTTTTCGTATTTAAACAGTTCCATTATTTACTCCCTTTTATTCCAAACCAGTAACCCAGTCTGTTTTTATCCATTTTTGGCAATACCCACTGATAGATACCGTGTGTTCCCACGATTGCGGTAAGCATTGAAGCCATAATACCGATACTCATCGTAAGCGCGAACCCCTTGATCGCACCTGTACCGTAGGCATAGAGTACAGTTGCTGCGATCAGTGTCGTCACGTTGGCATCCCAGATCGCGGTGAAGGCATTTTTGTATCCGTCCTCGATCGATTTGGCGATCGATTTTCCTTCGTTCAGAAGTTCACGGATACGCTCATTGATGATCACGTTGGCATCCACTGCCATACCGACAGTCAGTACGATACCCGCCATTCCCGGCAGTGTCAATGTCGCACCGAAGAGCGACATAATCGCTAAAATCAAAAAGAGGTTACCGATCAATGCCACATTGGCAACCACACCTGCCATACCGTAGTAGATCACCATAAAGATGACAACAAGTATAAATCCAAGTACCAATGCCATAGAGCTTGCTTTGATACTGTCTGCACCCAGGCTCGGTCCTACACTTCTCTTCTCCATCACGTAAACCGGAGCAAGAAGTGATCCGGATCGGAGTGCGATAGCCAGATCGTGTGCCTCTTCCATCGTAAACTGTCCGGAGATCTGTACATGTCCTCCACCGATACGCTCACGGATATTCGGTGCTGAGTAGACCTGGTTATCAAGTACCACGGCCATACGTTTACCTACGCTGATCGCTGTAAAGTCACCGAATATCTTTGCCCCCTGTCCGTTGAGCGCAAAGTTGATCACCGGCTGGCTGTTCTCATCAAATCCGACTTTTGCATCAGTGAGCATTGACCCATCGAGTACCGGGATCCCTTTAAGAAGATACTTCTCTCCTGTATTGACGTCAGGCAAGATCACATCACCGTAACTTTTCGCTTCTGCCGGACTCATCGAGTGTACACGGGCGATTCTCTCTTCATCCACTGCCATCAACTGCAGGTGTGCCGCTCGTGCGATAAGTTCACGGATACGCTGCTCATCCTCTTGGGTTTTGATCCCAGGCACCTCAACAAGGATCTTGTCTTCACCCTGTTTCGCTACCGTAGGCTCAGCCAGACCAAACTCGTTCAGTCTGCCTCTGATCGTATCCACTGCCTGGTCGATCGCATCTTTTTTGGTACGTTCGATCTCTTCCGTAGTCATCTGCAGTGAGTACTTCAAACTGTTCTCGCTAAATGTCACACCCTCCAACTCCTCTTTGAGAAGTTTGTTGACCTTGGCGATATCATCTTTGTCCAAGATCTCAAATGTGACCACACCCGTATCTTCATCCAGCTTCAATGCATCAAAAATGATCTCTTCATCATCAAAGATATACTTGATGCTGGATGCAATGGATTTGGACTTGGAAGCGATCGCAACTTCGTTTTTGACACCGAGAAGCATATGGAGCCCCCCTTGAAGATCAAGCCCCAGGGTGATCTTCTTCCCGCTTTCGCTTTGCATTAAAGACGGGATCGAAAATACCACCCCGAAAATCAGTGCAAAAGCGAAGATGACCACTCTATAGTTAAGCATCGCTACCGGTTACCTCTTCTTTTTTTGCTACAAACGTTCTGTCAAGTTTGACAATCGTATCTTCATTTAGTTTGATTTTGATAAAATCTTCTTCAGTTTTCACAACTACAGCGATAAGCCCTCCGCTTGTAACGATCTTGTCACCTTTTTGAAGGTTGTCAAGCATCTCACGGTGCGCTTTTTGCTGTTTCTGCTGCGGTCTGATGATCAAAAAATAAAAGATCGCAAATAAAATGATAAGTGGCAAAAATGAACCGATTACACTACCTTGTTGTTCCATGGATATCCTTCAATGAATAAAATTGGCCAATATTTTAACACCTTTGATATAACAAGAGGCTTTTTCATATCGTTTCTCTTATCGGCTTTTATTTACCTCCATTATTTTCACTTTTCAACTCCTGTTATAAATACGACAGTGGGGGTCGTAGGACTCTATCTCTTATTGGGTTCAGAGCGCAAGAGCTGGTTCTGGAGCGGTGCATTTGTCGGACTCTTCTGGTTTTGGTGGATTATACTCAGTTTCAAACACTACCAGATGCTCTGGGCAATGCCTATCGGGCTTTTCTTCATCGCTTTGATCTATGGTCTGCTTTTTTGGTTCATCACCTACCTGAGTGAAACAGTCGCATCAAAATTTCCTTTTCAAGAGCTGGCGGCACTCACACTGAAAGCACTGGGGCTCTTAGGATTAAGCTATATCCACCCTTTTGGTTTTGACTGGCTCAAACCCGAACTTGTTTTTGTAGAGAGCTACCTGGGGATAGAGAAGTGGCAGTTTGCCACTATACTCTCAGCGATCATCTTCACGCTCTGGCAGTCGCGTCCCTACTATCTGCTCCTGATGATACTCGCCTATCAGCCACTCCCCAAAGGAGAGATACCGGTTGATAAAGCGCTGCAGATCGTCTCTACTGCCATTCCAGTTGAGGAGAAGTGGAAAACCTCACTTCAGCCTCAGCATTTCCGGGTGCTTTTTGAGCAGATAGACAAAGCGATCGAGGCGGATAAAAAACTGGTGATCCTGCCCGAGTCGGTCTTCCCCGTATTTATCAACCGTTCCCAGGAACTCATCGACGAACTTCAAACCCGTGCCCAAAAGATCAATATCGTTACAGGAGGGCTCTTCGCTGACGGTACTGTACCGCGTAACTCTACCTATATCTTCACCAAAAACCGTATCCTGGTAGCCAATAAGGTCCTGCTGGTACCCTTTGGAGAGAGCAACCCCCTGCCTGACTTTCTCAGTGACTGGGTCAATGAAGTCTTTTATGACGGTGCGGTGGACTATATCGCCAGTGCAGATGTCACAGACTACAAAGTTGAAGACAAGGTATACCGCAATGCGATCTGCTTTGAAGCCACCAGCGAAAAACTCTATAAAGACCGTCCCGAACATATGATCGTACTGAGCAACAACGGCTGGTTTGTCCCTTCTACCGAGCCGAGTTTGCAAAAACTGCTTCTGCTCTATTACAACAAAAAGTATGATACAACCATCTACCACAGTATCAATATGTCGCCCTCGTACCTCATTCAACAGGGCATGATCAGGGAGGTAGAGTAATGTGTGCTATTTTCGGCATTGTGGGGAGATATGATACGGCCCGGGCACAAAGGGCTTTTGAGACACTCACCCACAGGGGAGTGGATGAAAGCCATGTGATCAAAAACGAACACTGCTTTCTTGGTCTGCACCGTCTAGCCATTACTGCTATCCATACGCCGCATACCCAGCCCATCCAAAAAGAGGGGTTGCTCTTTGCTATGAACGGGGAGATCTATAACTACCTGGCACTGGCCGAAGAACTGGGTATCGAGGCCAAAAGCGATACAGAGGTCGCTTTTGCCGCCTATCGACAATGGGGCGACCGTTTTGTAGAAAAACTGCGTGGGATGTTTGCCATTGCGATCATCGAGAATGAGAGTCTCAAACTCTTTCGCGATCCTTTCGGTAAAAAACCGCTCTACTATACGGTCATGGAGGGGCAGGTCATCTTTGCCAGCGAACTCAAAGCGATAGAGGCATTAAAACCCTTGGAGTTTGACAGGGAGATCCTGCCATGCTATCTCTCTTACCAGGCTGCTGTAACACCCAGAACCTTTGATAAAAACGTTTTTCAAGTCGGGGCCGGATGCCGGGTGACTGTCACGAAAAGCCGTGAGATCTCTACAGATCGCTATTTTTCCCTGCTGGATACCCCTATCACACTGCATACAAAAAAAGAGGCGATCGATCAGATTCATCAAAAACTGATAGAGTCCGTAAAACTGCGTCTTCCCGGGGAGGTAAAGTACGGTGCCCTGCTCTCTGGAGGACTGGACTCTTCACTCATTGCGGCATTGGCCGCATCCAGCGCACCCCTGCATACCTTCAGCATCGGATATGAGGGGTATGAAAAGCATGATGAACGCCCCTATGCTGCACAGGTGGCAGCACATATCGGTGCTACACATCATGCCTACAGTTTTACCCGAGAGGATTTTTTGGAGACGCTGGAAGAGATACTCGGGATCCTTGATGAACCCTTTGCAGACCCGGCGATGGTACCGCTCTTTTACCTGATGAAGCAGATACGCAAAGAGGGTATCAAGGTGGTACTGACGGGGGATGGGAGTGATGAACTCTTCCTTGGCTACCGCACCTACAAAGAGTATCTGGATATCGAACAGCTCTCCAATCTCAAACACAAAAACTGGCTTAAAACCTATCTCAAATCACACTTCTCCATGCACAAAGAGTGGGAGTGGTACAAACGTATCCTCGAAGGGAAAACCCTTTTCCGCTCCAGTGCAGAGCTCTTTACGGACCTGCAGCAAAACAGACTCTTAAAGATGAATATCAAAGATAACTACTCATTGGACTGGATCGCTTCATACAGAGAAGAGCTTGAAAAGAGCGGCCGAAATGCACCGATAGACTGGTACAGCTTTTTGGACCTCAAAATTCAGCTGGGCGAAGTTTTTCTGCGCAAACTCGACCGTATCAGCATGGCCCAAAGCATTGAAGCACGCACACCTTTTTTAGATAAAGAAGTTGTCAAAACCGTTTTTACTACAGCCCCTGAACTCAGAGAAGCACAGCTCTCTAAAGGATGGATCAAGGAGATCGCCAAAACCTACCTTCCCGAAGCGATCATCCACCGTAAGAAAAAAGGGTTTAACTATCCCTATCTGGAATGGCTGCAGAGCAGTAATGAACTGGAAATCATCCAAAGGGTGCAAAAAAAACATAAAATTTTCAATGAAACACAGCTTGAGTGGCTTCTTTCGGAAGGAAAACAGGGAAGATTTCAGCATCAGATCTTTTCACTCTATCTTCTCTGCAGATGGATAGAGAGAAAGTTCGGCTGATTGACGCACGGTGATGAATTTAGATAAAATCTGACAAAAACCAAAGTATGTAATGAACTTCAAAAAATTCTTTATCGCACCTATCAAAGGCTACCAGTACATCTCCCGCATGCTGCCCGGCAATTGCCGTTACTACCCGAGCTGTTCGGAGTATGCGAAATGGCAGTTTGAATTCAATGCACCCCATAAAGCGCTGACAGCCTCTTCACTGAGGATTTTACGCTGTAATCAACTCTTCAAAGGGGGTATCGACTACCCCTTGGTGGAGTACACCCCTCCTAAGTGGATGGATTTACTCCGTTTTAATCAATTTTGTGGCAAAATAGTTATTATCTACTGGCTTGTTCCCAAAGCCGGTACACCCCAATATTATGTACTAAAGGACTTTGATGCCACAACAATTGAGTATCCATTCACCACTTGATATGCACCTTCACCTTAGAGATGGAGAGATGCTGCACAATATCGCCAAAGCGAGTGCTCATACCTTCTCCGGTGCGATTATTATGCCAAACCTTGTACCGCCGGTTACCAACAAAGAAGAGGTCGTTGCCTACAAAGCACGTATCATGGAAGCGATCGGCGATGAGTCCTTTGAACCCTATATGACACTCTTTTTCAAACCGAGTTATGACAGAGCATTTCTTGAGTCGGTGCGTGATGAGATCACTGCGATCAAACTCTACCCTGCGGGGATCACTACCAACAGTGAAGGGGGTGTCAGCGGTTTTGATGTAGAGGCGCTTCGTCCTGCCCTCACGGCCATGAGCGAACTCGGTCTCCCTCTCTGTATTCATGGAGAGACCAACGGATTTGTGATGGACAGAGAAGCAGAGTTTGTCTCCATCTATGAGGAGCTGGCAACAGCCTTTCCCGATCTTAAGATCATTATGGAGCACATCACGACAAAAGCAAGTGTAGAAGCCCTGGAGAGACATCCGAACCTCTATGCGACGATCACGCTGCACCACCTGCTTATTACACTTGACGATGTAGCCGGAGGTATGTTGCAGCCGCATCTTTTCTGTAAACCGATCGCGAAGCGTCCTTATGACAGAGAAGCACTGCTTGAAGTAGCATTGAAAGCGCACCCGAAAGTAATGTTCGGTTCCGACTCGGCACCGCATCCGAGAGAGGCCAAAGAGGCATGCGGATGTGCTGCCGGAGTCTTCACCGCACCGATCGCACTGCAGGTACTTGCTGAACTTTTTGAGAAACATGATGCTTTAGACAAGCTGCCTGATTTTATCAGCGGTAATGCATGTCGTATCTATGGTGTGACACCTCCCGCTAAAGAGGTAGTGCTGGAGAAGAGACCGTATGTCGTACCGAATGACTACAACGGTGTGGTACCGATGTATGCAGGAGAGGAAATTGCATACTCGCTCAAAGAGGTCAAGGTTGGATAGTAAACTCACAAAGTTTGTCAAAGGGCACAACGCCTTCCAGCAAGTCAAGTTTAAAAAGAATGAAGAGCGTTTTAAGCGTCTTGTAGAACAGGGCCAAAACCCCAAAGCGCTTTTTATCGGGTGTAGCGACTCGCGCGTAATGCCCGATATGATCACCGGTGCGAAACCGGGTGATCTTTTCATCATACGCAATGTCGGAAACTTTGTGGCGCCCTATAAGCCTGATGAGGATTACCACTCTACCGCCTCAGCCATCGAGTATGCCGTAAGCATCTTGGAGGTTTCAGACATCATTGTCTGCGGGCACTCCCACTGCGGTGCCATAGAGGCATTGTATAAAGAGCTCCCCCATACACCTGAAAACCTGCACACGATCAAGTGGCTTGATCTCGGCAGGGAGGCAAAGAAGGTCGCTTCGCTTGCCTACAAGGATAAAGACCGTACAGAGATGCTGCGCTACACGGAAAAGATATCTGTCGTCTACCAGCTTGAGAACCTGCTGACCTACCCGGGGGTAAAAAGACGCATTGAAGAGGGAACGCTCTTCCTGCATGCATGGCATTATGATCTTGAAAGCGGGGTCATTGAACATTATGACGATGAAAATTTTGAATTTATTCCGTTAAGTAAAAAGTAATCTGTTAAAATACGTGACAGGATAACATTCTATCAATTCCATAAGGAGAACGTTGTGTTAGCACATGACATTACAGAACTGATCGGTAACACACCGTTGGTCAAAATCAACTCTCTCTCAGAAGAGACAGGAACAACAATACTGGGTAAATGTGAATTTATGAATCCCACCTCATCGGTCAAAGACCGTATCGCTTTCAATATGATCAATGAAGCGATGAAAGCAGGCAGGATCAACCAGGATACAACGATCATAGAACCGACATCGGGAAATACAGGTATCGGACTTGCAGCGATCTGTGCAGCAAAAGGGCTCAAGCTTATCCTGACAATGCCTGAGTCTATGAGTATCGAAAGACGCAAGCTGCTCACACACCTTGGCGCCAACCTTGTACTTACCCCTGCAAACAGAGGGATGGGCGGTGCTATAGAAAAGGCTTCCCAGCTTGAAAAAGAGTTGGATAATGCGATCATACTGCAGCAGTTTGACAACCCTGACAATCCGGATATTCACAGAAGAACCACCGCAATGGAGATACTGAAGGATACCGATAACCACCTCGATATCTTTGTGGCTGCAGTAGGGACAGGGGGTACTCTTACCGGTACTTCAGAGGTACTCAAAGAGCATCTTCCGGATATCACCTCTGTGGCAGTAGAACCGCAATCCTCTTCGGTACTCTACGGCAAATCAGCCGGACCGCACAAAATACAGGGAATCGGTGCAGGATTTATCCCGAGCGTACTCAACACAGAGATTTACGATGAAGTGATCCCTGTAGCCGATGAGGATGCATTTGCGATGTCAAGAAAAGTTGCCAAAGAGGAAGGTCTGCTGGTAGGTATCTCTGCCGGAGCAAACCTCTTTGCCGCGTTAGAGTTGGCAAAAAGACCCGAGAACAAAGGCAAAACGATCGTCACGATACTGTGCGATACGGCTGAACGCTACCTCTCCACAGAGCTCTTTGAATAATCTCTACTATGCAACCGTCCGATCTTCTTTTAGAAACCATCAAATGTGAAGGCGGAGAGGTGCATCATCTGGAGTACCACCAAAAACGGCTTGATAAAAGCAGGAGAGAACTCTTTGGTCTGACTGACACACTTGACCTCTCCTCTCTGATCAAAGCCCCTGATGAAAAACTCTACCGATGCAGAGTACTCTACTCCCACACCATGGAGTCTGTTGAGTTCATTCCCTATAGACCAAAAGAGATCAAGACCCTTAAAGTAGTTCCTTCGGATTTCACCTATCACTATAAATTTGCTGATCGAAGTGCACTGGAGAGACTCCTGGAAGAGAACCCGGAGGCAGATGATGTCATTATCGAAAAAGAGGGACTCATCACCGATACGACGATTGCCAATATCGCTTTCTTCGACGGGAAAACATGGATCACTCCCAGAGAGCCGCTGCTTAAAGGAACCATGCGTGCCTATCTTCTAGATCAGGGATTCCTCCAAGAAAAAGATATCCCCAGTGATTCGCTCGAGAGGTATGAAAAAGTGGCTTTAATGAATGCTATGTTAGGATTTAAGATCCTAAGTCACATCAATATTTTAAAATCATAAGGCAGAACATGACGATCAATCTTTTCCAAACACCGGAATATAGCGCTATCATGGAAGAACACTTAAGCAAACATCTCTCCTATCTTTTCGACAAAGATCAGGAATTTGCGATCGTTTGCGAGGTGAAGCATATCACTTTTACCCCCGAGCTTCCTTCAGATATCTATGAAACATTTAAAGATACCGTATTGTTTGTTTTAAGCGGGTATACCTACCAAAGTGCAAAAGTCGAGGATGGGATCTTTTCCTTTGAAGCGGGGTTCGGAAGTGACAACTTCGGTTCGACCGTCTCGATGCCTCTACTGGCAATCAAACAGCTTTTTGTCGGTGATACCCCCGTACTCATCAATCATGCAGAAATCAGTTCACAAGTTCTATCCAAAAAAGCTTCAACGCAAAACTCTATGGAAGCGCTTTTAAGTAACCCCGAAAATAAAAAGTTTTTGAAAAAAAAATAGGAAAGTTTCCACTGTGACTTAGGCGTCACAGTGTCCGGTAAGAATATAGTTTACAACATTCTCTACATAGGCATTATGTTTATTCTCTTTAGAGTAAGCTATATAGAAGCTTCGTGTCATCGTGTAACCACGGAGTCTCGCCTCAAACAACTCACCTCTGCTCACCTCTTCTTCGATCGCATGTTTGGAGATGATCGAGACAACAGGCTTCTCTTCGTTCTTTTTCGCTTTTTTTATCGATTGAAGTACTGCTGTGGTATTACTTACCTCACTGAGTACATCAAAACTTTGACAGGATACACCCAACTCTTCAAAGACCTCAGAAACTACCTGTCTTGTGTGTGAACCTTCATCACGGCAGATCCATTGAAAATCATAAAGCTCTTCAGTTTTAAGTACTTTCGGGATAGGCACATTACTCACTACAACAAGCTCATCTTCCAACCACTCTCTGTAGATCAGGTCATTATCAATCACAGGGGATTCAATCAGACCAAGATCCAGTTTTCTGTCTTTAAGCTTTTGCACGATATTTTGACTTAGGTCAATGCTTAGCTTTACATCATTATTGATCGCTTTGCTCATTGTGTTGAGACACTGTCCAGGGATAATATAGGTACCGATCGTGAAAGAAGCTCCCAGTCTGAACGTGATCTCCTTGTTGATGATCTTCAATACATCATTCTCAGAGGCGTGGATCTCTTTTTCAAGACGCAATGCTATCTTGTAGAGTTCATCTCCCGCTGCGGTGAGTTTGATCCCGTTCTTTTTACGTTCAATGATCTTCTCACCTAAGTATTTTTCTATAAATTTTATTTGCTGTGTTACTGCAGGCTGAGAAATACCTAGCTTAGCAGATGCCTTAGAGAAACTTCTCTCTCTCGCAACCGTCAGAAATGTCTCGAGTTTAACAAAATCTTTTAACATTGATTTCCTTTTTTTAAATATATACAACGATAACAATAATTAATCGCTATACAAAACAAATAATTCTGAAAAATATTATAACAAATTATACTTAACAGTACATAAGTTCAACTTATTAGTAAAATCAGAATTATTCTTTTCTATTCATCCTTAATCATTATAAGGGTATAATTAATAGATATTAGGAGTTCATAAGAGATTATATGGAAACAATTATAAATCAGCTTAACCCCTCACAGCGTGAAGCTGTAGAGCATATCGATGGGGCATTACTTATTCTCGCGGGTGCCGGATCGGGGAAAACAAAAACCCTGACAACAAGACTTGCATACCTGATCGGAGAAGTAGGTATCGATCCTGCCAATACCCTGACTTTGACCTTTACCAACAAAGCAGCCGCAGAGATGAGAGAGCGTGCACTGGGGCTTATGCCGGGTAGGTCCAGTTATCCGCCTCTGCTATGCACTTTCCATAAATTCGGTCTGCTCTTTTTGAAATTCCACATCGAAAAACTGGGACGTAACAATAACTTTGTGATCATCGACAGCGATGACAAAAAACGTCTCATACGCACCATTGCCAAAGAGCTGAAAATAGATCTCAATATCTCCTTCATCGCTTCAGAGATCTCGAAATACAAAAATTCACTCCTCCCTCCTGAAGTGGTGAAAAAAAATGCAGAGCTCTCTGATTATAAGAAAGTGGCTGCCATCTATGAAAAGTACCAGGAAAATATCGAAGAGAATAACCTCGTAGATTTCGATGACCTTTTGATGCTTACCTATAAAATACTCGATGAAGACCCTGTACTCCGTAAAGAGACAAGTGAGCGTTACCGCTATATCATGGTAGATGAGTACCAGGATACCAATGAGCTCCAATTCAAACTGCTCGAACACCTCTGCAGCGAACACGGCAACCTTTGTGTCGTGGGTGATGATGACCAGAGTATCTACGGCTGGAGAGGCGCAAATATACGAAATATTCTGGAGTTTTCAGAGAATTTTGAGGGTACTAAAGTCGTGAAGCTGGAGACCAACTACCGTTCTACCGAACCTATCCTGGAAGCAGCCAATACACTGATCGAGCACAACTCAAGACGTTTGGGCAAAAAACTTGTCAGTCACAAAGGGAAAGGGGGAGAAGTCAAACTCCTGCACTCTCTGGATGAATCCATGGAAGCCAAATCGATCGCGCATGAGATAGAGGCACTTTTGGACAAAGGGGTTGATCCCGAAGAGATCGCCGTTCTTTACCGTATCAATGCACTCTCAAGATCTTTGGAAGAGGGGTTCACCAAAGAAGGACTCAGCTTTAAGCTGATCGGCGGAATGCGCTTCTACGAACGGGCCGAGATCAAAGATATCATCTCCTATTTCAGAGTCATCTCCAATCCTTATGATGACTTCTCACTGCTGCGTATTATCAACAAACCCAAAAGAGGTATCGGTAAAGCCTCTATTGAAAAACTGCAGAAAGCCGCATATGATACACACCTTTCGGTATTTGCCTACATTGAGAGAATGTTAACCGGAGAACTGCCTGTTGTCATCAGCAAAAAAGTGGCAACGGCACTGGAAAAAATGGTTGAAGACATCACCTTCCTACGGGAAGAGGCTGCAGGTTCACTTGAAAACTTTATCACACTCTTTGAAGAGCGTATCAAACTCAAAGAGCACTATGCAGCCATGGTAGACGGGTTTGAACGCAACATGAACATCGATGAGTTTTACGGATACTTCAGGGATGCCGTCGCGAAAAACCTGGAACTCAATCTTGATGAATTCCTCAATGACATCTCCCTCCAAAGTGATCAGGACCAGATAGAAGAGAATGCCATTACGATCATGAGTATCCATGCGGCCAAAGGTTTGGAGTTCGAGCATGTCTTTGTCATCGGGATGGAAGAGGAGTTCTTCCCGCTGCTGGGTGAAGGATGCAATATGGAAGAGGAGCGTAGACTGGGCTATGTAGCCATCACCAGGGCCAAATCCGATCTCACGCTCTGTTATGTCGACAGCCGCTTCTACAAGGGCCGAAGAAAGATGATAGACAAAAGCCGTTTCCTTGGTGAAGCAGGCCTGATACAGGATGCCTCGCTGAAGATCACCAAAAGTTCTGCCTTCAAAAAAGGCGACCTCGTCAAACACAAGATCTTTGGTATCGGGCGCGTTCAGGCGGCTAATAAATCCGGCAAAGAGTATAAACTTCTGATCAATTTCGGCGGCAACAAAAAAGAGATACTCAGCTCTTTTGTACAACCGGTCTGATCGTAGGTCGGGGTATCCCTACCCCGACAGCTTTCTTATATCACTATTGTCGGGGTGAGGACACCCCGACCTACGAAGGAATAATGTGACATCTATTCACTACGTTATCATCAAAGTTTTGCACAGCAAAACATACCAAAACTGCTCCCTGCTCCCTGCTCCCTCTTATCTCTCATTAAAAGAGGTCTTTTAATGAATAGGTTGTTTGTCGTAAACAAGCCGATCTTCCGTTCATCCAACGGTTATATGGGGTATGTGAAACGCAAATACGGCACCAAAAAGGTAGGCTTTTCAGGGACACTTGACCCTTTTGCCACGGGATGCCTGATCGTCGCTACGGGTGTCTATACCAAACTCTTTCAGTATCTTGATAAAACCCCGAAGAGCTACCGTGCCACACTTTGGCTTGGGGCAAACTCACCGAGTCTCGATATCGAAAATGTAGACTCCATCCAGGAAGTGGCGCCTTTCAGCGAGGAGCAGGTCAAAGAGGTATTGCGTTCGCTGGAAGGTGAACTGACCTATTACCCTCCCAAGTTCTCCGCCAAAAAGATCGGCGGCAAGCGTGCCTATGAACTGGCACGCGAAGGCAAAGAGGTAGCACTCAAAACGATCACCTCTACGATCCATAAGATGAAGTTTATACACTACACCCACCCCTTTATACATTTTGAAGCAACGGTGAGTGAAGGGACCTATATACGAAGCCTCGGAGCGATCATCGCAGACAGACTGGGCGTGGATGCGACACTCTCCTCTCTCCACCGTATCCATGAGGGGGCGTTCCGCTATGAAGAGGAGAGAGCCGTCAACCCCTTCCAACACCTCGCCATCCCCATTAACCTCTATAGCGGGGATGAGAACTACCTGGAGCTCGGGAGAAAGCTCTCCGTGGAGTATTTTGAAAAGAAGGAGGATGGCACCTATCTGATAGAGACCTCCAACTTCTTTGCCATTATAGAGATCAAAGAGGGAAAAGTGAGCTACAAGCTCAATAGACTACCCAAGTTTGAGGAGGATACATGTACAGCATAAAAGCCCATGCCAAAGTCAATATCTTCCTGAAGATCACCGGACACAGAGGGGGATACCATACCCTACTTTCACGTTTTATGCGCGTAGAAGCGCTCTATGATACAATCACATTTGAGCCTTGTGTATGTGATACGTTTACTATAGAGGGATGCGAAGGGGTTCCTTTGGAATCCAATACCATCTACAGAGCTTACCAAAGTCTCAAAAGTTATACACAAAGCCCTGCACTGGAAAGGTTTTTCACATCCCATAAAGTGGTCGTCACCAAACGTATCCCGAGCCAGGCAGGTCTGGGCGGGGGAAGTTCGGATGCTGCGGCATTTATGCGCCTCTGCAATGAGGTATGCGGACTCAAACTTGATACAGAGACGCTCTCGGAGCTGGGCAGCAAGATAGGTGCCGACCTCCCCTTCTTTATCCATAACTACCCCTCTGCCAATGTCAGCGGTTTCGGTGAGATCGTGGAGCCTTTTGAAGAGGAGACGCTTCAGTTGGAACTCTTTACGCCTGAGATCGGGTGTGATACCACAGAGGTCTATAAAACCTTCAAAAAACATCTGCTTGATGATATCACACTCTGCAGTTTTACAGGGTGGGAAAAACTTGACTCAAGAACGCTGCTTGAAACAATCGCCGATCCGATCATACTCAATGATCTTTATGCTGCAGCCTTGCTCGCTTACCCGGAGCTAGGAGAGGTTCCACAGGCCAAAGAGGGGTGGTTCTTTTCGGGAAGCGGAAGTACGTTTTTTAGGATTAAAGCGTAGGGTGGGAGCATCCCACCATTATGGTGGATTTCATCCACCCTACAGCTCGCACTCACCCTTCTCTTCTTTTGTTCCCACGATTTTCGTGAGAATGTCTATGACAGTATAGCCATTCACGATATTTTAGCATATCGTATGTGAGTATGGATTACCACGTGCAACGTGGGAACCAAATAAAGAATTTATCTCCGCTGAGAGCAGTGTAAAAACGTAGACAAAACCTTATAAATTTATATATTTTATAAGGTTTTCACAAAAAGTATTTTTGATATACTCTTAATGCTGAAACAATAAGGACACTTTGTTCTTTTAGGGGTGGGTAGATGAAAGAGATATTATCGGAAGAAACTATTATTGAAGGTCAATGGCAATCCAATGGCAAAGAAATCATTGTTGATGATGTTTGCAAAAGAATTGAATGGCTAATTTCTGAGGTATTAGAAGAAATTGGCGTTGATACATCTGGCTGGAAGACACTTTATCAAGATCCAAAAGATAATCGAAAATGGGTCCTCTATTTCCCACAAAGCGAAATACATGGTGGTGGACCACCAGCACTAATGGTTGTTTCGGATGATGAAATCAGTGGCAAATATACACGTTAAACATAAAGGAATAAATTTATGGAATTTCCAATAATAATCAATCACAAGGATATCGTTCTTAAACTGTTTAACTGGATGGATTATCCAAAAAATCAGGCTGCTAGAAATGTTGAAGCTTATGACAAAAATGGTAATTGCTTATGGGTAATTGAGTCATTGAATGGCAATCCAGAAACAGATTACTATACGAATATTTCATCAAAAAATGGGGAAATTCACGCATTCAATTTTCAGTGCTATGATTGCGTTATAGATGAAAGTACAGGGAAAGTAATTTCAAATAAATTCACAAAATAACCAAAACCTTATAATCTAACATATTTTATAACGTTATTCGCTATAGCGACATTTTCAGCCTATAAATCTATACCCTTCAATAGAAAACCTTATAAAATGTTCTGTATTGGTATATTTTATAAGGAAAACCATCAAAAGAAATGTGGTCTAAAAAAAGCGTAAAGACAGGTGTTTTAATTACGTGAAATCGATTGATCACAGACAATTAATTGTGCTATAATTTCTATCTATCGGTGACATAAAATCCTGAACAGTCTCGATCAAAACCTCATAAAGTTATATATTTTCCTCTCGCTCCAAAACTGAGTTTGGGAGTATATTAAACTAATGTGTCACATGCTCCGTATGGATTCCCAAATACAATTTGGGAACCAGTAAAGCTCGCACTCACCCTTCTCTTGACTATACAAATGATGGAACAAGGGAGATTAAAGCGTAGTATCCCACGCAAAAGCATCAAAAAGCTTCCTGTAAGTTTCATCCAGAGGGGCGCTGATCTCTAACTTCTCTTTGGTGACAGGATGCTCAAAAGAGATAAAATCTGCATGCAGCAAAAGCCTATGCACATCAAACTTCTCCCTAAAGAGCTTGTTGTGTTCACCCCTGCCATGCTTCGTATCACCTACGATGGGGTGAAAGATATGCTTCATATGGCGTCTCAGCTGATGTTTGCGCCCTGTTTTGGGTTGCAGTCTGACCAGTGAGTACCTGGCAACGGGATAACGGCTTACAGGATAAGGCAGCTCTATGGTTGCCAGACGTCTGTAGTAGGTCTGAGCTTCCTGGGCTTCCTTGGTGATCCCCTGCGCTTTTTGGGCCTTGGTATCAAGCATCTGTTTGAGGGGATGATCGATCATCCCCTCCTCTTCACTGTAGCCTCTGACTACAGCGATATACTCCTTTACGATCTCCCCGTTTCGGAACATATCTGACAATACTTTAGCCACCTCTTGATCAAGCGCAAAAAGCAATACACCGGAGGTCGGTTTGTCCAGACGGTGCACGGGATAGACATACCGGCCTATCTGATCACGTACGATCTGCAGTGCGAACCTGGTCTCATTTCTGTCAATGGGGGATTTATGGACGAGGAGTCCTGAAGGTTTGTTGAGAACGATCAGAAAGCGGTCCTGGTAGAGTACCTCAAGCGCCTCTTTCTCACTGGCTTCCGACAAACCGCTCTTTGGATCGTCAGTCAAGATAGATTCTTCTCTCTGAGAAGATATACTCTTTCAGGAAGAAAGGATCAGTGACGCCGATCTCTTTCGCCATCTTTTCACTGATCAGGCGGTAGGAGAAGGTGTATTTTGCATGGGTTGCACCTTTTGGTACATCAAAGGTATACTCCTCTGTCGTATTCCCTGCCAGTCTCGTATCTTTTGATTTTGATTTTGCCAAATGAGGGATTGTCTCCTCCCCTTTGTCATCTACCCATTTGGATGCCAATACTTTTTTCTCTTCACCCACTTTTTTGTCTGACCTGTCAAAATAGTCGACATGCAGGATAATCTCTCTCAGGCCGTATCCCGTCGGGATAAAGTGCGGTGTTTTGTTTTTCAGCGTGAGGGTAAACTTCCCTCCTCTTGTGCTGCTTTTGACATCGATGTAGTTGATCATGATATTGCTGTTGTCTACACTCGCAAAACGGTGCTCCCTGACCATTCTCGGCTTGGGTTTGTCGCCCGCCACACTATAGTTGGAAGCAAACCCTTCAAACTTCTCGCTCATATGGCACTCTTTACACCCTTCCTTCGAGCCCATTTCGTCATACTCTTTTCCTGTGGCATAGACTTCGACACCATGGCTGTTCGAAGCGCTGTGGTGACATACAAAACAGAGCGTAGGATCATCCGACATAAAGTGCGCCCTCTGTGCTGTTTTGTGATAAGGGGATACCGCATCGTCAAACGGTCCGAACATCGTCCCCTGCTTTCCGAACTTCACACTGTTCATTCCCTCTGAACCTTTTGACTTATCCAGATGGATCTCATCGATATTGTGACAGACGACACAGTTGATACCGTTTTTCATATTTTCGGTATTCAGTACCCTCTCCATCTCTTCTTTATTCTCTTCAATCCCCATCAATAGAAGGTATTTGTCCTTCTCTGCCACCGTTTTTTTGGTGATTCTTGGGTTATGGCATTTGGCACACTCAACCTTCATCTCATCCAGTATCAGTGTAGGGTTTTTCCGAACCATGTACTCCAACGATTTTTTGAAAAGATCATTTTTGGAGAAGTGAGAATTTGAGTGTCTAGAGGTTTCCCATCTCTTAGAGATCTCCATATGACAGGCATTACAGTTCTCATTGGTCTCATATTTCTTACTGATCTCTTCTGCCTGTAACATATCCACTGCCAAAAGTGAAAACACTATCCAAAACAACTTCATCTCTTTTCTCCCTTGAAAAATAAACCTACACTAATGAATCATAAAGCCCAACATACCTTCGAATCTCCCAACTTTTCTTTTCCCTCTATGATCTTAGATCTGACTTCTTCTATCAACAACGCCTTAATATTATAGTAAATTATAACATGCTTAGATTAATTTATTCGTCATTTATTCCACCATTCAGCAAACTCTCATTATGCTATAATTACGCGAAAATATCTTGACAAAAGGAACGTTTTGGCTATCAATATCATCGCACAGAATAAAAAAGCCAGACATGAGTATGAAATTCTTGAAAAGTTTGAAGCGGGGATCGTCCTTACCGGGGCCGAGGTAAAAGCACTGCGCGCCAAACGTGCCAACCTC
This sequence comes from Sulfurovum sp. MH2-6, assembly GCF_058374785.1. Classification (NCBI taxonomy): domain Bacteria; kingdom Pseudomonadati; phylum Campylobacterota; class Epsilonproteobacteria; order Campylobacterales; family Sulfurovaceae; genus Sulfurovum; species Sulfurovum sp. MH2-6. The sequence goes on from NZ_CM178170.1 coordinate 2,231,131, forward strand.
CAGGATGCCTATTGCCGGTTTATCAAAGGTGAGCTTTTTCTGATGAATGCACATATCGCCCACCTGGAGACTGCAAGCAAACACTTTACACCCGATACACGGGCACCGCGGAAACTGCTGCTTCACAAAAAAGAGCTTGAAAAGATCTATGTGAAAGTACATAAAGAGGCCCTTACGATCGTCCCCCTGATGCTCTACTTCAATGAACGCAACCTCGCTAAAGCCAGTATTGCTATCGCCAGAGGGAAAAAACTGCATGACAAACGTGCCGACCTCAAAGCCAAAACACTGGATAGAGAAGCAAAACAGGCGATGAAAAACCGTTCCTACTGAGCCCTGTTCAATCGCTTTTCTTTCAGCCTTTCATAGGCTGAAAGATACCCCTTTTTCTCTCTCTTTCTTTCTTCACGTCTCTTTTTCAGTTTCTCATAGCTACTTGGTTTAAGTGCTTGAATTTTTTGAAGCATATACCAGGATGATAAGCGTTCTTCACCTATAAATCTGTCGATCCACTGTTTAACCCACTTTGCCACATAGGAAAAAAATGCTCTCAAAGGGATATGAAACAGCCTTTCTATCCACTTTTCAACACCTTTTAAAGCCCTCTGCAGATCTCTATAGAAGCTTTGGAAAAAACCTTTCAGAAATGGGATCTTCTCCAGCCACTCCAATAACCAGGAGAATATCACCACTTCGACAACAGGAGCGATCCAGCTCCCCCAGAGGTAATCGGTAAAGAAGTAGCCAACAGCCGTTGCAGATTTAAGAAAAATCGCCAACAAAAAGCTCCAGAACTTTGCCACAAAGACCTTAATGGCTAACATCCAGCCCATAAACTTTCCCACAAACCCCAATGAACCGAGAAATGCTATCGTAGCGATGAACTGTTTTATGATCGGAAACTTTTTAAAGTTATTCTTGACATAATGCCCCAGTCGCAAGAAGTCATCTTTCACATGGTCCAAAAAATGTATCTTGATATGATGGGTAAGAACCTTCTCGATAAAGTAGCGTTTACCAAGGCCGGTTGCCGAGAGCAGAGCGATTTTTTTTATAAAAAGGGCAAAAATAAACTTTCCCTTTACAAGAAAAAACGCCGAAAGGATAGCAATCAGGTGATGTTTGGTAAAAATGAACAGACGGATCAACAGGGCGACTAAAAAGGTACGGCTCTCTTCAATAGTGAAAAGTATACCTAAAAGCAATAGCATACCCAACAGAACTGCCCAAATCCAAAAAAGCGTATCTTTTTTCATTATTTCGATCTGCGTAACCGCCCTTTGATCACTCTGTAAAACTGTTTTATTTTTGTGATAAAAGGACTCTCTTTGGCAAAGTACTTTGCTTTCAATGTCTTGAACCACTCTTTGACTCTTGTTTTTACCCTCTTGAGTCTATCCATTGTCCGGATATAGATCTCACATGATTTAAGCCACGCTATCCCATCCATGATCTTCTCATAGATCCATTTGAACCAGCCAAACTGCATCAGTTTATCTTCTGTGACCCTGAAGAGCCAGAAGGTAAATGCCGCCACAGGGATCTTCGCTATATAGAGTGCCGCACCCAATACCACCTGTCCGCTTACAAAAAGCACACCTGCATATACACCGAATGCCTCCACAACAGCCAACAACATCACAAAAACAAAAAGAATCAACGTAGGATTGGCGCTATGTACCTTCACCTCTATACGCTGAAGTATCTTAAGCGAATGGACATAGGTATAGACCGGTTTGGCAATCCCTTCCCATATCAGCTCTTCAAAGATGATATAAATCATCACGACAATAAGCTGTAAAAGCGTTATCACTCTATGTTTGACTGTAGATAGCATGAAAGAAGAGTCCCCTATAACTCGGTTTTAGCTAATTATAGCAGAGTACAAATGAATTTACCTGCGTGTGAACAGGAGAGTATTACCTCTCTTGTTCTTTAACAAACTTCAAATACAGGATGGGAAGTACTATCAGTGTCAGCACTGTGGAACTTATCAAGCCGTTGATCACCACGATGGCAAGCGGACGCTGAATCTCTGAACCGGGTCCTGTAGCAAAGAGTAATGGAATAAGACCGAAGGCAGCGATAGAGGCGGTCATAAGAACAGGCCTGAGACGCTTGACCGACCCTTCAATGACCGTATCCATCAAGGTGTAGCCGTTTTTGAGAAGATAGTTAAAATAGTTCACAAGTACGACACCATTGAGTACAGCGATCCCCAGCAGGGCGATAAAGCCTACAGAGGCCGGAACAGAGAGATACTCCCCACTGAAGTATAATCCGGCAAACCCGCCGATGAGTGCCAAGGGGACATTCACCAGTACAATCGTAGCCTGAAGCAGCGAACCAAAGGATACAAAGAGCAGTATAAAAATAAGAAACAGTGCGATAGGAACGATAATGCCCAGTCTGCTTGCAGCTCTCTGCTGATTCTCAAACTCTCCGCCGTAACTGAGGTAATATCCTGCCGGTAGTTTCACCTCTTCCTCCACTCTCTTCTTTACATCCTCAACAAAGCTTACCAGGTCACGCCCTTCAACATTGGACTGTACCACTGTTTTACGGTAGCCGTTTTCATGCTCTATCTGTACAGGGCCTGTTGTGGATTTAAACTCTACCAGTTGGCTCAGTGGTATCGCAGTGCCGTCTTCAAGCGGGTAGTGGAGACGTTGTATTTTTTCCAGTGAATGCTGCAGTGATCCGTCTCCCTTCACCATCAATCCTATACGACGCATCCCCTCCTGAATGATACCCACAGACTTCCCTGTCAACATCACTTGCAGAAATGAATTCAACTCCTTCTGTGTGATACCGTGATATCCCATCACTTTCCGGTTAAAACCAAGTTCGAAGAACTCAACCCCTTCATTCGCTTTTTTATAGACATCCCTGCTTCCCGGAGTACTCTCAAGAATTTTTTTGACCTGTACGGCGATATGCTCCAGCTCGCTGTTGTCACTTCCGAAAATATCTATGGCAAGATCACCTCTTACCCCGGTCAGCATTTCGGAGACACGCATCTCGATAGGCTGTGTAAACCCGTACTCAATCCCGACAAACGCATCAAGTACTTTGCGTATCTCTTCGATCACGAATGCTTTGGACGGTTCTCTCCACTCCTCTTTAGGTTTGAGTACAAGGAACGTATCCGTATCATTCAAACTCATAGGATCAAGCCCCAGTTCATCACTTCCGGTTCTCGCAATAATATTTTTGATTTCCGGGACAGAAGCCAGAAGCCGCTTTTGTACTTTCAGGTTCAACCTTTTGCTCTCTTCCAAAGAGATGGAAGGCAGCATCTCCACACCGATAATAATACTCCCTTCATCCATCGTCGGCATAAACGTTTTCCCGGTCTTGGATGCCAGGTAGAGTGAGGTGATAAAAACAATAAGCACCGAAACCATGACCATCCTGGCATGTCCGATAGCAAATATCAAACTTGCACGATATTTTTTCAACAGGAACTTTACAAGAAAAGATTCTTTATCCGGACGTATTTTCAGTATGAATGAACTGAGTACAGGGATAATGGTCAACGCCAGTATCAGTGAACTGAATAGCGCAAAGATAATACTCAGTGCTACCGGTTTGAAAAGTTTACCCTCAAGGCCTTCAAGGCTCAGCAATGGCATAAATACAATAATGATGATCAACACACCGGTGATAATAGACGGTGCCATCTCCACTGCCGCATGATAGATAATATGTATCTTGTTCTGTTGTTTATGTGTTGTATTCCCCAGTTCTGCAGTGATGTGTTCTACCATGACGACCGCAGAGTCTACCAGAATACCTATCGCGATTGCCAACCCGCCCAGACTCATGAGGTTTGCAGTCAATCCAAAATACTGCATGGCGATAAAACTCATCATCAGCGCAAAAGGGAGGATCAGCGCAACACTGATCGCCGATGCAAAATTACCCAACATCAAAAGCAGAATGACGATGATAAGGATCACGGCTTCAAAGAGTGCGCTTTTGACCGTATCCGTAGCCAGGGTTACCAGATCAGAACGGTCATAGAATATATCAACCTTCACATCTTCAGGCAACATCGGCTCTATCTGCTTCAGTTCAGCCTTGACTTTATCAAGCACGTGTGCGGTATTGGCTCCCTTTAACCCAAGTACAAGCCCCTGTACCGCCTCACTTTCACCATTTTTTGTTACAAACCCTGAACGTGTCAGGTAACCGATACGTACCTTTGCGACATCGGCAACAGTGATTACCCTCTCTCCCTGCCGTGCCAGAGGAAGTGTTTGAATAGATAAGATCGTACTCAGTTTTCCTACGCTTCTTACAAAGATACTCTCAACACCCGATGCGACACGACCTGCACCGTCATTCTGGTTATTGGATTCAAGTGCATCAAACAGCTGTTGTACCGTGATGCCAAGGGCGCGCATCTTTACCAGGTCCGGGACCACCTCATAGGTTTTTACTTTTCCTCCCAGGGCATTTACCTCTGCAACCCCGCTGATCGAACGTATTTTAGGTGCGATGATCCAATCCAGAAGTGTACGTTTTTCCGTCAGTGACAACTTCTCCGATTCGATGGTGAACATCAAAATATCACTTAATGGTGTCGAGATCGGCGCAAGTCCACCCTCGATATTTTCAGGAAGCTCCTCTTTGATATCCGCCAAACGCTCACTTACCTGCTGTCTCGCCCAATAGATATCGGTACCGTCTTCAAAATCTATCGTGATATCACACAGTCCGTATTTAGAGAGTGAACGCATAATACTCTGGTGAGGTATACCCACCATCTTCATCTCAACAGGAATGGCGATACGCGACTCTATCTCCTCAGGAGTCATACCTCCGGACTTCAAAATAATTTTTACCTGAGTCGGCGATATATCAGGAAACGCGTCGATGGGCAGCTCTTTGTATGCTTTTACCCCAAAGCCGAGTATGACGACCGCAAGCAGCGTAAAAAAAAGCCTTTGTGAGAGTGCAAAACCGATGACTCTATTCATTTTCGTCACCGATAAGATTTTTCAGGATAGCCACGGAAGATACTGCTACAGCTTGGTGATACTGTTTCTCATCCGAGATATAGTAAACATCTTCATCTTCAGCGTTTATCTCTATAGAAAGAGGCATATAACCTTTATCTTTTTTCACAAAAACTGTTTTTTTTGCACCAATATTGATCACTGCACTTTTAGGAATTTTAAGCATGGGTTCTTTGATAGAGATGAGTGCATCACCTCTTAGTCCTGACTGCAGTGAGACCTCTTCAGGTACCCTGAACCTCACAAGCACTGTCTGACTTGCTGGCTCTACCACTGACGCACGTTCCACTACCTCGGACGCAAAAGTTTTCCCTCTAAACGTAATTTCTACCGGCTGATCTTTTCTCAAAAGAGTGGCATAGCGTGCTTCTATTTTACTTTCAATCCACTGTCTCTCTTCCTGGTAGATCACAAACAGTGTTTCCGAGGATGAAAGATTTTTTCCCGGTGTAGCGTTATGTACCGTGACCGTACCGTTATAGGGACTGACGATATCAAGTGTTTTGGAGATCTTTAACGTTTGAAAGAGTTTCTCAACCGTCTCGTCATTCGCCCCGTAACTTTCCAGCAGTGCTCTTGAAGCGTCACGTTTGATCTTTAGAACCTCCAGTGCAGCTTCAGCGGCGGTACACTCCTTTTGGGGGATAATCCCCTCCCCGCAAAGCAGCTTCTTCCGCTTCGTTATCGTCATCTGTTCTTTTAAAGCGATCACCGCTTTGATCGCTTGTTGCTGTTCATCTATCCAGGCACTTCCGCTCACTCTGGCTAACAGCTCACCCTTTTTTACCTGCTGATATTTGGCGATATAGAGTTGCTGCACTGTAGCGTCAAAAGGCAGAGAGATACTCTGAATCAATGAGGGTGGCGGCGTAACCTCTCCAAGAAATTCTCCAAGAGGAAAAAGAGGAGAACTTTGCAGTGGCCGGGTTTGGATATCCCAGTTTTTCTCCTCTGCCGGGGTCAGAGTGATCACTTCTGCATGGAGATGCAGTGTCAAGAAAATGATGAATGGTAATAAAAATCTCATTATTGATCCTTTTTTTCTATATGTGTATAGAGTTTAAAAAGCGTGTGATAATAGCTTTTTTGGTTGGCATAATACTCCTGTTGCAGCTGATGGTATCTCTCTTGTGTCAGTAGATAGTCAATCACGCTGCTCTCTCCTATGTTGTAACTCTTATCCATCAGAGGAAGAAGATGATTTTGATACTTTTTCAGGTTTAAGCGCAATGACTCTATCAAGATCACTCTGTTTTTCAATTCAGACTGCAAAGTGGAAAGATCATTTTGTTTTTGCATCATTGTATGCTCATGCCTCTGCTGCAGTGCACTACTCTGATAGAGTGCTTCAAGACGTTTCTGCTCTGAACGCTGACTGGTAAAATTCAAGGGAATGGAAACCCCCACACTGTATCTATCCATATCCATCTCTTTGTCGTACTGCATAGAGAGCTCTATGGATTCAAATGAGTTATCGTATCTCTGCACTTTTTTTTGCAAACTTTTCATACGTTTTTGATAGGCATCTTTTGTATAGGCAAAATGATCCCCATTCGGCAGAGTCTCTGATCGTATAGGATAGATATCTGTACAAAGCATCATTTGATTATGAGCCAGGTGACCAACCCTGAGAAGGTTTTCCCTGGAGATTTCCTGCTTTCTATGCACCTCTTTGAGTTGTGCATAGAGACTCTCTTTTTCAACCTCTAAGCGGATAAGTTCCACCTTGGAAATCTCCTGGTATCTGTATGCCTGCTGCTTTTTTCTATAAAGTTTCAGAAAGCTTTCATAGGATCTATTGACACTCTGATAGATATTTTTATCGATACAATGCTGATGGTAAAGGTCTTTCAAACCATTGTTGAAATCAAGCACTGTTTTCTCATCCTCAGAGAAAATTGCCTGATTGATCAAATGGTTGATCTCCGATTCCTGTTGAAGTATATCATCCAAGATCAGATTTTTAGATATGCCGACGGAGTACTCTTTTGCACGATTCCCAACCATAGGATCAGCCTGGGATATACTGCCGTAGAGTTCCAGGGGGTGTGACGCATTCTCTGCTTTGTTCCCAGCTTCTCTCGATAAATTCTCTTGGGAGATCGCCTGCGTCAATGAACCATTCTTGTTCGCTGATTCCAGAATCTTCTCCAATGATACACTTGAAGCAAAGATACTTTGCAGAGAGAACAGAACAACTAAAACAGTTTTACCCATTTACCTTCTCCTCACTGAGCAGTGATCCGTCCAATGCATTGATATAGAGCTGACAGGATTGTGTACCGACATAATAAAAAAGATAACGTTTTTTATGTGTAAGCTTAGGATTGATCTCCTCTCCTGCACAATAAAGGCTTGCTATCTCTGTCGCCTCGTCTTTACTCACCTTTGCAAGCTTCTGCATACGTCTCTCAACGGTTTTTTTCAGTGATGGTTTGTGATTATATGTCTTTAATGTCTGTTGTTCCGAGATACTCAATGTCTCTGCCGAGACAAAGAGTGAACTCAAAAGAAGTAATACCGGTAATTTCATAAGTCTATCCTTTTACATTTAGCCCGTAGATAAGAGTGCTACGGATCTGATATTGATCTATAATTAAAATATGGGGTGGGTAATAAAGAAAAAGGATTAGGCTATAGGAGGTTTAACCTGTTTATCTTTCAGAAGGGCAGTATGTACCCTACAGTTAAAATGTATAGGTTCCGTTTTACCAGCTGATTGAGGGATCAGTTTCAGAGGAGAGAGAATTGCTGTAAAGTGAAAAAGATAGTGAGACTCACCTATATTACCGCACTCACTTCCTTCTGTCTGCTCCATCACATATTCTGAGATATTCTCACAGAGAGACTGCTCATTGATGGCAATGAAAGCATCATGTGCGATGTTAAATGACAATGATATGATCAAAAGTAATTGAATGACCCTAGCTTTCATCTCTGCTCCTAAACTTTAGTAGCAATATAACATATCAGAGTTAATTTGTCCTTTTAATTTTAAAAATTACGAAAAATAAATGATCAGAGAGCGTTTAGCGTTTAGCGTTTAGCGTTTAGCGTTTAGCGTTTAGCGTTTAGCGTTTAGCGTTTAGCGTTTAGCGTTTAGCAAAACTGACATAGTTTTATTTGCATGTCAAGCTTTTAGAAACATTTTAAAGTTTTTTTACGACGGTATGGATAGGAATCTATACGAAATATTTTCGTTGTAGTTTGATTTAAATTGTAAGAATGGGGATATTTCTTTTTGATTTGTTGTAGATTTGTAGGTTGTAGTGAAGGAGCTTACGTTCAGTAAGTGACTGAACACTCCTTCAAAGATGAAGTAAAATAAACCGAAAGGATTATTTTCTTCTAAGCTCTTTAATACGTGCAGCTTTACCTTTAAGTGCTCTTTGGTAGTAAAGCTTCGCTCTTCTAACTCTACCTCTTCTTCTTACTTCGATATTCTCGATACTTTCAGAGTAAAGTGGGAAGATTCTTTCAACACCTACTGAGTTTGCACCCATTTTTCTTACGATGAATGTTCTACCAGTTCCTTCACCTCTGATTGAGATACAAAGACCTTCGTAGTCCTGGATTCTTTCTTTATCACCCTCTTTAATTCTTACTGATACTTTTACAGTGTCACCTGCTCTAAAGTCAGGGATGTTCTTACCTTCTACCTGTGCTTGCTCGAAGCTTTCGATATATTTATTTCTCATGTGTTATACCTTTTTTGTATAAGTCTGGACGGAAAAACTTTGTTTTACACAAAGCCAAGTCTCTTTTAAAGTCCGTGATTTTACTATGATTACCCTTTAAAAACTCTGAAACTACCTCACGACCTTGATAATTTACCGGTTTTGTAAATGAAGGTGCTTCCAAAGACGGTCCTTCATAGCTCTCTATGCTCAATGAGTCAACGTTACCCAATACCTCTTCAATGTTTCTGCTGATCGCATCACACATTACCATACTCGCCAATTCGCCACCGGTGAGGATAAAGTCCCCGATAGAAAATAGCTCATCCGCATGTGCTTCAATCACCCTCTCATCAATCCCTTCATATCTACCTGAAACCAACACAATATGATTTTTCTTTGCCAGACGTTTGGCATCATTTTGTTTAAACGGTTTTGCTACCGGAGTAACAAAAATGATATGCGCATCAGGAGATTCTTTTTTGATGCTTTCCAAAGTATCCATAAGCGGTTGCGGTGTCATAAGCATCCCGGCACCTCCGCCTACCATTGGAGCATCTACCCTGTTGTGTTTATCTGTTGTAAAGTCTCTGGGATTAAAAAAATCGATCGATATCTTCTTCTCATCAATTGCCCGTTTTAAGATACTCTCTGTGAAATATCCTTTAATGAGGTTGGGAAAAAGTGTTACAAAAGAAAAGCGCATACTAACTCGCCTCAAGGATATCTTTGGCATCCTGCGTGAAGATTGTTTTGTTCTCTATATCCGCGTTGACGATATATCTTGGGATATAAGGCAAAAGAAAGTTTTTGGCAAATCCTTCCTTGACCAATGATGCATCAGTCTTTATCGCCAGATAATCCACATCCAGCATACGCTGGATATCTTTTACTTCTCCCAAAAGTTCATCATCCTGCATCACTTTACACCCCATGATATCAAACCAGAAATGTTCACCCTCAGCCAATGCACAATTTGCTTTGGTTTCTGCTTCCGTCGCATAGATCTTAGCATTGGTAAGTCTCTTGGCAGCATCTACACTTTCATATCCCTGAAAACGTACAGTCCCTCTTTTAAGGTTCATATCCACCAGCGTAATTTCTCCGCGGTCACTATGATAGGTCTCGCCTACTTTAAACTGTTCCGGGAAGTCAGTATGGAAGTGAATCTTGAGATCACCCCAAAGTCCTACAGTACGCCCGATCTGAGCGATAAAAAATTTTTCCATTATGCGATTGGTTTTACATTAAGACGGTAGTTTTTACCGTATTTTGCTTTACAGCCGGAGATGACTGTCTTGATGGAGTTGATCATGCGTCCATGCTTACCGATAAGTTTGCCGATATCCTCATTATTGGCATAAATAGTGATCTCATCCAACTTTTCATCTATCTCGTTAATCTCTATCGAGATATCTTCGGGATGTTCCACTAACAGTTTCGTGTAAGCGATCAGGAACGCATCTACCATAAAAGATTATTTTCCAGTAATTCTTTTTACTGTCGGGCTCATTTGTGCACCAACGCTAATCCAGTAGTTGAATCTCTCTTCATCGATTTTCATATCTTTGTTTTCACTTACCGGGTTGTAGTAACCGATAGATTCGATCCAACCACCGTCTCTTCTTTTTCTACTGTCTGTTACTACGATTCTGTAAAATGGCTTCTTCTTTCTACCCATTCTTGTCATTCTGATCTTTGTCATATTCTATCCTTCGTATATTGTTATTTCTATGTCATCTTAGAGGATTAAGATGTACATATAAATCCTGACAACTACTCTTTAATGACTCAGAGCACTCATCAGGACTTTAGGATCGCGATTTTATCATAATAAATATAAAGTTTTTATTAAACAAACCGCTCACAAGGTGACTGGCTTTTCCCGATAAACTATCTATATCACACTCTAGATTCCCGATCGGAGTCGGGAATGAAGCAAAAACCTCTCTATGCGCTAAATACTAAGCACTATCTAGGCATACCCGGGAATCCGCCACCGCCTTGCATCTGCTTCATCATATCCTGCATCTGTTTCATGCCGCCCTTGCCTGAAAGCTTTTTAGCCATCTTCGCAGCATTTTTAAACTGCTTGAGTACACGGTTGACCTGCATCTGATCGAGTCCTGCACCTGCTGCAATTCTTCTTTTACGCATATTGTTGAGAAGATCCGGGTTTTCTCTCTCTTTTGCCGTCATTGAGGAGACCATCGCACGGATCATCTTGATCTCTTCAGAGTTTTCCAGATCCATATCACCGATCTGTTTTGCCATAGCTCCCATTCCCGGGATCATCCCCATGATCGACTTCATCGATCCGAGCTTCTTCATCTGATCCATCTGATCAAGGAAGTCGTTGAAGTTAAACTGCCCCTTCTTGATCTTCTGAGTCATTTTTTTCGCTTCTTTAGGATCGATCGCCGCGGCAGCTTTCTCTGCAAGTGACTCTACATCCCCTGCCCCCATCAAACGGCTGACGATACGATCAGGAATGAACTGCTCAAGGTCAGGCATCTTTTCACCCGCACCGATGAAACGAAGCGGTGCACCTACCTGCTCGCTCAGTCCAAGCGCAACCCCACCTTTACTGTCACCGTCAAACTTCGAGAGTACCACACCCGTGATACCGATCTTCTCTTTAAAGGTCTGCGCTGTTCTCACTGCATCCTGACCCGTCATCGCATCGGCAACATAGAAAAGCTCATCAGGCTGTGCCACCTCTTTGACACGTGCCAGCTCATCCATCAACGCTTCATCGATCGCCAAACGTCCCGCGGTATCGATAAGCACCACATCATAGAGCTCTTTTTCAGCTTTCTCAAGGCCCGCTTTGACGATCTGCTCCGGTGATGCGTTCTCATCGGCTACCAGGTCTACCTCGATGCCCGAAGTGATCTGTCTAAGCTGCTCTACTGCTGCAAGTCTCTGAAGGTCAGCTGCAATGACCAATACTTTTTTCTTCTTCTGTTCTTTCAGGAAATACGCAAGTTTCCCCGTTGTAGTCGTCTTACCGGAACCCTGAAGACCGATCATCAGTACCACGGTCGGAGGCTTGGAAGCAAAAGTAAACCCTTTTGGTGCCCCCTCGATCGTAAGGATATCTGTCAGTTCTCTTTGAAGTGCTGCCATAAACTGGTCTTTACCGATACCGTTTTTCTTAGTATCCAGTTCGACCTCTTTGATCAGCTCTTTGACCACTTTATGGTGAACATCCGCTTTCAGAAGTGATTTTTTTAGTTCGGCAGTCGCTTTCTTGAGTGCTTTTTCGTCATCATGAAAACGAATCTTGCCGATGGCATTTTTAAAACTGTCGGTTAACGTATCAAACATTTCTTACCTTGAATTCTCGATTATATTGTTGTGATTTTATCCAATCTTGGCTTATAGGGCCTATTTATACCTGCGGATATCCTGAGGCTCCGGTGCTTCAAACGTATAGTCAAAAATGGACATCTTTGCCGAATGCAGCAATATACGCTTGGACTTTGTCACTGAACCGTACTGTTCATCTCCGACGATCGGATGTCCTACACTTGCCAGGTGGACACGTATCTGGTGTGTACGTCCTGTGGTGATCTCCACTTTTACCTTGGACTTTTTCCCCTGGACCTCATCCGGAGTCACCTTGGTATAGGCTTTTTTACCACGAACCGGATCGATTTTTGAGAAGGCTTTTCCTTTTTTGATCGTAAGGATAGGATCATCGATCTCCATCGTGTCATAGACGACACCTTCCACCCAGGCGATATACTCTTTTTTGACTCTACGGTTCTTGAACTCTTTGATCGCTTTGTCGATGAATGCTCTGTTTTTCCCCAGCAACAGAACCCCGGAAGTATCCCTGTCGAGTCTGTGTAACAACTCAGCACCCTCTATCGCATCCTGAATGTCATAGCTGTCTATCTGTGCCGGTTTATTGACTGCGATAATGTTTTCATCCTCATACAGCACCTCCACATCACTCGGGTACTCGATACGGAACTTTGTCTCTGTATTGATCTGTGCCCTGGCGATCTTTACCTGTTTATCTCCTACAAATACCAAACCCCTATCAATAAGTACTTTTGCTTTATTGTTTGAGATACCCTCTTGTATTGCCAATACTTTAAATGCTTGATCCGTAGCCATTACTCTCTATCCATTCTTTAAATTTTTCTGTAAGAGGAAACTCTATACGCTTGATCTTACTCTGTTCCCCGCTCTTAAATACAATATCGCTTTTGGCAACCTTGAAACTTTTTGCCAAAAACTTTATCAACTCTTTGTTTGCCGCCCCCTCAACTGCAGGGGCTTTGATCGTCACCTTGATCGCATCCTCGCCGTATTCGCCTGCAAATGCATTTTTGCTGGCAGCAGGCTGTGCTTTGATACGAACCGTTACCTGATCTTCGTTAATACTATAAAACATCTTCTATACTCTCCACTATCGGCGAGATATCACTTCTTTGTTTGATCACAGTAGGCTTCAGCAGATGGTGCTGCAAGAGTCTACGGGAAAGATTGAATGACTCGACCACAGCGATACCCTCTATCGCACCGAAAATATCTTTCTGGTTAAAGTAGTGTTTGCCCGAAATGATCTTACAGCCGAACTGTGCTGCCTCGGCAGCATTGTGGCCCCCGATAGGTTCAAACGCTCCTCCGAGGATCACGATATCCGTCACCGCATAGATATTCACCAGTTCACCCAGCGTGTCTATCAGTATGATGTCACTCTCCAGACTCTCATTGTCCGAATACCGGTGCCACTGCAGCGTATGAAGCCCGGCAACCTCTGCGATGAGATCAGCGACCCTGTCAAAACGCTCAGGGTGTCTTGGAACCACTATAAGTTTAGCATCTTTTTGCTCGGCTTTAAGTGTGAGATAGGCATCAAGTATGATCCCTTCCTCACCCTCATGTGTGCTGGCACCGCATACGATCAACCCGGATGGCTTCTGCAGTGCTTTTGTCGGTGCGGTGAGTTTGGCAAGTTTGATATTTCCGGTCACAGACACATTTTTAGCTCCCAGAAGTTCCAAACGCTCTTTATCTTGCAGGGTTTGAGCATAAACCTCATCGATCGATCTAAAGATCTGTCTATACAACCAGCGCATCTTATAGTATTTCGGAAATGACCTGTCACTCATCCGTGCATTGATCAGAAGTGTCTTTGCACCTCTGCGTTTTGCCAGAGTAAAAAGCAGATACCAAAACTCTGCCTCCATCACTACCAGTACCTTTTGCGGCTTTAACCACCCAAAAAGCAGTGGTTCAAAGGGGAGATAACGGCTCTGTTTCGTATAGGCTTTTACGACATTAAAACCTGTCTGGGTTGTTGTGGTCATACGCAGCAGTTCCTGAGGCAACGCTTCTACCAGTGGCTTAATCGCCAGTGCTTCCCCGAAGCTGCAGGAGTGAAACCATACCCCATCACTCTTCAACGGACTGTTTTTCCAAAGAAAAAATCGTGCAGGTAACGATATCCGATACTTTTGTTTGAGTGCAAAGAGGAGTAAAAAAGGCAGCGCAGTGAGATAAACCACTGCCATCATAGTACTATAGAGAAAAAAGAAAAGTTTCTCCATAGCTTTTCATTTCATTACGCTTCAGGCGTAACACGCTCAATGTAAAGGATTCTTCCACAGTGTGGACAAGTGACAATCTCTTCTGCTTTGATCACCTCAGCATAGGTTTTATCATTGAGTTTCATATAACATCCGTAACATGCCTGCTTTTTGACCGGAACAACTGCCGTGTTGCCTGCCCAGATACGGATCTTCTCATAAAATGCCAGAACCTTCTGCTCAAGGTTTCTTGTAAGCTCTTCTCTTTTTGAGAACAACTCACCTTTCGCCTGCTCGATCTCAGCTTTCTCAACATTTACGACTTCATTGATCGCTGTAAGCTCTTCGTTACGTGTGTTAAGTTTCTCTTCTGCCTCTTTTAAAAGCGCTTTCTTGGTCTCATTAACACCCTGAAGTCTTTCGATCTCTTCATTGGCAAACGTCATCTTCTCTTTTGCGATATCTTCTTCGAGTGAGAGTGCCTGCATCTCTTTTTCAGTACTGATCTCTTTTGCTTTTTTTGCATTGCTTGCCAACTGCTCGTTGAGCATCTTCAACTGCTCATCAAAGCTCTCGACCTTCTCTTCGTTTTGAGAGATCTCTTCATTCAGCTTAGTGATCTCTTCCTGCACAGTATCCACTTTTTTCTGTGCTTTGTTTACTTTTTTGTCTGCTGCCTCGATCTGCGGTGCATAACTGTCAATTGCCTGATCGTTTTTCGCAATTTCGATCAATTGATTTAGATGTTTGTTCATCTTGTTCCTTTAAAGGGTTTGGGGTTCTAGATAGTATTATCAATCTCAAACGGATTTTTAGATTGCGCAATTATAGCCAAAAGAGGTAAAACTTTCAACTCATCAAAAAGTATCTCTGCAAAGAACTTTTCACTCTCATAGTGTCCGATATCGACCATCATCAGATCTTCACTCATCGCTTTCATCGCATCATGGTATTTGATATCTCCGGTCAAAAAACAATCCGCATCAACCATATCGATCAGTGAAGCACCTGCACCTGTTGTCAGGGCGATTGAGGTGATCTTCTCTTTTTTCCCTACCACTTTAAGTGTCGGAAGGCCGAACTTCTCTTTGAGCAGTGCAAGCAGCGCCTTATAGCTCCATTCACCCCGGGCCATACAGACAAAAGGGACTTCCTTCTCCATCTTGAATCCAAGTACCTTTTCAAAAACATATCGATTGAGATGTGTCTGGTCGAAGTTGGTATGAAGTGCGATCAGTGACTGCTTTTTGAGGATCATCTTCTCGATCAGGTTGGAGGGGTATTTCGAGAAATCCAACTGTGTCAATTTGCCGAATATCAACGGATGATGTACGAGAAAAAGTGTCCCCTCCTCAGCCTCTTCGATCATCGTTTCATCAATATCGAGTGAGATAACAGCCTGTGAGACCTCTCTTGACATATCACCGACGATAAGACCGGAGTTGTCCCACTTCTCCTGAAGTTCAAAGGGACTGATCTTATCAAGGAAATCGTAAACTTCTTGTAGTTTCATTACGTTTCTTTCATATCCTAAATTAATAATCACACAGTGTGTGCCTGTCGTTGCGAACGACCTTCTACCCCATTTACGCTTTAGCGACAGGGGTATCGGCATTTAGTGCCAGAAAAGCGAAGCGATTCGAGAGCAACGACGATTTTTTGCTTCGTTTTTTCTCCTAGTGAAGCGTAGCGGTGACGAAGTCATCACTCTCTTTGAAAAAAAAATGAAGAGAGCATCACCGCCACATATTTAGATAAAAGGATGGTTTTTAACCCTTCACTCGCTTATTTCTCTCTTCTTCCTGCGCTTTATAGAGTTGTGCACAACCGATCGCCAATTCACGTACTTTGAGGATATAGTTCTGTCTCTGCGCCTGAGAAACCGCTTTTCTTGCATCAAGCACATTAAATGCGTGTGACGCAGTCATACATTGATCATAGGCCGGGAGAGGAAGTCCTTGCTCCAGACAGAGTCTGCACTCCTCACTTGCATCCTCAAAATGCCGGAAGAGCTTCTCTGTACTGGCTACTTCAAAGTGGTATTTACTGAACTCATACTCACTCTCTTTGTGTACATCCGCATAGGTCGTTACCTCATCACCGTTTCTGTTCCAAACGATATCAAAGACAGACTCAACGCCCTGAAGATACATTGCCAGACGCTCGGTACCGTAGGTGATCTCAACCGCCACCGGGTCACAGGCGATCCCTCCGACCTGTTGGAAATAGGTGAACTGTGTCACCTCCATACCGTCAAGCCATACTTCCCAGCCAAGTCCCCACGCACCAAGCGTAGGAGACTCCCAGTTATCCTCAACAAAACGGATATCATGCTCTTTCAGGTTAAGCCCCAGGTACTCCAGAGACTTCAGGTAAAGCGCCTGGATATCATCCGGGCTTGGTTTGATCAATGCCTGAAACTGGTAGTAGGCACCCAGACGGTTCGGGTTCTCTCCGTAACGGCCGTCTGTCGGTCTACGGCTTGGAGCTACATATGCAGCACTCCAGGGTTTGCTGTCCAGACTTCTAAGCAGTGTCGCAGGGTGGAATGTCCCCGCACCCGCCGGGATATCATACGGCTGTACGATATTACATCCCTGCTCGGCCCAGAACTGCTGGAGCTTTAATAGTAGTTCGCTAAATGTGATAGCATCTTTATTCATAATATTCCTAACTTTTAACAGACTAGAGTCTTACTTCGATTTCAGCTGAGTCAAGCTCTACTTTCTTCGCTTTTGCGATACGGTCTTCCTGAAGCTTCACTCTGAGTTCATCATCCTGTAGTGCCATGATTTGGATCGCAAGGTACGCGGCATTTGTCGCACCGGCTTTACCGATCGCTACTGTACCTACAGGCATACCTGCCGGCATCATTACCGTACTTAGAAGGGCATCTTCACCTTTGAGAGGACCGCTCTCCATCGGTACACCCAAAACCGGTTTTGTAGTCGTTGCTGCAAGCGCACCTGCAAGGTGTGCCGCCATACCTGCAGCAGCGATAAATACCTGTGCACCTCTCTCTTCTGCATCTTTGATGTAGTTCTTTGTTCTTTCAGGACTTCTATGTGCCGAAGAGATGATCAACTCATACGGTACACCGAACTTCTCAAGTGTAGTACCACACTCTTTCATCACATCAAAGTCACTCTTGCTTCCCATTACAATCGATACGAATTTCATTTTTTTCCTTTTAATTGATAGCTACGCTAGCGTTCTTTTGGCAAAATGCATATCTCAACCCGACACTCACTCTGTCAAACTCAAATATACATTCCAAAACCACCTTAGTCACACACGTGGTCTTTAGGCACCATATGCATCGGAGTAGAGTCCTCTGTCAACCCTTTTTTCTCCAATGCTTCGGCAATACCGCGTCTGAGGATCGTATACCCCGGAAGCTCGGCTGGAAGAATGATATCATTCAAGTCACCGCTGTGGATACACTCAAACTCTTTGCCAGAGACGGCAATCATTTTCTTGAATGTGAGCCAGTATCTGCCGTCATGCTCTTCGATCTTGCCGTACTCATTATCTACCAGTTCCACACTGGCCCCTACAGGTAGCACGATCTCTACTTCGTCCCCGATACAGGTCTTATCTTTACATCGCCATGTTTTACCGTCTTCACTAACCAGTGCAGCGACCTGATGGGTACCGTTCTGGATCGTGAACTCATGGGATTCGGTATCCTTGCGCTCAAACGGACGGGAAGTGAGGTAGGCATCGGTGAATCCTCTGTTTTGTGTCGTGTTCAGCTCCGCCTGATACTTCTCCGGTTCAAATTTACCGGCATAGAAATCATCGATTGCCGCACGGTATGCTTTGGTGACGACACCCGTATAGTACGGAGACTTGGTACGTCCCTCGATCTTGAGCGAATCGATCACACCTGAAGCGAGTATCTCATCCACGTGTGATGCCATGTTCATATCTTTGGCATTCATGATATAGGTACCGATACCCTCTTCTTCATCCAGTCTGAAGGTCGTACCGCTTTGAGGATTGTGTGCATAGATCTCATACGGAAAACGGCAGTCATTGGCACAGCTTCCCCTGTTTGGCACACGCCCTGTCTGTACTGCAGAGATCAAACATCTTCCTGAGTAAGCAAAACACATAGAGCCATGTACGAAAACCTCCAGCTCAAGATCAGGCAGTACCGATTTGATCGCTTCACAATCTTTGAGGCTGATCTCACGCGCTACGATGATACGCGTCACGCCCATATCATAGTAGACCTGCGCATCAAGGGCATTCATCACATTGGCCTGGGTAGAGAGGTGGATCGGGATATTGGGTGCAATCTTATTTGCCATTTTCACGATCCCCGGGCTTGAAACGATCAATGCATCCGGCTCCAGTTCAGCCATCTTTGCGATATGGTTCTCATAGAGTTTTACTTGTGAGTTAAACGGGAACGAGTTGATCGTCGTATAGACTTTTTTACCCCGCTCATGGGCATACGCTATCCCCTCTTTATAGGCATCCATATCGAACTCTTTACCCGAACGGATACGCAAAGAGAAAGTACTCGTACCGCCATAGACGGCATCGGCACCGTAATTGAGTGCGATCTTCATCTTCTCCAGGTTACCTGCCGGTGCTAAGAGTTCTACTTTTTTCTTTTCAGTCATGTTCTGCCTATTTAGGATAATTTTTGCTCTAATTCTACCTAAATAGTAGTAAAAATCTGTTTTTATGTTAAAATTTGCCTCATGAGAATTGACATACACAACCACACTACCCGCTGTAATCACGCAGAGGGATGCATCGATGAGTATATAGAAAAAGCCATAGCACTGGGGATAGATGTCTACGGTTTTTCCGAACATGCACCGATGGACTTTGACCCGCATTACCGCCTGGCATTTGAAGAGATGGAGGCATACCGCTGTGATGTATTGGGCGCCAGAGAAAAATACAAAGAGAAGATCGATATCCTCTTTGGCTATGAGGTAGACTACCTTCCGGGGCATATGGATGATCGTGTACTGGGTGCGGATGTGGATTACTTCATCGGGTCGGTACACTTCATCGATAAATGGAGTTTTGACAATCCCGAATTTCTGAGCGGCTGGAAAGACCGTGACGTCGACGAGATATGGACAGCCTACTTTGAAGCGGTCGAAGCGATGGCAAAGTTCGGGAGATTTGATATCGTAGGACACCTTGATCTGATCAAGGTCTTTAAGTATCTGCCAAAACAGGATATAAGACTCCTTGCCAAGGATGCGCTCAAAGCGATCAAAAAGGCCAATATGGTACTTGAACTCAACGCCGCGGGCCTTCGTAAACCTATCGGTGAGATCTACCCCTCCAAAGCACTGCTTGAAGAGGCCTTTGAGCTGGAGATCCCTATCACTTTCGGTTCGGATGCCCATAGCCCTGAACAGGTCGGATTTGCCTATGGGGAGGTCACCTCATTGGCCAGTGAGGTAGGCTATACAAAAGCGGTCTATTTTAAACAGCGTGACCGTATGTTGGTTACTTTTTAAACAGCAAGAAAATACTCTAAAACTTTAAGTTCAATCAATTGATGAATATTTCATCACAAAAACTGCCGCCTCTAAATATTTACCTGCTATAATTGTTAGATAATTTCAATTAATTAATGTCAGAGGAGAACCTAATGGGTAAATTTGTGAACAACACAGATGAATTTTACAAATATTGTGAAGAGAACGAAGTTGAGTTTGTAGACTTTAGATTTACAGATATCAAAGGTGCATGGCACCACGTTACATATAGACTGCATGCTGTTAGTACAGAGATGCTAGAAGCGGGTCTTCCATTTGACGGATCATCAATCGAAGCATGGCAGCCGATCAACAAATCAGACATGATCCTTAAGCCGGATGTTGAGACATCATTCCTTGATCCGTTTACAGCGGACAGTACGATCATAGTAGTCTGTGATGTTTACGATATTTATAAAGGTGAACTCTATGAAAAGTGTCCAAGATCGATCGCTAAGAAAGCACTTCAATACCTTGATGAAGCAAACATCGGTGATGTAGCTTACTTCGGTCCGGAAAACGAGTTCTTCGTATTTGATAACGTAGAGTTCAGAGACGATATCAACTCTGCTTACTACAAAGTAGATACTGAAGAGGGTGGTTGGAACACTGATACTAAATATGAGTACGGTAACCTTGGTCACAGACCAGGAACAAAAGGTGGATACTTCCCTACAATGCCAACTGACTCTATGGTAGACCTTAGAGCTGAAATGATGCTGATCATGGAAGAGATCGGTCTTGAAGTTGTACTTGGACACCACGAAGTTGCACAAGGTCAAGGTGAGATCGGTATCAAATTCGGTACGCTTCTTGAAGCAGCGGACAATGTACAAAAATACAAATATGTAGTGAAAATGGTAGCACACCTTAACGGTAAGACTGCAACATTTATGCCAAAACCACTTTACGGTGACAACGGTAACGGTATGCACGTACACCAGTCTATCTGGAAAGACGGTAAAAACCTATTCTACTCTCAAGGTGAGTACGGTAACCTAAGCAAAACAGCACTTGACTACCTAAGCGGTATTTTCAAACACTCAGATGCTGTTTCTGCATTTACCAATGCAACAACAAACTCATACAAGAGACTTCTTCCAGGATTTGAGGCACCATCTATCCTGACTTACTCTAGCCAGAACAGATCGGCAGCATGTCGTATCCCATATGGTGCAGGTGAAGCAGCGACAAGAATCGAGACAAGATTCCCGGATTCAACTGCATGTCCATACCTTGCATTCGCTGCACTACTTATGGCAGGAATCGACGGTATCAAAGCTGGTGGTTACCCAATGGTTGGACCAATGGATGAAGACCTTTTCGAACTTAGCCTTGATGAGATCAGAGAGAAGAAAATTCCTCAGATGCCACACACGCTTAGAGAAGCTATTGAAGGTCTTATCGCAGATAATGAATTCCTTAAGCCGGTATTCTCAGAAGAATTTGTTACTGCTTACCAACACTACCAGTTCGAAAGACAGATCTGGCCGGATGAAGGTAGACCGACAGCATACGAGTACATTACTACTTATTCATGCTAATCTTTCCTCTCGGGCTTCTGCCCGGGAGAAACTTATCTTTTCTATTTATCTCACTACTTTTAAAACCAATCAAACTTCTCCATCATAAGTCTCTAATAAATCATCATAAAACGATCCTCCCAGAGTACATTTTATAAGGTTTTAACACAAAACATTTTTGGTATACTGCTAATACTTTAATGAAGGGGAAAGAGGAGATTGTCTCACAGTAAGTGCAAGCACAAAGTTCCTCTAGTAAATAGTTAGACAAAAAGGAATTAACTTGCAAAATTACGATGATTTTACTGCCAGTCATATTTTTTGTAATGATAAAAACAATAATACTATTTACATTAATGATGAGGGTCAAAAATACATTATCAATGATTCTAAATTAAAACAAAAGCTTCAAGATATTGAAGGCTATAGAAGTTTTATATATCCTGAAATAAAACGTAGATTTATTTCATTTCTTCCAGCAATGTTTATATCTTCTATTTTACTTTTTATTTATAATATCCTTTTTAATGAACCCACAGAAACCATAATGACTGTTGTAATGATGGGAACTTATTTATCTATACATTTATATCTACCATACATATTTCATAAAAAAATATCTGATATTTTGCAAAAATGCAGTATTGTACATGAAGATAATAACGTATAAGGTCTAATAACACTTTCCCTCATTCCCATCGACCTCAATGGGAGCGAAGAGACGATACTCTCACCTCCTCTATTTTGGTGCGTGGTTACGCACCCTACGCGAAAGATAATTGCTCTCGAGATGATTTATTCCACATCGGGAAATATGGAACGAGTCAGAGATGTTATGATCCTCTAGTGTGCAAAGAGCTTTTTCTCTTCCTCTTTTTTAAAGAAGGTAAAGTAGCTCCAGAGCGTCGTACCGTAGACAAAGATAGAGAGGATCACCACACCGGTTGTAACCACTTCAAAGAGCTCTTTATAGGCAAATGAATCCGGGATCATATGTACGAGGATGATCGAGAGCGCCCCTTTCATCCCCGAGAAAGTGAGGATAAACCATCCTTCAAAACCGACCGGTTTGATATGTTTTACTTTGTTGCCCCAGAAAGCGAACTTTGCCATGGAGAGCGCGCGGATCAGTGTCGTGATGATAAACATTGCGAGGATCTCTGTTTTGTACTCCCAGAACTTCTCCAGGCTTACCATCTCGGCCAGGACAAAGAAGATCATCACAGCTGCGATATATCCGAACTCTTTTGCCATCTCATAGATATACTCCATACGCTCGGAGGTTGTTGCGTCTATCCCGTGCAGACGGAATCTCTGCAGAAAGGTTTTGCTCTTTTTGGCATCTTCCCCTTCAAGCTTTTTCATATCGATATCGATCCATGCCTTCGTTGCAATGATCGCCGTGATCAGTGTCAGGATACCGCTGACATGAAAGTGTTCAGCCACGACATAGGCGATATAGGCTTCAATGATAAAAACAAAGAGCTCCCCTCTCTTATCATTGATCAGTTTCATCAGCATATAAAAGAGATACCCCAAGGTGATACCGATCCCCATACTCACTGCAAAGACGCGCAGTGCATCGACGGTCGCCTCACCTGCATCGATACTGCCGCTCATCATCCAGGGAAGACCGATAAAGAAAAAAGCGATAACCGCGGTTGCATCATTCCCCAGTGACTCACCCTCTATCAATACTTTGATATCATGGCTGATCCCCTGAAAACGTGAAAGTACTGACTGTACACTGACCGCATCCGTTGCCATATTGATCGCAAACAGAGAGACATAGGCCCCGAGCGTCAACCCTTCAAAGATATCCATATAATAGAGGCTGGCTCCTGCAGTGATAGAGAGTGCTACGGCGAATACAGCCAGATAGAAGATACTCCAAGCGTGTTTTTTGATATCCGAGAAGTGCAGGTGCAAGGCATCGGCCATAAAGATCAGAGGGATACAGAAGAGTATCACCGTATCAAAGTAGAACTTCAGGTCGATAGGCACCGCCATTTTGGCATAGGTATAGACTAGATAGGAACCGATCAGCAGGAGAAAGACTGAAGGAATTTTCAGTCTCGCTGACACACTGTCAGAGAGAACCACAAGCGTTAAAATCGTAATAAGCAATATCTCGGGTGCAAAACTGTGCATCGTTGTCCTTTAGCTGTTAAAAGAGTGTTCCGCTATCTTCTGATACGGGTGTCTTCGGTACTTTTCTTTTCGGATGAAGCGGATCATCTTCCTCTGTCTCACCACTCTCTTCTCCGTCAATATCGATCGTCTCAGCATACCCTATATCATCTCCGCTCGGTTCATCGTAGTTGATCACCTCTACGATATCGGTATCCTCAACAGGGATAATACCGGTCTCGTTTGCATCCGCAGGAATATCCATACTCTCGTTAAAGCCATACTCATCTTTCGGCTTCACTGTCGGAAGCGGGGAGTGTTTCGTATAGATCTCGCTCTCCCCTTCATAGCTTCCCCTGTAGACACCCTCCGGGATATCAAAGGTACGCTTGGTATCAGGATAGACTTTAAGCAGTTCTCTAAAGTAGTAGGAGAATGCAGGTGCAGCAAGTCCGCCACCTGTCGCACCTCTGCTTGCGATACGTCTGTTATCGTCACGTCCGAACCATACGATCACTTCGATCTCGGGAGAGTAGCCACAGAACCATGCATCGATACTGTTGTTTGTCGTACCGGTTTTACCGGCAAGCTCGATCCCCTCTACTCTGGCATTACGCCCCGTACCTCTCTTCACAACATCCTGCAACACACTGGTCATCAAGTAGGCCTGCTCCGGTGTCGTAAAGTCAGCGATCTCTTTAGGGCGTGTCTCATAGATCACAGCCCCCTCTTTAGAGACGATCTTGCTTACCAGTCTCGGTTCGATCATATGCCCGCTGTTGGCAAAGACTGAAAAGATCTGAGCCATTTTCAGGGGACTCAGTCCCAGGTTCCCCAGCGCAATGGACATATCTCTCGGGATATGCGGAACATCCAGGAACGCAAGCCTCTTACGGATCGTACTTACCCCAAGATCTGCTACCAGGTTGATCGTAGCAAGGTTACGTGAGTGGACCAAGGCCTCTCTGAACGATACAAACCCTTTAAAGTCGCGCTCATAGTTTCTAGGTGCCCAGATCTTGCGCTTGCCTTTATAGTAGTACTGAAACGTTCTGGCAAGATCGGTAAGCGGTGTAGCCGGATTATATCCCATATCCAGTGCTGTCTGGTAGATAAACGGTTTAAAGGCTGAACCGGGCTGGCGTTCGGTCTGTGTCACACGGTTAAACGCACTTCGCTCATAACTCTCCCCTCCGACCATCGCCAGGATATTCCCTGTTTTACTCTCTACAGCAACCAGTGCTGCATTGAGCGTCGTTTTACCTACCTTCTCTTTATACTTGTTCAGTGCTTTTTCATACGCAAAAGTGACTGCCTTCTTGGCGATCTCCTGCTGCTTCATATCCACGGTGGTATAGATCTTGTACCCGCCTGTACGAATATCCCCGAGTTTCCCGTTAAAACGTCTTACGACTTCATCGACGATATAGGGTGCGATATTTTGTGTCAAAGAGGTCTGGTAAACAGTCGGGGACTCTTTGACTGCTTTGAGATAATCCTCTTTTGTGATCCATCCTATACTTTTCATACGGTAAAGGACATTATTGGCACGGTCCAGTGCCCTTTGGTAGTGCTTGATAGGGTTATAGAAGCTTGGTGCATTCGGCAACCCGACAAGTATCGCAGCTTCCTTCATCGTCAGCTCGTTGAGCTCTTTATGGAAGTATCCGTTTGCTGCGGTTTTGATCCCAAAGTAGTTGTTTCCATAGGAGATCTCATTGAGATAACGCTCGATGATCTCCTCTTTGCTTAACTCGTTTTCTATCTTCAGTGCCAGGATCGCTTCTTTCATCTTGCGGGCCAATTTTTTTTCACTGCTGAGCAGTTTGTTTTTGATAAGCTGCTGGGTCAGTGTACTTCCACCCTCTACAAAAGCACCGGCCTGGATATCTTTGATGATCGCACGGAAAATCGCATCGGGATTGACACCGCTATGCTCGAAGAATTTGGTATCTTCCATCGCTACCAACCCCTCTACTACAAAACTGGGGAGTTCATCATACGTTGCATAGAGACGGTGTTGTTTTTTAAAGACATAAGCCAGTCTGTTGCCGTCCTTATCCATAATGACAGAAGAGATCTCAGGTTTATAGTTGATGAGTTTATCCGCATCGAGTTTTACCTCTTCATAGGCATAGATAAATGCTGCCAAAAGTGCTGCAGAAAAGATGATTGCCAGGATAATGGAACCTTTTATAAGACTATGAAACACTGATTACCTTTCGTTAAACTCTTATTATTTTATCGTATTTAGTTCTATAAGACAAAGGAGAGATCCTTTCAGTCCAGATTGTGGTGGATCAGTGCCAGTGCATGTCTGATCTCACGCATCGGTACCCCAAGAGAGAGAATGACTCTCAGGATCGGGCGGGCTACCGTCGGCTGCCTGATCGCACCAACGAGGTACCCTTGTGCCATCAAGCCTTTTTGCAGATAAAGTGCCTGTTCATTGCTTTGTACTTCTATCGGTAAAATAAGGCTTTGAAGCTCGATACCATACGTTTGTTTGACAAACTGCTGACGCTTTTGTATCTCTTCTCTTAACTTCTCTGCCTTTTTACGGATATATCTGAAATTGACCAGTGCCAGTGCCGTATCGATCACCGATGGAGCGGTGGAGTAGATGACGGACTTCGCACGGTTCTCCAAAAAACTGATGATCTCGTTGCTCGCCAGGATATAGGCACCGTATGAGCCGTATGCCTTACCCAGTGTACCCATCTTGATATGACGTTTGGTGATAGGAATGCCGTAGTGTTCAAAGATCCCTTGAAGCTTCCAGCCAAGTACACCCGCACTGTGCGCTTCATCCACGATCAGAAGTGCCTGCTTCTCTTCAGCCAGATCAAAAATCTCTTTTTTGGCAAGCTCGCCGCTCATCGAGTAGACCCCCTCGATCGCAATGATCTGGCGTTTGGCAGGAGAGGCTTCAAGCTTCTCTCTGAGATCCTCTGCATCATTGTGTTTGAAGGTCACGACACGGTCTCCCAGAAGTTGTGAAGCCAACACACCCGAAGCATGATACTCCTCATCCATAAAGAGTATATCGCTTTTGCGAACCAGTGACTCGATCAGTGCCATATTGGCCAGAAACCCTGAACCGACGATCAGGCCATCTTCAAAACTGTTCGCCTCAGCCAGCTCCATCTCAAAGATACGGTGGATCGGGTGATAGCCATTGACCAGCATACTTGCTTTGGGGGAGATCGTCTCATAATCCTCCAGAAGTTTGATCGCTTTTTTGAGATGCTTTTTTTTGGTAGAGAGACCCAGATAGTCATTGGAGGCAAGATCCTGCAGGGTATCATCATAGAGTTTGCGCTCTCTAAAGCGCCCGGCTCTTTTCAGTGCTTCTATTTCATTCTCATACATCATCTTATTTTCCTAACCTATTTTCCCGGCCTATTTGCCCAACCTATTTTCCCAACCATGGCAGCAGTGTCTCTACCTGGAGCCCCATGGCCGTACTCTCAAATCCATCCACTTCAAGGATATACTTTTTACAGAATCCCTCTACCATACATCCGCCTGCTTTCCCCTGCCACAATCCGCTCTGAAGATATGCTTCCATCTCCTCTTTCTCAAAGGGTGCAAAGCGGTAATGCGTGGCTGAGATATCTGAAAAGAGCAGTGTTTTGGAGCGGTAGTGGGCGGAAGAGATGATCGAGATCGTTGAGCCGCTCTGTATCTCAAGGATACGTCTCGCATCTTCGATATCTTTAGGCTTGCGAAGGATCGAACCGTCCGCTGCAGCGATCACGGTATCTGCGCACAAAAGCGGGATATCGAGCCCAAACTCCCGTACTGCAGCCTCTAGCTTTCCTTTACTTGCCGTATAGACAAAGTCTTTGGCAACCGTCGTCGTGATCTGCTCTTCATCATAGTCAGGTACTCTTTGTATAAAATCGACACCAAAGTTTTTCAGAAGCAGCGCTCTCGACTCCGAAGCTGAACACAAGGTAATCATCAGAGTCCTCTAAGTGCGATACCGGTCCAAAGCGCTGCAAGCCCCAAAAGGATATTGATCGGCAGGAGCAGTTGCGGTATCAAAGCCATCATGGCTTTTGCCCCGGGAAGGTCACCTGCATCAAAACGCTTTTGTGCGTTTCTACGCTTCAGGTACATCCAGCTGAAGTTCACCGCCATCACTGCCCAGATAGACTCTTTGAAGAGAAAGATCATCTTCTGCTCGCCATGGTGCCCCTGCTGCGCTACGGCCATGATAAGCCCTGTGATAAAAATCACTACGATAAACGGGATCACAATATGAAAGAATTTTCCTACCAGCATCAGTGTCTTGCCAAGCTTGATCCTCGCATCATCGATACTCTGCATCGTAGGGTGTACGGCAAAGCGTATCGCGATCATTCCTCCTACCCAGATAAAGGCAGAGAGCACGTGCAAAAAGACGATCGTATGGGCATAGTTCGTATAGAGTTCAGTCATGATATTTAGAGGTTCTCTTCTAGGTATGCCAAGGCTTTTTCTTTCGCTTCAGCGATCTTGGACGGGTCTTTACCTCCGGCCTGGGCAAAGTCCGGACGACCGCCGCCTCCGCCGCCTAGTACCGGTGCGATCTGCTTGATCCAGTCACCGGCTTTGATCGCAGTCTCTTTGCTTCCGCATGCAAGCATGACTTTATCACCCTTTTTCTGGAAAAGCATCACTGCGATATTCGGATACTTGTTCTTCGCCTCGTCGATCATCTCTTTGATATCTCCGGCTTCCACCTCATCCACGATGACGTTCACACCGTTGATCTCTGTCACGCTTAGCTCTTTTTTCGTTGAGTTAAGTGCTGCCTGAAGCTCCTCTTTGAGCGTTTTGATCTGCTCTTTGAGTTTTCCTATACCTGCGATAGGATCCTGGTTTTTCACCTCTGCTTTGACTGACTCGAGACTATCTTGAAGCTCAAAGAGATACTTCGTAGCGGCAATACCACAGATCGCCTCGATACGTCTTACCCCTGCACTGACACCGCTCTCTTTGCTGATAACAAAGAGTCCGATCTCTGCAGTGTTGTCTACGTGTGTTCCGCCGCAAAGCTCTACAGAGACATCTCCCATACTTACCACACGCACACTCTCACCGTACTTCTCACCGAACTGTGCTTTGGCACCCAATGCTCTGGCCTCATCGATATTCATCTCCTGAGTTGTAGAGGAGACACCTCTGGCGATCTTCTCATTCACCCAGTTTTCTACCGTTCGGATCTCTTCTGCACTCAGTGCCTGAGGATGGGAGAAGTCAAAACGAAGTCTGTTCGCCTCAACCAAAGAACCTGCCTGAGAGATATGCTCTCCAAGGATATCATAGAGTGCTGCGTGCAGCAGGTGTGTCGCAGAGTGGTGTTTGACAATCTCGTTTCTCGCCTGATCCACGATAGCAACCACGCTATCATCAACAGAGATCGTTTCAGTCGCTTCTACTTCCGAAAGGTTCATCCCCTGGAAAAGCTTGGTATCGAGTACCTTCGCTTTACTTTCAAGCTGACCTCTGTCACCGATCTGACCGCCCGACTCTGCATAGAACGGTGTCTCTTCAAGCATTACCCATCCTATACTTCCCGGCTGCAGACTTGAAACCTGTTTAAAGTGCTCATCCAGGAGTCCAAGAATTTTTGTCTGGTATGTCTGCTTCTCATATCCTACAAACGTGTTCTGACCGAACTGTTCTTTAAGCTCCTTGAAGTCACCCGTTGCAGCCGCTTCACCGGTACCTTTCCAGCTTGCTTTAGACTGTGCTTTCTGTGCTTCCATCTTGCGATCGAAGCCTTCGCTGTCCAGTGCAATACCTTTTTCTCTGAGCATATCTTCAGTAAGGTCAAGCGGGAAACCGTAGGTATCGTAGAGTTTAAATGCCACTTCACCGTTAAACATATCCGTGGTATTCTCCAGCTCTTCTTCAAAGAGTTTGATCCCCGCATCGATCGTATCGAAGAATCTCTCCTCTTCGAGCTTCATCGAAGCCTTGATCGCTTCAGCCTTCTCGATAAGGTATGGATACTGCTCACCCATCACTGCACCGATCGTATCGACCAGCTTGTACATGAACGGTTCGCGCAGTCCAAGCAGGTATCCGTGACGGATCGCACGGCGCATAATACGGCGAAGTACATACCCGCGTCCCTCTTTGTCGAAGTTGACTCCCTGAGCAAGCAGGAATGAGGTAGAACGGAGGTGGTCTGCGATCACACGGTAACTTGCAGAGTTCGGTGCTTCATACGCATACGCTTCACCTACAAGCTCACCGATCTTCTCAAGGTACGGCATAAAGAGGCTTGAGTGGTAGTTGTTGAGCACGCCCTCTTTGATCGCTGCAACCCTTTCAAATCCCATACCGGTATCGATACTCGGTTTTGGAAGCGGTTTAAGGTTCCCTTCGGCATCTCTTTCATACTGCATGAAGACAAGGTTCCAGATCTCAAGGAATCTGTCTCCCTCTCCACCCATATGGTCTTCAGGACCGTTGAAATGCTCTTCGCCCTGGTCATAGAAGATCTCACTGCACGGTCCACATGCACCTGTATCTCCCATCTGCCAGAAGTTGTCTTTGTCTCCAAAACGCATGATACGATCAGCCGGAACATGTGCCTGCCACAATTCAAAGGCTTCATCATCATTCTCATGTACCGTGACCCAGAGTTTGTCTACCGGAAGCCCAAGATACTCAGGAGAGGTCACAAACTCCCATGCGTATGCCATCACCTCTTTTTTGAAATAGTCTCCAAAAGAGAAGTTACCCAGCATCTCAAACATCGTATGGTGTCTTGCCGTATATCCCACGTTGTCAAGGTCGTTATGTTTACCGCCTGCTCTGATACAGGTCTGTGCTGAAGTCGCACGCGGAGGGTTGGGGATAGGTTCTTCACCTGTGAAGATCCCCTTGAACGGCACCATCCCTGCATTCACAAAAAGCAGTGATCCGTCATCATCGATCGGTATAAGCGGTGCAGAAGGGACAACCGTGTGTCCTCTGCTCTCAAAATAGTCTAGAAATTTCTGTCTGATATCCATTGATTTTACCTCAAAAAAGGCATTATTCTGCCTTTAAAAAATTGAGGATATTTTATCTAAAATGTAGTTAATCTGCGGTTGGTGTAAAATGATACTTTTATCATAGGGTGACAAATAAAGAAGCTGTGGCCCGGAGACACGGGGAACCGGAGCTAGAGGATGAGGGGAAACAGTAACGTATAGTTACATTTCAGAAGATATCTAACCAGGAAATATGTAGGTCGGGGTGCCCCACCCCGACACCATAGATCATTTTCTATAAGCGTATGCTCCGCTCAAGAGACGTTTGGCAGTGCCAAACCTACAACTATTCAAAAAAGTAGAAATCACATACATCACCAGGATAATAAGGATTTTCATATGTAGGATCAAAATCAAACGCACCGTCATAATCTGTTTCGCCAGAAATACCTGAGTCACACGAATATTCAACGTCTGCCAAACCTACTGTGCCACTCGAGTTTGCTCCGAGATATAGTATATTATATTCAGAAGAGACTGTGTCATCTAGATCCCAAAAAGTACAAGTATCACCATCTCTCATCCGAAACTCACCATGATCACCGGTATCTCCTACATAAGAATCACATTCATAGTAAACACCTTCTACCCCTACATACTCACCCAAAATATCATCATAGGTCTGAAGATAATAGGTATGGTCATAGGAGTCACTACCTCCACATCCGTTCAGCGACAAGACAGCCACTGCTGCACTCAAAAAACCTGCGATCTTTTTCATACTTCTCTCCTTTCACCTCTCATCTATTTGAAGATCGTACAAAAGAAACGTGTTAGATTTGTGTAAGGAGCTGTGCAATCTTTCTGCTTCCCTCTTTCTCCACACTCTCCATCAGCCCTCTGCTTTTCGCTTCCAGGTCCGTATCAAGCAGAGACAGGACCTTCTCTTTGTCGATCTCGTTTTCACGCATCAGCCATGCCAGCTTTTGCTCTACCAAAAACTTCGCATTGTAGTACTGGTGGTCACTGGCTGCATGAGGATAAGGGATAAAGAGTGTCGGCAGTGCCGTAGCGGAAAGTTCCCAGAGCGTCGATGCCCCCGAGCGTGCGACTGCGAAGTCCGCCGCTTTCATATACTCTGCCAGCTTCGTCGTAAACCCGAATACCTCTGCCTCGATCCCCAGCTTCCCATAGGCTGCACTTACCTCATCGATGTTTCTCTCTCCGGCCTGGTGGATGATCCTGATCCCTCGTTCTTTGAGTATCGGTGCAAGGGAGAGAGCCAGATCATTGATCCCTTTGGCTCCCTGTGAACCGCCTAGAAAGATGACTGTTTTCACCTCTTTTCTGATCCGGGCATTCTCAAAAAACACCTCTTTGATCGGATAGGCCTTCACCGGGCTCTCTTCAAGATAGGAGGAGATAAAGAGATCCGCATAGGGCTTGAGCAGTCTGTTGAGTGAGCCCAGTGCGGCATTTTGTTCATGAATGACTAACGGTATACCTGAAAGCTTCGCTGCCAGTGCAGCAGGTGCTGCAGAAAATCCCCCCACAGAGAAGACAACACTGGCCTGATGTGACTTGAGTATCTTGCGAACTTTCAGGGCAGAGGTGAAGATCTTCCAGAGTGAACCGATCTTTCCCAGCAACCCCTGATTGACCACTCCCCTGCTCTCCAAAAAATAGGTTTTGGCAAAATCGCTGTCTTCGGCAAACCATGCCTGGTCCTGACCTTTTGTGGAACCGATATAGATCAGCTCCTCCTCTTTCAAATGCTCTTTCACCGCTTTGATGATCGCTAAGTGGCCGCCTGTTCCACCACCTGTCATGACGATACTCATATAGTTCCTTTCTGTCTATTACAACTTGAGATTTATTGCCCAGTTTACAGCATACGCCCTTCTGCATCCCTGGGTACTTTTTTGGAGATCATCAGTACCATACCGATCGCCAGACCAGCGGCCAGGATATGCGATCCCCCGTAGCTTAAAAACGGTACAGCGATCCCCTTGATCGGAGTGATCCCCGAGATCCCGTAGGAGTTCAGCACAAAGGCAAAAGCGATCAACAGTCCGATACCGACACTGAACAGATAGTAGATAGGATCTTCGACTTTTGCAGCGATCTTGAAAATACGGTAGATGATAAAGAGTATGGCAAAGCTCACCAGAGCCAGTCCCAAAAAGCCGAACTCCTCGGTAATCCCTGCCAGGATAAAGTCCGTATGGACTTCAGAGAGATATCCCAGTTTAAACTGTCCGTTACCCAGTCCCTGTCCAAAGTAGCCACCGTTATGGATCGCGTTGAGTGAGTTAGAGATCTGGTAAGGCTCTTTGGCCGCATCGACACGAAGATTCTGTACCCCTTCAAACGGCAATAGCGAGAGGATGTTATCCTGTACGGTACTCCACCAGCTCTTGATACGGGCAACCCTGTGCGGTGCAGCGAAGATCAGTGCAACAAATGCCCCGAATGCTCCGGCGACCAGGGTTAGGAAAAACTTGTAACTGCTTCCGACCAGCAAAAAGAGCACCACCAGTGTACCCCCGAGTACGACAACCTGTCCAAGATCCTTCTGGAAAATTGCGATCAGTACCACGGCGATCAGAAAGAGTGCGATATAGGGGGAAAATGCCTTGAGCTCTTCTGCAAAGCTCTTCATATTCTTGCTCTGAAACTTTCTGGCGAGACTCCATGAGAGGAAAAAGACAAAACCGATCTTGAAAAACTCTACCGGCGCGATCGAGATCGGTCCCAGGTGGATCCAGCGTTTTGCACCCCCTACAGCCTTGACAAGAGTTGAAGGGAGAAACTGCATCGCTATCAGAAGAAGGAAAAACGTAACAAAAAGGACCATACTTATAGGTACGAACCACCTGTCCGGATCCATTTTACTGATGGTGATCATCGTCATCAAAGCGATAAAGACCGCAATCGACTGTCGAATGAAAAAGTGGAAATCACTATAATGGAAGTGCAGCACGGTATAGGTCGAAAGCGAGTAACTCATCATCAATGAAAATGTCAAAAGTGCTACGACGGCTGCCAAAAGCGGTTTATCTATCATAATACGGTATCTCTCAATGGAATGCTATTTTTTTGAATGAATCCGTCAGTCCTGCAAGAATTCAACTTTTTCTATGAAAATTTTCGTAAAACTGTGACTAGGATACTAGATCGGACCAAGCTTAAAGGGTATTTTATCAGAGTTAGTAGATAAATTTGATAAAATCACACTATATTGTCCGGGTGGAAGGTCATACAGGGAGCGCATGAAAGAAGCAGTCAACAACAGAGCGATCAAGAAAAAAAGCAGTAAAGTACTGACACTTTTTTTGCTTTTGGCACTTCTTGTGACCATTTTTCTATTATCGGTACTCAATACGATCCACTCTGATCGGCGTATCCCGAGTGAGCATGCCACACTGCATGACCGTTCACTCCGTGGATCGATCATCTCCGCTGACGGTTATACCTTAAGCTACTCTCAGAAAACCTACCAGGCTGTCGTACGCGGAGCAAGTATCAAACCGGAAAAAAGAGCACTTTTTATCAAGTTTTTCAGTATCTACAGCGGTATCTCCATCGAAGATGTACGAGAGAAATTTACCGATAAAAAGGGCCGGCCTGTCACGGGGAATATCATACTCTCCAAGGAACTCAATGCAAAATCGGCAATGCAGCTCAAAGAGCTGGCATATAAACTGAGAAAATTGGATGTTTTTCAATGGGTGGAGAACAGCAACGGCGTCAAAGTACTCTACGGGCTGGATGTCATCGAAAACGGGGAGAGCAGACGCTTCCCGCTCAAAGATGTCCTAAGCCCTACAGTGGGATACGTGGGGGACAGACAGGAGGGACGATATATCCGTCCGCAGGGTAAAAAAGGACTGGAGAGACAGTACGAGGAGCATATCACTTCCAAAAAGAACGGCTATTTTCAGGGGAAAAGAGATGTCATCGGTACGGTCATTCACGACAAAAACAGTATGAAGATCAAACGTATCGACGGGCTTGACCTGCACCTCAACATTCCCTTGGCCCTGCAGCGCCGTATCGAGATCATGCTCGATGCCATGAAAACGCAGATCGATGCGGAGGAGATCATTGTGGGTGTGATGAAAAGTGAGACCGGGGAACTGCTCACTCTTGCCAGTTCGGAACGGTTTGACCCTTCCCATATCACCCAGAAAGATATCCCTGCGCTCAACCCGAAGTTTGCAGAGTACCCATATGAAGCAGGGTCTGTACTCAAACCGCTCACCCTCTCCGTCGCGCTCAAAAACGGTGTGATCACCCCGACGACGAGGATCAACACCGAAAACGGCCGGATGAAGATAGGAAGGTTTACGATCAGGGATGACCACAAGTATGAATCATTGGATGCTGCAGGCATTATCATCCACTCTTCCAATATCGGTAGTTCCAAAATATCATGGAGACTGACAGGAAAACAATTCAGGGAAGGTCTGCTTGCCTTCGGTGTCGCCAAACCCTCCGGTATAGACCTCTCACGTGATCTTCCCGGAAAACTCAAGCCTCTTTACCTGCTGAATCATGAACTGCATCGTGCCAGTACCTCCTACGGGTACGGTATGCATATCACCTTTGCCCAGCTTTTGAAGGCCTACTCTGCATTTAATAACGGTGGGACAGCTATGACCCCGAGGATCGTGAGCTATCTTGAAGATGCCAAAGGCAACCGCTATACACTGGATCCTGAAGTACCGGACCTTCCTGCGATCGATCCAAAGACCTCCCAGGTCGTACATGATATTCTGGTCCGTGTCGTAGAAGAGGGGACAGGGACAAAGGCACAGTTTCCGGGTCTGGAGATCGGAGGGAAGACCGGTACGGCCCATATCGCGAAAAAAGGACGCTACCTGCGAGAGTATCACAGCAGTTTCTATGGCTTTGCCAATGATAAAGAGGGAAACAAGTATACGATCGGGGTGCTTGTGATCAAAGCCAAAAAATACCGCAAATATTTCGCTTCACAGTCTGCCGTACCGACCTTCAGAAATATCGTAGAGATACTGGTCGACCAGAACTATCTCAAACCGGATGTCAAAGAGTCAGAGGAGATAGAGACCAACGAACTGCTCTACCAGCTAGAAGAGGAAGAGCCTGCCCTGCCTGAGACCCCTGCCCCGAAAAGGGAGACGCTCAGCGATGATACGGCTGCACCGGACAGCGGTGATAAACCCCAGAGATCGATCAGAGAGCTCTTTGAGCTCAAAGAGAAACCTAAGCCTAAACCTAAACCGATACCTAAACCAAAGCCAATACCGGTACAGAAGCCGGCCCCTAAACCTAAACCGGTTCAAAAAATCAATCTCGAAGAGCTTGATCAGCAACTCTTTTAACAAAAGTCTACCGGGCTATATCCAGATATTGTCTATCAGCCTCGGTTTTCCTATCCAGGCAGCGACCAGAATCATCGTATTGCCTATCTCCACTTTTTCCAAAGGTCTGAACGCACGGTCAACGATCGCAACATACTCCACCTCATCCGCCTCTTTGAGGACTTCCATCATCTCAGCCTTGATCGCTGAGACGTCAAGTTTCCCACCCATGATAAGCTTAGAGGCACGTTTGAGTGAGCGTGAGAGGCAGAGTGCCCGTACTTTCTCTGCTTCACTCATATAGGCATTGCGGCTGCTCAGTGCCAACCCCTTCTCATCACGGACGATCTCACAGGGAATGATATTCACATCCATAAAATAGTTTTTGACCATCTGTGCAATGAGTGCCAACTGCTGCGCATCTTTTTTCCCAAAGTAGGCATTGTCCGCACCACTGAGGTTGAGCAGTTTCATCACGATCTGAAGCATCCCGTCAAAATGTCCCGGACGCTTGTGTCCCTCCAGGATATAACCGCGGATAGCAGGTGCGCCGATACGGAGCTCATCAGCTTCGTACATCTGATCGATAGTCGGCATAAAGAGGATATCTACTTTTGCCAACGTACAGATCTTTCTGTCCGCCTCCTCCCTTCGGGGATAGGCATCCAGGTCTTCACCTTCCAGAAACTGTGTCGGATTGACAAAGATCGAAACGATGAGATGATCATTCTCTGCTCTGGCCTTTTGTATAAGAGAGAGATGTCCCTGATGCAAAGCTCCCATGGTCGGGACAAAGCCGATACTCCCCTTCAGTGCTTTTTTTGCCTCTTGCAACTCTTTGATCGTATGTACAATGATCATCACTAACCTCAACTTTCGCTCAATTTTGGTAAAATTTTACCAAAACTATCCACTAGAGAAATTAAATCAGGGTGATACCTGAGGCAAAATAGTTCTACTTTAGTGCGATACCTTGATAAAGA
Organism: Sulfurovum sp. MH2-6; assembly: GCF_058374785.1. Classification (NCBI taxonomy): domain Bacteria; kingdom Pseudomonadati; phylum Campylobacterota; class Epsilonproteobacteria; order Campylobacterales; family Sulfurovaceae; genus Sulfurovum; species Sulfurovum sp. MH2-6. The sequence goes on from NZ_CM178170.1 coordinate 2,267,852, forward strand.
GCTTATGCCCGTCAAGAAGATAATATATAAAGGCTTTTCACTATGGACGCGTACGAATACGGCGAACTGCTAAAAACACTTTCCACAAAGATGGAGAATATCACCAATATCGTCAAACCCGATGAGCTTCAGGCAAGACTGTCAGAGATCGACGCTATGCAACAGGATCCCAGTTTCTGGAACGATGCTGAAAATGCCGGGAAGATATCACAGGAGAAGACAAGAACAGAGAGGGTTCTTGCCACCTATAGTAATGCAAATGATGCCCTTCAGGACGCCATTGAATACTTTGAACTCTCCAAAGCAGAGGGGGATGAAGAGACGCTGGAGATGCTCTATGAAGAGGCACCGAACCTTGAAGCCAATACACAGGCGCTTGAGATACAGATGATGCTCAGCGGAGAGCATGACAGCAACAATGCCATCGTCTCTATCCACCCGGGTGCAGGAGGTACGGAGTCACAGGACTGGGCAAGTATGCTCTACCGCATGTACCTGCGATGGGCTGAACGCCATGATTTTAAAGTAGAGGTCCTTGACTATCAATCAGGGGAGGAAGCGGGGATCAAAGATGCCTCTTTCATTATCAAAGGGGAAAATGCCTACGGGTATCTCAAGGTAGAAAACGGTATCCACAGACTGGTACGTATCAGTCCCTTTGACTCCAATGCCAAGCGTCATACCTCCTTTACCTCGGTCATGGTTTCACCGGAGATCGAAGATGACATCGATATCGAGATAGAAGATAAAGATATCCGTATCGATACCTACCGTGCCTCGGGTGCAGGCGGTCAGCACGTCAACAAAACTGAGTCAGCGATCCGTATCACCCACATCCCGACCAATATCGTCGTACAGTGTCAGAACGACAGAAGTCAACACAAAAACAAAGCTTCTGCCATGAAGATGCTCAAGTCACGTCTCTATGAGTACGAAATGGCCAAAAAACAGGCTGAACTGGACGGGATAGAGAAGTCAGAGATCGGATGGGGCCACCAGATACGCTCTTATGTGATGCAGCCCTACCAGCAGGTCAAAGATACCAGAAGCAATCAGGCATTTACCAATGTCGATGCGATCCTGGACGGAGATATAGATAAGATGATCGAAGGTGTTTTGATCACTCAGGCAAAGTAAGCCTACTTTTTTGGAGACTCTTCTTTTGCCTTCATGGGTCGCACTGCTCCACCATTCCGGTTCCGTCACTACAAATGTGAAACTATTCACATTTGCTTAACGTTCCTCATCTTCCTCTTTGGACAAAAGTTTCGTCAGGAGAATCGAACCGTAAAAGACAAAAAAGAGCATACCGACAGTATAGAGGATGTCCATCAATGCGATATCTTTCATAGACTCTCCTTGAGGTGTCTCTCTTCAAGCGTATAGATTTTGTTACACCGCGCAGCCATTTCACTGTCATGTGTCACCAAAAGCAGTGCCGCTTGATGTTGCTGGATATAGGCCAAGAGCACATCCATCACCAGTTTGGCCGTCTCCTTGTCAAGGTTACCTGTCGGCTCATCAGCGAAGATGACACGCGGTTTTTTGCTCAGTACCCTCGCGATGGATACACGCTGCTGCTGTCCGCCCGAAAGGTCTCCTATCTTGTGTTCCATCAGCTCTTTGATCTCCAGTTTTTCCAGCAGGCTGTCATCGATCTCCTCACCTGAAAGCATCGTAGCGACATTAACATTCTCCATTGCACTCATCCCCTTAAAGAGATAGTGAAACTGAAAAATGATACCGATCTCATAGCGGCGCAGCTCTTCGAGTTCACCCTCTTTTAACCTGTAGAGCTCTTTATCCAACAGCTTTACGCTTCCCTTGTCGGGTTTCAAAAATGTAGAGAGGATATGCAGGAGTGTAGACTTGCCGCTGCCGCTCCGTCCTACAATAGCAGCAGACTCAGTCGCATTCAGTACAAAATTTACATCATCAAAGAGTGTATATTCAAAACCGTGAGAAATTTCCTTGGCCTCTAAAAGAGTTTGTGACATCTATCATTGCCTTTAAATAAGTTGGGTAATTCTAACATAAAAGATTTTTGAATTGTCAACAGAATCATCAATAACTCTCTTGACTCAGCCCATAAAGTGAAAATATTAATAGGTGATAGAGACATAAAAGCTGATATCAAACTCGTCATCCTCACTGAGAAAATTGTTTTTTTTGTAGATCACATAGGAAGGTTTTGTCGTGGTCTCATAGTCACTCTTCACCAGCCACTCATGATAGACCCAGTGAATGAACTTCAGCATATCCCCGTGTTTCCCCTGCAGATCAAACTTTGCATAGACTCCGTCGGATATCTTGAACTTGGGCAGACGCTGGCTGTTGACCTTCTCTTCTTTCGGTGTAGTGACGCAGGCGATATATTGACATTCTGCCAGCGGGGTGATCGTAGGGTTGTCATGCAGCAGAGCGATCTGTGTAGACTCCCTGATATCATGACTCAGTATCCATGTCTGCATCTTCTGCCATGTCTCCTTGACATTGACATCATACCCCCGGTTACGGATATAGTAGCTCTCAATAGAAGGCATCTTTACGATCGTCGGTGTCATTGCACTAAAATCAGCCTGAGAACGCATCGCATTTTTTGACTGTCTCAAAATCTCGTTGGAGTAGCATTTGTACCCGCCCTGACGCCAGGCTTTCGGCGTCATACCAAAACGCTCCTTGAATACTTTGATAAAAGAGGATTGTGAGCTATACCCGCATTCATTGGCAACATTGGAGATCGTGGAGTATTTATTGGTCAAAAGAAGGTTGGCCGCCTTTTGCAGCCTGATAGACTTGATACTCTCATAGATATTCTTCCCAAACGCCTCTTTGAAGATACGGTGCATATGAAACCTGCTTACATCCAGATCTTCACTCAGCTCTTCAATATCGATATGTGTATCGATATGCGTATAGATATAGTACATCATATCATTGGCCAGTTTGGTTCTTTTTTCCAATGTCTCTTTTTTCATACGCTCCATTATATCAAGGATAAACACAATTATACACATAAATAGACACTATATTTAGCAATAACAGACAATTAACAGTGCAATAAATATGAAGAAGTAACACCTTCAATCATCCTATAATGACATAAACTTTCATAGAAGGAATGATAAGATGAAAAAAATCAACAAAATCCTTATCGCAAACCGCGGTGAGATCGCACTGAGAATTATCCGTGCATGTAAAGAGCTTGATATCCAGAGTGTATCGATCTACTCTGAAGTGGATACCGAAGGGGTTTGGGTCATTAAAGCAGATGAATCTTACCTGATCAAAGGGGATGTGCTTCAGGCCTACCTCAATTATGACAATATCATCGCTGCCGCAAAAAAATCCGGCTGCAATGCGATCCATCCGGGGTACGGGTTCTTGTCTGAAGATGCAGACTTTGCCAAAGCGTGTGAAGAGAACGGCATTATCTTTATCGGTCCCAAAGCGGAACATATCGCTCTTTTCGGGGACAAGATGGCATCCAAGGTGGCGATGAAAGAGGTTGGTGTACCGATACTTGAAGGAACGAACGAACCGATCCTGGATCAAAAAGAGGGAGCCAGAATCGCAGAACAGATAGGATTTCCCGTCATTATCAAGGCAGCATTCGGCGGGGGCGGCAGAGGGATGAGGATCGTCCATAAAGCAAAAGATTTTGAGTCAATGTTTGAAAGTGCTACCTCTGAAGCAGTGAAGTTTTTCGGAAAGGGAGAGGTATTTATCGAAAAATATGTCGAAAACCCCAGACATATCGAAGTACAGATCATTGCGGACAAATACGGAAATGTCGTACACCTTGCTGAGCGAGACTGTTCGATCCAGAGAAGACACCAGAAGGTGATCGAGATCGCCCCCTCTCCCCGTCTTAATGATGAAGTACGAAAAGAGCTTTACCGCATCGCCACAAAAGCAATGTTCAAACTGGGATATGAAAGCGTAGGTACCATTGAGTTTCTTATCGATGAAGAGGATACGATCTACTTTATCGAGATGAATACCCGCGTGCAGGTTGAACACCCTGTCACAGAGATCATCAGCGGTATCGATATCATCCAGAGAATGATAGAGATCGCTGAAGGCGACAAGCTCAAATTCATGCAGGAGGAGATCAGCTTTAAAGGGTATGCGATCGAATTCAGGATCAATGCGGAAAACCCTGAGAACAACTTTATGCCCTCCTCCGGAACAATCAGCGCCTACCTCACACCGGGCGGCCCCGGAGTAAGGCTTGATACCAGTGCCTATGCAGGCTATACTGTACCGACGAACTATGACTCGATGATCGGAAAACTCATCGTCTCGTCACTTGACTGGGAAGGTGCGGTCAATAAAGCACGCAGGGCACTCGATGAGTTCTTTATCGAAGGGTTGCCGACCAATATCCCGCTGCATCAGCAGATCGTCAGGGATGAGGATTTTATCCAGGGGAAGTTCACTACCAACTACCTTGATGAAAAGCTTCCCAAGTTCCAGGTGGTAAATCCCGAGACCAAGAAAAAGATAGAAAGCAAACTTAGATCGATATTTTCAAAATTTCTTTTTTAACAGAGGGAGATACTATGGATATGGCTGAGCTTATTGAAGGTAATCTGGCATTTCAAAACGCTTCTTTTAAACTTTTCAAAGAGGATTATGAGGCACTTGTAAAACATGGTCAGGCACCTGAAGTCCTCTTTATCGGTTGCAGTGACAGCAGAGTAGTGCCTGACCTTATCCTCCACTCAAAGCCGGGGGATATGTTTATTTTGAGAAATATCGGGAACTTCGTACCTCCCTTCAAAGCGGACAATGAATTTCATGGAAGTGCTGCAGTGATCGAATATGCAGTCAGTATCCTCAATGTCAAACATATCATTATCTGCGGGCACTCTCACTGTGGTGCCTGTCAGGCACTCTATCAGGAGTTTGATGACGATATAGGCCTCATACATATACGAAAATGGCTTGAACTTGGGGCAAAGGCCAAAGCAGAGGTACTCAAAAAGTATTCACAGACATTAAATCAAGAAGAACTCTATCGTAAAACAGAAAAAGTCTCTATCCTCTATCAGCTTCAAAACCTACTCACTTATCCTGAAGTGAAAAAAAGGATAGAAGAAAAAAAACTTGAAATACATGGATGGTACTATAGAATAGAAGACGGGATGATTGAAACTTATAATAAAACAAAGAAATGCTTTGAAAGAATGAACTAAAAAATAAATTTGAGGAATAAAAAGAAAAGAATGAAAAGTTCTATAAACGGCTATTTAGCCGTTTATAGCGTAGTAGATTATGCCATTTGTGCAGCAACTTCAGCAGCGAAGTCTTCTTCTTCAACTTCGATACCTTCACCTACTTCAAGTCTGATGAAGTTTGTGATCTCTGCTGTACCGCCAGCTTTTTTCGCTTCTTCTTCAATGAACTGAGCAACAGTTTTGCTGTCATCCATTACGAATTTTTGATCAAGAAGACACTGCTCTTGGTCAAGTGTCGTGTTGTCAAGGATAAATCTTGCCACTTTACCCGGAAGGATTTTGTCCCAGATCTTTTCTGGTTTACCTTCAGCTGCAAGCTCTTTTTTCATCTCTTCTTCAGCCGCTGCAATAACTTCGTCAGTCAGTTGAGACATAGATACGTACTGTGGTACGTTTTTAAGAGGTTTACCAAGTCTTACTAGCTCTTCGTTCTCTTTTTCGATCGCAACGATTCTACCTTGAGTCTCTGCTGCAACGAATGCCGGATCGAAATCTTTGTAAGAAAGTGTTGATGGGCTCATTGCTGAAGCGTGCATTGCAACACTCTTAAGTGCCGGTTGGATTTTTGCTGCAGTTTCTGCTGAATCACATTTAGCCTCTACGATCACACCGATCTGCTTGTTTGCATGAAGGTAACCGTTTACTGCAGATGTCTCGTCAGCCTCAAGTAGACCTGCTCTTCTTACAACAAGGTTCTCACCGATTGTTGCAATGTTCCCAGCCATAAACTCGGAAAATGCTTGACCGTTGATCTCTGAAGCGTTGATCGCATCCGCATCAGCAAGGCTGTTTGCATAGGCATGATCAGCGATCTGAGCAAGGATATTTTGGAATTTTTCGTTTTGTGCAACGAAGTCAGTCTGTGAGTTCACTTCGATCACAACTGCTTTGTTACCTTCAACTTTTACAGCGATTGAACCTTCAGCAGCTACTTTGCTTGCTTTCTTCGCAGCAGCACCGATACCTTGGTCTCTTAGCCACTCAACTGCTTTGTCCATATCACCATCTGCCTCAGTCAATGCCTTTTTACAGTCCATCATACCTGCATCAGTCATCTCTCTGAGTTTTTTGATATCTTTTGGTCCGAAGTTTGCCATTTTTTACGCCTCCGCCAATTCTTTTGCTTCTGCTACAGCTTCAGGTTTTACTTTTGCTGCTAGTGCTTCCTCTTCACTCATTGCTGCAACTTGCGCATATGTTGTGATCCCTGCTTCATTAAGGTTGTCTTGTCCTACTTTACCGATACCTGAAAGTTTTGTAAGGTCATCAGCTTCTGCTGCTGCTTCAGCCATTACTTCTTCAACCTCAGCTGATGTTGGTGCTTCAGATGCTTCTTCACCATGTGTTTCAGCGTATGCTGCTTTACCTTCGATGATCGCGTCTGCCATCTCTTTACAGAAAAGGTTTACTGAACGGATCGCATCATCGTTACCTGGGATTGGGAAATCTACCATATCCGGATCACAGTTTGTATCAAGTGGTGCGATCACTTTCATACCAAGTCTTCTTGCTTCTTTTACTGCAATGTGCTCTTTTACTGTATCGATTACGAACATCATGTCAGGAAGTTTTTTCATATGTCTGAAACCTTCAAGGTAAGAGTTAAGCTTCTCTTTCTTTCTTCTAAGCATCAATGCTTCTTTTTTAGTAAGAAGGTTGATCTGACCGCTCTCTTCCATCTGCTCGATGATCTCAAGTTTTCTGATAGATTTTTTCATTGTTGGGTAGTTAGTCAACATACCACCTAACCATCTCTCAGCTACGTATGGCATTCCAGCTCTCTCTGCATGCTCTTTGATCGCTTGTTTTGCTTGTTTTTTAGTACCTACGAAAAGTACAGTCTGCCCTTCAGCAGCAGCATCTCTTACTACGTTATATGTATATTTGAAGTATCTAAGTGTTTTTTGAAGGTCGATAATATAGATGTTTTTTCTTGCTCCGAAAATGAACTTTTTCATTTTTGGATTCCATCTTCTTGTTTGGTGCCCGAAGTGTACTCCACACTCGAGTAGGTCTTTCATTGTTACCATAATTTTCTCCTTGGTAATAGTCATTAACATTGTTAGAAGCACACTGCTTCATCTCTAAGGTTTAAGCCGCTGTAGTCCTTAATGCGTAAACGCACAACCGTTCAAGGAATAACTACATGTGTATTTTTATCCCATTGCTGGGATTTGGAACGCGATTATACAGTAAGAATGATTAAAATTTTATAAAATGATAGAGACAGTGCGTGAAGTGAGGGATAGGGTGTTTAGATAGAAGGCATCACTCCTTATAATACTTTTGACGCGCACGCACTTTACGGTAACGCTTCCATGAGGAAGTGATAAAAAAGTAGATAGCCCCGATAACAACTAAAACATTCACTATCAGGATATCAAATTGAAAGACTATGAAACATAAAATTCCAATAAGTACTAACTCAACAAGCAGATAGATCAAAGGCATGATAGCTGATTTATGTCTTCTATCTTTACCTTTTTTATCATACTGATTCATCATCCGGGCTCTCCCTTTTTTTATTTCTCACTGTTATATTATACACTAATTCAGTTTTTCAACGATTCAAGCTTCTCTTTAACGGCTTCTACATGCCCTTTGACTCTGACTTTTTCCCATGCTGCTGCGATATTTCCATCCGGGTCAATGATAAAGGTACTTCTGACGACACCCATATACTCTTTGCCGTAGTTCTTTTTGAGCTGCCATACGCCAAACTTGTTACACAACTCTTTATCTTCATCGGCTAAAAGGGTAATACCAAGCTCCTTTTTCTCAATAAAGTTTCTATGCTTTTTAGGTGAATCAGGGCTCACTCCGAGGATAATCGCATCCAAATCGTCAAACTGAGGCAACGCCTCGGTAAACTCGCATGCTTCGGTCGTACATCCGGGAGTATTGTCTTTAGGATAGAAATAGAGCACAATCCATTTGCCTGTAAGGTCTCTCAGACAGATCTCCTCCTCATCCTGATTTGGAAGACAAAACTCCGGTGCTGCTGTTCCAACTTCTAACATCCTATTTTCCTTTTTATTTTTGAATTCTTTTGGTAGTATAACAAAATGAATGAAGAAACTAAAGAGATACTGCTGCTTCAGATAGAAAAACTGATCGCTTATGGCAGTACGGAGAGCACCATCAACCCTGACCTGCTGCAATACCTGAGTATGAATGACCTGATCTCCATGCGTAATAATTTGATGGAGAAAGTCGGGAGGCTCAGTGACGAAGATAAAAAGTGGCTGGAGCAGTTTAAAAAATATGAGTGATCAAGGGAGGTGAATAGTGCCTCAGGCAGGCTGCCTCTACTCCCTAAAGTCGATCGACTTGTCAAACTCTATATTATACTTTTTCAGTATCTCTTTTTGTTTGGCCTGGGCCTCTGCTCTGTCGATCACAAGTTTTATCCCGTCTGCATCCTCAAAGACAAGATACTTCTCTTTACTCCGCTTCACCTTCTGATAAAAATCTTTGAAATCCACATAGGTCTCACCGTTCACCTTCTCTATGGGCCACATCCTAAAGTCTGTATTTCCGCGGCTGATATCAGAAGCCAATACTTTTAACAGTACTGCGATCTCTTTTTTCTCTTTGGTCGGCCACTCTCTGGCATATTGGCTCAACTGCATCTGATTGATCTTTGTCGAGAGAACAAGGTTTCGTGATAGAGGAGAGAAGATATACCCTCCCTCTATAAAGTAACTCGGCATCTGATCATACTGTGTAGTCTTCACAAGCAATACATCATCAGCGATCTTCGTCAGCTTCGCTTCGATCTCCATCGGTTTGCCTTCACGGATCAGACTCAGCCTTACACGCTCTCCCATCTGATGCATATCCACATAGTAACCGAAGTCGGTATATTCATGATGACGGAACTCCACTGTACCGTCATTGGCTATTTTATGTCCATCTATGTGGGTAATGATATCCCCCTCTTTGACCAAGCCTTTCAGAGGTGAGTTATAGACGATATCCGCAACCAATTTTCCGGTGCTCGCCTCATCAAGCCCGTAATAGGCCTTGAGGGCCGGGTTTTCAAGTCTCTGCGTCACGATACCAAGCTCCGGGAAGCCGTCATACCGGCCATCCTGCATATCTTCAATAAAATGTTTGACCATACTTACCGGTACGAGATAACCGATATTTTGAGAGCTCGTGATCACCTGCATCACTACCCCGACAATCTTACCGTCAGAGAGAGCAGGACCACCGGAGTTTCCGGGATTTACTGCCGCATCCACCTGTATCGCCAAAAAACTCTCTCCGCTATGTGCGTAACGGTGATGCTCTATACGTGAGACCACACCGATCGTAGCAGAAAGCGTATTCCCACCCATCGGATACCCATAGACAACGATCTTCTGTTCCACATGCGGCAATTCACCAAACTTCAAAGGTGTGACATCACCGAAAAACTGTGCATCAGCTACTTTGAGGAGTGCCAGATCAGCCTGATGCGACACCGCATGCACCGTCGCGATAAAACGCTTACGTTCTCCATACCTCTGTACTTCCAGGAATGTCTGGTTGGCAACGACATGCGCATTGGTCAGGATATATTTTTCTCCGCTTCTACACTCGATGATCGCCCCGGACCCCGTACTTTGTCTCATAGAGGAGCTCCAAGGCTGCTGATAATTCAGTGCCTTGGAAACAGTATATATCTTTACTATTGCCTCTTTTGTCTGTTCATCCTTGGCTTGTGCATAGAGTGATACAACCGACAGGAAGATAACCCATATATATCTCATTGGTTCCCTTCAAACTTCTCTGCATCTACGGCAGGTATATTTCGCGCTATGGCCTCTTCTGCCATCAGACCTGCAGCAGTGTCAGACAACAGGGTTTTCTCTTTATCATAGAGCCGTGCACTGCATACACCGCAGCTGGGACTCCGGTCTTTACCGATAAAGAGATCGATCTGCCCATGTTGCTCAAAGAATGCTTTTGCATACCTGCGTATCGGCTCGGAACGTGATTCACCGCTCTCATTGCAGAGCGCTTCAACCCCGCGTTGGGTCTCTATCAGGTCCATGGCAGGACGGGGAGAGCCGAATGCCGCATCCTCCGGACAAAAAGGGATCAGCTCATCCCCTTCAAGCATGTTAAGCAGTGACGGCGCATAGTTGTCTGCACCGTCATAACGGCATCTTTCCCCTAGCAGACAGGCTGATATCGCTACCTTTCTCACCATTTTCTAGTTCACAAAAAGGATGTAGTAGACCCAGATCCCGGTGACTGAAGTCATCAGGATACCGATAAAGGTACGGATCCCTGCTTTTTTATGAGATATAGTATACATACCGGGCAAAGCATTCACACGACGGTATCTCTTGGCTCTTAAAAGTGTAATAATCCATAGCACCAAGGTGATCACAGCGATAGAGATGTGAAAGATGAGTACCCAGAAGGCATACCCTTTAGGCGTTGAACTTCCCTCCATAAAGGTATCAAAGCCCCCTACACTACGTACACCATACTCAAAGTAGGCAACCACGATCACCGATACGATAAAAAGCGTCTTCTGTACCGTCGCATGAAGATTGTACAATTTTCTCCTCGCCAATGAAACAGCGCCCAAGATCAAGAAAGGCAAAAGTGCAACAATGACTGTGACAATATCCATAAAGAGCGGTGCTCTGGTCCCCAAAAATCCTGCTTCAAACATCTATTTTTATCCTTTTTCTTTATTGTTTAGCAAATCACTACTGATTTGACTTCGGTAAATTCTTCCAGTGCCCATTTGGGCCCTTCTCTTCCTACACCGGAGAGTTTGCTCCCGCCATACGGCTGCACATCAAAACGTAACGTAGGGATATCATTGATCACAACACCGCCACACTCCGCATCATCGATAAACTGTTGTGTACGCTTCAGGTCATTGGTAAAGATACTGAACTGCAGTCCATACGGAGAGTCATTCATCTTCTCAACCGCAACCTCGTAGCTGGGTACGCTGACCAGGCTGACGATAGGAGCAAACACCTCTTCACATACGATCTTCATCTCATCTGTTACATCCGCCATCACGGTAGGAGGGAAGATCCCCTCCACGTCATCTCCGCCGGCAACGACTCTGGCCCCTTCGTTTTTGGCACTTGCCACCCAGCTTTTTGCCCGGTGAAGAGACTCATCGTCGATCATCGGACCGATAAAGGTATCTTCTTCATAGGGCGAACCTACTTTGAGCTTCCTGGTCTCGGCTGCCATCGCCTCCGCAAATGCTTCGTAGACCTCTTCATTCACATAGATACGCTGCAGAGAGATACAGACCTGGCCGGAGTTATAAAATGCCCCGAAAGCACACCGCTGCGCCGCATAGTCGATATCTGCACTGCTGTCGATATAGGTTGCTGCATTCCCGCCGAGTTCAAGACTGATCTTTTTGATCCCTGCCTGCTGGGTAATGATCTTCCCGACAGGTACGGAGCCTGTAAAGCTGAGTACTCTCGGGATAGGACTCTTCACCAGTGTCGACCCGACTTCCACATCACCGTATACCACGGAGAGCGCATCCTTGACCGCATACTCGGACTCGACAAACAGTTTGGCAAACATATAGGCTGTCATCGGCGCTTCCGGTGTCGGTTTGAGTACGACAGCATTCCCCGCACCCAATGCCGGAGCGATCTTGTGTGCAACAAGATTCAACGGAAAATTGAAAGGCGTAATACAGGCAACGACGCCGACAGGTTCTCTACGGAAAAATGCTGTGGTCTTTTTCCCTGAAGGCATCAGATCTGTCGGCAGCGTCTCACCATGCAGGTTAGCCAGCTCCATCGCAGTGATCTTAATCGTCTCTATACACCGGTCTACCTCTACTCGGGAAAAAGCAATCGGTTTTGCCACCTCTTTAGCAAGCATTATTGCAAAATCTTCACGGTTTTCCTGAAGCTTTTTCGCGACATCCTCCAACCATAAGATACGTTGAGAGAGCGGTGATTTTTTGCTCTCTTTGGCAGCTTCCTGGGCAATTTTGAGCGCCTTGACGGTATCATCCGCATCACACTGAGGTGCCCGGCTTACCACCGCATGATCAAAGGGGCTTTTTCGCTCCTCCATCTGCTCTTTCGTTGCTTCGGTCGAACCAAAAAATATTTTTGCTTCAGCTACCTGATCCTTCTTCCCAAACAGTCCAAACATTTTTACACCTTCCATAACTTTAAAGTATAAAAGTCAATTTTTTTGATTATAACTAAAGAGTGGTAAATATAGGGTGTGCCTTTGCCCCCGGCTAACCGATTTTTAACGGAAATTTCGATATTATCTTTTCTAAAATTCAATGATAGAGACAAGAAAATGAATAAAGCAAAATATATCTGGATGGATGGTGAACTTACACCTTGGGATGATGCTCAGGTGCATATCCTTACACACACACTGCACTATGGAAACGGTGCTATCGAAGGAACCAAAGCCTACAAAACAGTAGATGGAAGATGTGCGATCTTTAAACTGAAAGAGCATACACAGAGATTGATCAACTCCTCTAAAATGACACTCATAGATGTACCCTACACACTTGAGGAGCTCAATGCGGCACAGGTAAAACTGCTACAGGAGAACGAACTCTTTGAAGGTGCTTACATCAGACCGCTTGTCTATCTTGGGTATGGGGTTATGGGACTCTATCATAAAGATGCACCTGTAAATGTATCCATCTCAGCATGGGAATGGGGTGCATATCTTGGTGAAGAGGGGCTGAAGAAAGGGGTTCGTGTAAAGATCTCATCATTCAACAGAACAGGGAACACTTCAGGTATGGGTAAGGCAAAAGCCGTTGCCAACTACCTCAACTCCCAGATGGCCAAATTTGAAGCGGTGGAGTCAGGATATGATGAAGCCCTGCTCAGGGATGACCAGGGGTATATCGCTGAAGCTTCAGGTGCATGTTTCTTCATGGTAAAGGATGGGGTATTGATCTCTCCTCCGAATGACAACTCACTGGAGTCTATCACACAGATGACGGTGATTGATTTAGCAAAGGATTTGGGAATCGAAGTAGTAAGACGCCGTATTACACGTGAAGAGATCTACATTGCTGATGAGGCGTTCTTTACCGGTACTGCTGCAGAGGTTACACCGATCCGTGAAGTAGATGCGCGCATTATCGGAAACGGCAGCCGTGGACCGATCACTGAAAAATTACAGAGTGCCTACTTTGATGTTGTTGCAGGGAAAAACCCGGACTACATCCAACACCTTACCTACATCAACTAACCAACAATTTCTTACTCTAACCCTCTTTTAAGCGGGTTTAGGGTTATATACCCTAAAATTACTATAGAATAACTCACAAAGGAATATGGAAATATGCCAGCAGATATGAACGACTATTTTAAAAAGAAAAAACCCAATTTGAACATGAACAAACCGAACAACACCGGCGGTACAGGCGGCGGGAACAGAGGCGGAGGCAATCCCCTGGACGGACTGGGCAAAGGTGCACCTTTTATCCTGATCATCCTAGTGATTGCATTTGCACTCTTTGCTTTCAAACCTTTTACCATCATCAACTCCGGTGAAGTAGGGATCAAGGTAAGAACAGGTAAGTTCGATGACAAACCGTTACAACCGGGACTTCACTTCTATATCCCCGTCTTTCAGAAGATCATCCCAGTCAATACACGTGTAAGGCTGATCACCTACTCAAATGCCAGAACTTCTGCAGTAGGGGATGACTATGCGCGCGGTATCTCACAAGAGAGTTTTGAAGGCGGGCTTAAAAGAAACCCTGCGATCCAGGTCCTGGATAAAAGAGGTTTGACGGTCAATATCGAGCTTGCAGTGCAATACAGCATCAAAGCTGCTTCCGCACCAAAGACCATTGAGATCTGGGGTGCAAGCTGGGAGGAGAAGATCATCAACTCAAAAGTACGCGAAGTCGTACGTGATGTGATCGGTCAGTACACGGCTGAGCAGCTTCCGGAGATGAGAAATGAAATTGCTTCTGCGATCCAGACAAAGATCACAGAAAAAGTCATGGCACTTGAAGCACAACCTGTAATCCTCTCTTCAGTAGAACTGAGAAATATCGATCTTCCAACCAAGATCAAGGATCAGATCGAAAGAGTGCAAATTGCCAAGCAAGATGTCACTATTGCAGAACAAGAGAAAGAGAAGGCAAAACAACAAGCACAAAGAGCAGCAGAAGTAGCACGTGGTGAAGCAGAGAGAAACCGTATCGAGGCCCAAGGTCAGGCGGACAAGATCCGTATCGAAGCGGAAGAGCAGGCAAAAGCGAACAAACTGATCTCTGATTCACTGACACCGCAGCTTATCCAGCTGGAGCAGATCAAAACGCAAGCGAAATTCAACGAAGCACTCAGAGTCAATAAAGATGCTCAGATCTTCCTTACACCTGGCGGCGCAGTACCGAATATCTGGGTAGACGCTAAAGGCAAAGAACAGAAAACCATCTCTGCACAGCAGTAAAAAATAGTAGGTAGCAGACAGTAAGTATCTGCCACCTACTCTCTATCTCTAACGTAAAGCATTTGAAACAAATGCATACCCAACCTGCTCCTTACTACCTACTAACTACTAACTATCAACAAATCGCATCATGCCACTGTACCAGTGTCAGCCTATATCCCGTTTGGACAGGCAGTACTTCATGTGAAAAATAGGGATTGCTGGGAAAGACGACCATATCTCCGGCTTCGGCCTCGATCTTTACAGGTTCGCCCTTTTCATTATAGAGGTAGTTAAAGAGCAACTCCCCTCCACTGAAACTTTCACTGCTATTTCGTGCATTGCTCTGATGGGCGGTAGCAAAAAGAACCGTCGTCAGTTTACGTTCGGGGGCGACACACTTAAAGCCTACTGTCTCTCCGTTTTCATCTATCAGCTCACTGGAGTCATCCGCATGCTTTACATAGAAGTACCCCTCTTTATACTCCAGGACCTGAATATCGGTCGAGAGAGTCATGACGGCTGCAAAATACTCCTCTATCAAGGGTTTGTACTTGAGAAACTGTTTCTCATAGTATTCAGCATAAAAATCATCCAATGTATAGATGTTCGTCTTTCGATACTCTGTCACGACATCCGATTCTATGATCCCGCTGATGTTTTCAAGCTTGACTGCTGCTTGTTGACTCTCATCATCCTTCTTGACAAGGGAAACCAGTTGTCTGCAAAGTTCAGGAGTAAAGAAATTTTTAATGATTAAATAAGGGGTATCCTTATAAGCACTTGGAAGCAATCTATTGGTGATATCCAACGTTTCCAATCGTGCATCACAATAGATATGGTTACTGATCTGTATCATCTAAAGCTCAAAAAATAAGATAGCTATAAAGCATCGAATTATAATCGAAAAAACGGCTTTTTATTCTAAAAAATTTCTTAAATTCTTTCTCTTTCTTCAGGGATAGCTGACAGTTTAAAACCAAACAGCTATAATGTCATCACTATAAACGCTATGGAGACCTATCATGCAGATTGACTGGCAAAAAAATCCTCTTATTCCTGCGATCGCACAGGATGATCAAACCAATGAAGTGCTCATGCTTGCCTATATGAATGAAGAGGCATATAATCTAACGCTTGAGACCGGATTTGCTCACTATTTCAGTAGAAGCAAACAGCGTATCTGGAAAAAAGGCGAAAGCTCAGGGCATACACAAGAGATCAAAGATGTTCTGCTTGATTGTGATGCAGATACCGTGATCTTGAAAATCAAGCAAAACGGTGTCGCCTGCCATACCGGACGCAAAAGCTGTTTCTTTACATCCGTTACCCAGGATAAGATCATACTGGACAAAGAGGTAGATACCGATGCGATCTACGGTGTGGTCGATACCCTCTACCATACGATCCTGGAACGTAAAAATGCCGATGCGAGCCAAAAATCATGGACCAAGAAATTGCTGGATGACAAAGCGCTGATGCTCAGTAAGATACGGGAAGAGGCAGACGAAGTATGTGTCGCGATCAATGAAGAGAGTGATGAGCAGGTGATCTATGAGAGTGCCGACCTCCTCTACCATACACTTGTCGGACTGGGATACAGAGAGATCTCGCCTGACCGTGTAAAACAGGAGCTTGCAAGACGCTTCGGCATGAGCGGTATCGAAGAGAAAGAGAGCAGAAAGAAGTAGAGATATTTACTTCTCTTTCTTTTTGTGAGAGATACAAGATAGACGCTCTTGTAACGTTTTCCCCTGACCCAAGCTCAAAACTTGAGGTATCCATCCTACACACTCTTTGCTATTCATATTTCCCTCTCCGGTAACCTTCATTGTCTCGTCCATAGAACAGTACACACTACAACTCAACCTTTCACTCGGTTCGTATGATGGAGATCGATAGATCTTTCTCTCTACGACAGGGGTCCTATTTTATAATTAATGATAATGAATAATATAAAATACTATAATGATTCTAATAAAAGTTTATGCTCTGAATTTCTTTAACGTAAATATAATATATAAAAAAGTATAATCCTTTCTTTAAATTAACTAAAGGAAAAACACAATGGAAATTATGGTAGCTGTATACAGTACTGTTCTAGTAGTTGCTTCATCGATGTTTGCTTATTTTAACACAGGCAGCCGTAAGCACTAAGTTCAAAGAGGTATGATACACTCTGTATCATACCTATTCTCTTCGCCGAAGCGATGCCGCTATTCTTTTTATAGATTTTTATAATAGATCGAAAAGAATATTGTAAGCGCAGACTCTCCAAAAATCAAACAGTTTCAACACTTTTATCACAATAGACTTTCATCATCGCGAGATGCATTCATTAGCACATTACAGTCAGGATAGAAACCTTTTGGGCACTTATGGGGATAGAGGTGAGTGAGTTATATCGTATTATCTGGAGAAGAGATTCCCACGTATTACGTGGGAATAAAATGAATGAAGAGGTGAAACTAGGACTCCGAACTACAACAGCCCGGACTCTCGGCATTACCACCGGCAAAATAGTTTCCGTCAAAACTTACCAGTGAATAGTTTCTCTCTGTACCCAACGACTCTTTAAGCCCTTCAACAGAGAGGAACCCGAGTGAGGTTGCACCGATCTTCTGTGCGATCTCATCAACAGAGAGACTCGCTGAGATCAGTTCAGCCTGGGTTGGCGTATCGATACCGTATCTACACGGATACTTGATCTCCGGTGCAGCGATACGCATATGTACCTCTTTCGCCCCTGCCTCAAGCAGCATTTTCACGATCTGCTTGGATGTTGTACCACGCACGAGTGAATCATCGATGATAGCGATACGCTTGCCTTCGATCAGATGTTTGACAGGTGAGAGTTTGAGTTTTACTTTGAGGTCCCTGATCTCCTGTGTCGGTTCAATGAAGGTACGTCCTACATAGTGGTTACGTACGATTCCCATCTCAAACGGTACGCCAAGCCCTTCTGCATATCCTCTGGCAGCCGCTACGCCGCTATCGGGTACAGGCAATACCAAATCTACCTCTGCCGGTACCTCTTGAGCAAGTCTTCTTCCCATCTCAAGACGTTTTTGATAGACATTCTTGCCATCGATGATCGAGTCCGGTCTTGCAAAATAGATGTACTCAAATGCGCACGGGTGATAATCCGCTTCAAAAAGCTTCTCGGACTGAGGTTCTTTCCCCTCTTCAAAGATCAACATTTCACCCGGTTCAACATCACGGATAAACTCTGCACCGACCAGGTCAAAGGCACATGTCTCAGATGCTACGATCCATCCTCCATCAGCAAGTCTTCCCAGACTCAACGGACGGATTCCGAAACGGTCACGGATCACGAACATCTTGCTTCGGCTCTGGATTGCCAGACAGTATGCTCCCTCGATCCTGGTGATCATATCTTTAATACGGTCTATCAGTGAATCTTTTTGACTTTTTGCAATCAGGTGCACGATATTCTCTGTATCCATTCCTGTCTGGAAGATCGCACCCTTGTCGATCAGGTCATTACGTACCTCATACTTGTTTACAAGGTTACCGTTGTGTGCGACAGAGATCTCTCCGAGTTTATAACGGGCAAATACCGGTTGTGCATCAAGGACAGAGTCATCCCCTGCCGTAGAGTACCTGTTGTGACCGATCGCACAGCTACCTGTAAGTACCTTAAATGCATCATCATCAAACACATCCGTCACCAGACCGCGCGCTTTAATCAAATGGATTTTTTCATCATCCGCACTTGAAATACCTGTAGATTCCTGCCCACGATGCTGCATCGAGAAAAGTGAGTAGTAAGCTACCTTAGAAGCATTTTTTGAACCGTAAACACCGACAATTGCACACATATTATATTCCTAAACAGTCATTAATCGAGTAAAGACCCGGTTTTTCTTGAGTGATCAGCCATTTTGCAGCCCTGATCGCACCTTTGGAGAATGTCTCACGGCTGGTTGCCGTATGGTTAAGTTCTAAAAACTCACCATCATTGTAGAAACCTACCGTATGACGCCCCACAATATCTCCGCCGCGCAGTGCCATCACTGCGATCTCATCTTTGCTTCGTGCACCGATCTGTCCGTCACGTCCGCTGATACGGACATCACTTAACTCGAGCCCTCTCCCTTTTGCAGCAAACTCTCCCAGTGTAAGTGCCGTACCTGAAGGTGAATCCACCTTGTGTCTATGATGCTGCTCAACGATCTCGATATCGAAATCCGTCAACGTTCGTGATACCTGCTCTACCAGCTGCTTAAGCAGTGCAATACCTGCCGACATATTGGATGCATAAAGTACAGGCATCTCTTTGGATGCTTCAAGCATCAGGTTTTGCTGATGCTCAGTAAAACCTGTCGTTGCGATAACCAGTGGTGTGGGATTTTTCAGTGCTGCTTCACATAACTCCTGTGTTGCTTCAGGTGCAGAGAAGTCAATCACCACATCACAGTTCTCCAGCAGGGTCTCCATGCTGTTCGTTACCAATACATTACTTGGGAACTCTCTAGTGAGTTCGCCAAATACATGTACCGCACCCAATGGGAGTTCTGTATCATCCACCAGGGCATCGATCAATAAGTTTCCTACTCTGCCCGTACTACCTACGATTCCTACTTTTGCCATCTAAACTTTTCCTTATGCTTGTTCTTGAATATATGAAATTACCTGAAGTGCAGCAGTCGCCCCGTCTCCTGCTGCAACAACAACCTGCTTAGGCGCCTCAATACGCATATCACCTGCGGCATAGAGTCCTTCAACAGAAGTTCTCATGCTAAGATCTACGATGACTTGACCCCAATCATTCATCTCACAGATAAATCTGCCGTTCTCGTCTTTAAGTACGCTGTTGTTGACATTGTGTCCGACAAAGACAAAGAGGCCAGGTGTATCAAGCTGTGTAATCTTACCCTCTTTATCTTTGAGCTTCACACCGCTTACACCCATCGCATCACCGAGCACCTCTTCTATCACCGTGTCCGTAATGAGATGGATATTCTCTTTTCTTTTGACTCTATCCACAGTTGAAGGTGCTGCTTTGAAGGTATCTCTTCTGTGTACGACATAGACATCTGAACAGATATTCGAAAGGTAGTATGCCTCTTCAAGTGCCGTATCTCCGCCGCCCAGTACAGTCACGGGCTTATCTTTGTAGAAAAAACCATCGCAGGTTGCACAAGTACTTACACCGCGTCCGAAGTACTCATCTTCGCCGGCAAATCCTGCTTTTTTTGGTGTTGAACCTGTACAGACGATGACTGTCATTGCCTCTACGCTTTCACCGCTTTCCAGTGTCACGGTAAAGTGATCTCCTGTTTTGGCTACACACTCTACACGTTTCATCTCATGCTTCAAGCCGAAATGAAAACACTGCTCCTGCCAGCTGTCCATAAAATCCATACCTGTCTTCGTATGTTCAAAAAATCCTGGATAGTTTTCAATCTCAGAGCTCTGTGTAATCTGCCCGCCGGGCATTCCTGATTCAAAAAGCACTACATTTTTCAGTCCACCGCGTGTAGCATAAAGCCCAGCGGTCAATCCTGCCGGTCCGCCACCGATGATCGCACAATCTAACATTCACAGTTCCTTCAAAAAAGTAAAATGTTTAAACAAATATATCACCTATTGATATCTATTATACTATGAAAATACTTGGTTAAAAATTTTAGGAGATTGTATCTAAATGTTGATATAGATAAGGTTTATTGAGAGAGTCTGCATCAAAGCAGACTCAGAATATGACTGTAAATTATAGTTGTGCGTTGATCTTTTCAGCAAATGCATCTTTGCTTGCTGCACCAACCATCTGATCTACTACTTCACCGTCTTTGAAGAAAAGGATAGCAGGGATTGATCTGATTCCGTATTTTACTGCAAGCTCTTGCTCTTCATCAGTGTTTACTTTTGCGATAGTTGCTTTACCGTCAAAATCTTCAGCAAGCTCTTCAATTACTGGAGCGATCATTCTACAAGGTCCACACCATGGAGCCCAGAAATCTACCATTGTTACACCTTCAGCTACAGTTGCATCAAAGTTACCAGATGTCAATTCTACATATTTACCCATGTTTATTCCTTTTTATGAAATTAATGAAGTTATTATAGCCTAATAAGTTAAATTATCAATATTAGTGACTTATCTTCTTCATTATATTTAGTTTTTTTTCTTAGTTTACTCATGTAAATAAGAGTATTTTACTCCCGTATAACTTATGCCTAGATAAACGGCAGAGAAATTTCCGGGAATTCCGAGGAACGCGATCCCTCTTCCGCTTTTGTCCGTGCCCCTTTTACCGTATAGACGAAAGAGATCTTCGGCGTATCTGTTTCATTCTTGTTTGCACGGTGAAGCAAAAGCGAATGAAAGATGATCACATCCCCTCTCTTGAGTGTCGTAGAGACCTTCTTTTCGATCAAAGGAATATTCTTCTCACACTCCTCTCTAAAGTACTCTTTCTCATCAAACTGATCCGCATCAAATTTCATACGGTGCGAACCCGGGATAAACTCCAAGACACCGTTCTCATTATACTCATCATCCAGTGCCAGCCAGATACTGACAAGATTATTATCACTGTAACGCCAATAACGTCTATCCTGATGCCACCTGGTCTGGGTACTTCGATGCGGCATTTTTGTCATGATAGAGTTATGGTGTGCGGTGGTGATCACTACCTGATCATCCAGTATCTGTTGCAGTACAGGACGCATCTTCCCGCTCTCCATCCACTCTTTGAAGAGGATATCTCTCTGATAGACCTGTCTGATCCTGCGAACCGTTCCCTCTTCGCCCAATACACGGCTGGTATAATCTTTAACATCCGTCCGGATGAGTTTGGATTTTGCATCATACCCTGTCTCTGTTTCGATCGGTTCGACACGGTATTTGAGGTGAACTTTTGCAACCTCAAGAATCGCTTCACACTGTACAGGATCGGCAAAATCTCTTAAAATGATAAAACCGTCATTTTGAAACTGTGCAAGCTGTGCGTCAGTAAGTTTCATCGTTTTACCTTTAGGTGAATTTATGATAATTATAGCAGGTTTTTATGTTAATTTACTCGGAAGTTTAACTTCCGGGCAGACAATGCTCTTTAGCAGATATCTCATAGCAAGAATTTCTTTTTAGAGTGTGATATTTTCTATCAGTTCAACCTCGTCTTTTCGTATCAAAAGTGCATCGATACAAAAGGCCATATCAAGACCTTTATGCTTCAGATAGTGGTGTGCAGAGTTGATCACTTTTTTGAGTTTTGAGGGTGTGATATTGTAGACGGGGTCAAAGTCACCGTAACTGCTTTTGACCTCGATAAAGTGAAGGATATCCTCTTTGGTCGCAATGATATCGATCTCTCCAAGCTTGCTTGCATAGTAGTTGCGCTCTATGATCACAAACCCGTTTCTTTCCAGAAAACCGGTAGCCAGCTCTTCACTTTTCTCACCGATCTTTCTGCTCATTTCCTGCATCTTCTACCTCCTTGCACTTGAGATATACTATTATCTCATAAGAAGAGGGAGGAAAAACAAAAAATGTCATTTTGACATATTCTATCCTGAAATCCTGGATTTCTTTTCTGTGAGCCTGTCATATAACTCAAGCATACGCAGATAATCCTCATGCAGTGTCGTATCAATCATCATCTCTTCCAGCCCCAGAACACGCCTTGCTTTTTGTACATCTTCAGGAAGATAAAGCATCTTGAATGCCTCTTCATATGCTTCAAACGGCAACCCTGCTTCTTCCATCCTGATCAATTCGGCAACGATACGTCCGACAGGATGGGAACCCATCTCCAGCAGCATCAGCGCATTTTCTCTCTCATCGGCCAAAAGATAAAGCTGTGCCTTGAGATCGGCCATCGTGAAATTGTGCTTAAAGATCACGCCGATATAGGCTTCGATACTGATCGAATCATCCAGGGGTTCAACCGCATCAAGGATATCTTCAAGATCATACTGATCCAAATGAAGTATCATCTCTCTGATCTGTTTTCCGGTATTTTTATTATTGTAGACAAGGTCTTCAACAGGATAGACCTCTGAAAAGTCCGGGACAATGACCTGACAGGAATAAAATCCAAGATAGTCATACTCTCTTAGATACATCTCCTTGCCCAGTCCACCCAAAAGGGATTTCAGGTAACGCAGTTCATCTTCCGTTCCTTCTCCCCGGTAAGCCCATGGTGCATAATCAAAACTTTTATCTCTACTTAAAAATCCAAATCCGAGCTTCCCGGTCGAATCAATGTAGTGCGACTCAAGATTGAAACTGCTTGATACAAGGCTCATATCAAAAGTCGGTTTTTCAAAGGCATCCAGATCCTCCAATCCCCGCCCCTGCATCAGTTCTGTCATCGTTCTTTCAAGAGAGACCTCGAGTATCGGATGGGCACCAAAGGATACGAACAGCGAGGCATTTGTCGGATTGATCAGCGAAATTGCCGTCACGGGAAACTTTCCTCCCAGAGATGCATCAAGTACCTCAACCCTGTAGCCGAGTTCCCGAAGCTTCATCACATCACTGTATACCCTTTCAAAAGACGCTAAAAGATCCTCAGGGAAAGAGGGAAGTGCGTAACCGTTTTTAATGATCTCCAGCTTTGCATGACGTTCAAATATCTCACTGAGTGCCTGTACCTGTGCTTCCTGAGGTGTGTTACCTGTCGCAAGACCGTTGCTGACATAAAGGTTGTTCAGGATATTCAGGGGGAAATAGACTTTTTCATTGGTAGACTGCTCTATAAAAGGCAAAGCGATAATCTTGGAATCATGGTCACTGTTAAAATCTAACAAGTCTTCCGCACAGACTTCTCCCTCAGGATCATAGAATCTATGCAACACATCATTAAGATACGCTCCGCCAAATTCAAAGGCAACTTCATCCGGGTAGCTTTTGCGCTCCGGAAGGTAAAAATCGTTGAAAAATGTATTGGTCTGCAGCCGTTCGATATACTCTCCAAGAGCACTTGCCATCGATGCCAGGGAATTGATCCCTTTCCCGTTGGAGTAGATATGATTTGGCGCTTCGACGGAAGCCAGGTTGACAGAAAAACAGTGTTCAAGCGGGTGTTTTTCCTCTGAAAAAGAGGGTTCGCATCCTGCATCTTTGAGGACAGCTTTCATTTTTTCAATCGAAATTTCCACCGGGGCGGTCTTGGACAAAAGGTTCATAACTATTCTTTGCATTGGATTTTATTGGCGCAGTATAGCCAAAATCTCTGTCACTTTACCGTAACAGAGCAGCAGTCTATTCTCAACATCTTCACCCGAAGCTGTAAGCTTCATGGTTGTCTCTCTATCCGGTTACCCGCAGGCGATCTCATCACCTACAGGGAGTATGTCTACTTTGACCGACTTGAAGCGTGCCGTGAGGATCAGCTCATCTGACTCATCACCGAATATCGCATTGATACGGCTCTTGGCGTGGTGGAAAGTACAGAAAAGTGTTTTCGGCTTGACCTTGTCCGTATACTTCACTGTGAGTGCTTCACTCTCGCCATACTCACTTTTGAGGATGACCTTGTCACCGAACTTTCCTTCATCCTCGACCGAAGCCAGGACCACATCCTCACTGTGTTTGTTGTAGAGACTCTCGGTCTGCTTGGTCTGAGCGGCATTGTTATAGTGTGCCAGTGTACGTCCTGTCGTCAGATAAAAACCGTTGAGTGAGTCATCAAAGAAAGACTTTTCCAGGATAGAGGCTATCATCCCTCTTGGCTCGTACTGTTTATAGACATACTTTCCAAGCCCATCTTCGGTACGGAAGTCAAGCAGGTGCAGTACCGGGGTATCCTCATGGTAGATAGGCCACTGCATACCGCGTTTTCTGTGACGTTCCAATCTGTAGTAGTCAGCTCCGGAGAAACGTCTCGGTGCTCTTACCCGTACCTCATTCCAGACATCTTCACTGCTCTTGAAGTGGAAGTTTTCCCCATCACCGAGCTTGCCTGCCATCTGTGCAAGCACCTCCCAGTCATCAGGAAGATCAGACTTCACCAGAGGCTGTGAAAGATGCAGTCTTCTCATTGCATTGACATAGACACCTGTCTTCTCATAAGCACTCTTTACCCCGATCACGATATCCGCACGTTCTGCGATATCTGTCATAAAGAGCTCCTGTACCATCAGGAAATCAAGCTGCTCCATTGCCTTGTCGATCTTGTTCAGGTTTGGATGGATATGTGTGAGATCCTCACCCATATTGAGCAGTGCCTTGATCTTGCCATCCAGCATCGCATCCACAAGCTGCGGTGTCATCAACCCGATCTCTTTAGGTGTCTGATAATCCGGATCATAGTACGGCAGACATCCCATATCACAGGCACCCTGTACATTGTTCTGTCCCCGCAGCGGCATGAGCCCGGCACCTGTCTTTCCGACATTTCCGGTCATCAATGCCAGGTGAGTGATCGCCATCACGGCATAGGATCCGTCAAGATGCTCAGTGATACCAAGCCCCCAGAAGATCATCGATTTCTTCACCGCATACTCTCTGGCAATATTCGGGATCATCTTTGCCAGGTACTCATACCCTTCGATCTTCTCCATGAATTTCGGATCGGCATACGGGTCATTGAGGATCTTCTCTTTGAACTCCTCAAACCCTTTGGTACGGTTAGCGATAAAACTCTCATCATAAAGCTCTTCATCGATAATGACATAGGCCATCATATTGAGCACCAGCAGGTTCGCCTCAAACGGGATAATACAGTTGTGCTTTGCCAGTTTAGCCAGTTTGGTCTCACGTACATCGATTACGGCAAGATTGTTATGTGTTCTGGCCATATCGATCATACGGTTGGCGATGATAGGGTGTGCTTCCATCGTGTTTGAGCCGATCACCACCATAAATTCCGTCTCATAGATGTCATTGTAGGGGTTGGTCGCAGCCCCTTCACCGATCGTTGTCCGCATCCCTTTGAGTGACGGAGAGTGACAAACCCTTGCACAGTTGTCTACATGCGGTGACTCCATCGTCTCACGGCAGAACTTCTGGAAACTGTAGGCAGATTCACAGGAAGTTCTCGCCCCGCCGATCGCACAGAAACTGTTACCGCCGTAGGTCTCTTTGACCTCCTGAAGCTTCTCCGCTGCGATACTGGTAGCCGTATCCAGATCGCAGGTCATATACTCACTGTTAAACTCGCTCAGTCTATCAGTATACTTCTCAGCCAAGGCCGGGTTTCTCTCAAGAAAAGCCTTCTTGATACGCGGCTCTCTGATACGGTTTTTGGAATCCACAAAGTCATACCCGTATTTCCCCTTGATACAGAGCTTACCCTGTGAAACCACACCGTCTTTTTGCGCATAGATCTTCACGATCTTGTTGTCCTGGACCTCTGCCGTGATATCGCACCCTACCCCACAATAGGTACATACACTCTCGATCCCCTGCTTCTCACCATCATGTTTTTTAGTCATGGAACTGCCTTTTTAACACTTTTCACATTAAATTGGACTATTTTTATCCTATTTAGCCTTAAAATAAAGCTTTCTTAGCTATTATCTGCAAAATATTATATCGAAAGGATAAAAAATGTTTACTATTAACGTAGAAAAAGAGTGCGGATGTTTCAAAAGAAGCGCATTTGAAAACAACAAGAGTTTTGAATCGAAAGACGATGCATTGATGCAGGCAAAATTGATGGAGAACCACATGAACCAGAAGTTCTGTCAAAAACACCTCTTCACTGCAGTAGAAGACGGTGACAATATCAAGATCAAAGTAGAGATGAAACCACAAGCTACTTCAGGAGGATGCTGCGGCGGCGGACACTGTAGTTAATCGGCTTGCCGATTAGCTACATAGAAAACCTTATAGAGTTATATATTTTATAAGGTTTTCATACTTCACTATTTTTTTCATTTTGCCCTTTATAAATTTTATATCCCACAATTGATAAACCTATCATTAAAAATACAATTCCTAAAAATAGACATTCAAATTCAACACAGTAAAACTTAGATCCTCTGGAAGGTGAAGTAATTTCATAATAATTTAGCAACCAAATAATACCCCAGTTATCAATGACAATCCTACTAAGAATAATTTATCTATTTTCATTAACTTCCCCCTCACTATTGCTTCTTAAATTATAACAAAAAGTATAAATTGATAGTTTATAACAAAGCGTTAAGTGTATTTGTCAATGAGCATTTGACATGCAGATGCAAAGATATATATTTAATAAACAAAAACTGTCATCCCGAACGACCTTGTAAGCGAAGCGATTCGAGAGGGATGACGATTTTTTGCTTCGTTTTTTCTAAAAAAATGAAGAGAGGAACACCGCCTCATGCTATATTCGAGGTAGTTAGATTCCCAATCAAGTTTGGAATGACGGGAAGGAGTTATTCTCTCGTTCCCGATCTTCCGATCGGGAATGCGCACTGACCATAAGGGAAGAAGTGCCCTTGGGGTGCAGATGCTATTTTTCTTTTCTGAAGAAGTCTTTGCTTCGCAAACCGCATTTGCTGACTTTGGTTCGTTTCTCTTTTTTTGTTGCATCGACCTTGTGCTTGCACTCTCTGTGAGAAAAAAAGAAAATGAACATTTAATCAAGGTTATTCATTCTTTGTCTACTTTTTTTAATAAAAAGTAGACAAAAAAGCGTCACTTCGCAAGTGAGCGGACGTGACTACAGCGTGTTTGCTTCGCAAAATATGCACGCTTTCGTCACTGCTCACCCAATGCTACGTGACAGAAGAACAAATCTAAATAGTTCCTCTCGCCCCTAAACTGAGTTTAAAAGTGAATATTGAATTGATGTGTCACATGCTTCGTATGGATTCCCAAATACAATTTGGGAACCAATAAAATACACTCTACAACGCCCTATAATCACACGAAGTGTGCCTTGTTGTGGCGAACGACCTTGAAAGCGAAGCGATTCGAGAGGGATGACGATTTTTTACTTCTGCCTACGTGGCTACACGTTGTTACGACCACTCCGGTTTCGAAGCTATAAACAACAAGAAGTTGTTGTTTATTTAACGCTTCTCATCTAAAAAAAATGAAGAGAGAAACACCGCCTCATACAATACTACGAGGAAATTTGATTAAATATATCTGCCATCTAGCGATGAATTTACAGTTGTAAACTATGTCTCTTGACTATACAAGATACGGAGCGAGGAAAATACATCCAACCCTCTATTTTGGTGCGTGATTACGCACCCTACGCGAAAGAGTTCTTATCTCATCACTCCGATATCGATGTCTTATAAAGAAATCATCTGTGGTGTCGGGGTACCCTCACCCCGACCTACGACTTTCTTCTATCTAACACAAATAACACCTTGTTTGAGTGGGTACAAGTTCAAGTATAGGAAAATGCGATAGCCGTTTGTGTTTTTATTTTATGTATGCCGTAGGTACTTTTTGGGGTTCGTTGCCTACGCGGCTTCACTTTATTCCGATCGCTTCGGTTCCTGCCCTACAAAGGCAAAGCAGTTTGCCTTTGCTATACGGACTTCATCTTTGTCACATCAACAAAGAAAAAAAATGAACATTCAATCAAAAATCAATACTTTACTCCTCTACTTTTTTAGTAACAAGTAGCGACCAAATATTTGAAATTACAACAAGTGTTGTATGTTACTTTTTAGAAAAGTAACCAAAATCGTCATCCCTCTCGAAACGCGACACTCTATTTTGCACTTCTGCAAATAGAGTTGCTTACAAGGTCGTTCGGGATGACAGTTTTTATTTACTGGATATATTTTCGCATCTGCACACCAAATGTTCCGTGACAAAAAATAGTTAAAATAGTTTATGATTTTAAAATTGGGTTCCCGATGCCCGCAGGAAATGCCCTTGGGTGCAAAATCGGGAATGAGAAGAAGGGGTTATTTGAAGTTACCGAAAGTTAGCGGTGCTTTGAGATCAAGCTCTCTCACCAGCTTCATCACTGCCTGAAGATCATCGATCTTCTTACCTGAAACTCTCACCTCATCCCCCTGGATAGAAGGGGTCACCTTGAGCTTGGCATCTTTGATCGCCTTGACGATCTTTTTGGCTTCATCTTTATCGATCGTATCCACGATACGGTAGATCACCTTGGTATTACCCCCGCTGATCCCTTCGGTCTTTACCTCTTCAAGAGACTTACCGGCAATATCTCTTTTGATCAGCTTTGAGATCAGGATATCTTTGAGTGCATCGATCTTCTGGTCGCTTGATGAGCTGAGAGAGAGGGTCTTTGCCTTCTCATTGAGATCGATCTCTGCTTTGATCCCTTTGAAGTCAAAACGTGTCGCTACCTCTTTTTCAGCCATTACGACGGCGTTTTTCATCTCCATCATATCCAGCTTCGCACTGATGTCAAAATAGTGATCTTTCGCCATTACTTCTCTATCCTCATCATCACAACCTCACCGTATACGCACGGCTCGACTTTAAGTGCATCGATCGCTTCTGTGATCTGTGCCTCTTTACACTCATGTGTCGTAAAGAGAAGCTTTACTCTCTCATCATCCGTATGCGGTTTTTGAAGCATAGACTCGATAGAGATCCCCGACTTGTCAAGGATACCGCTTACTTTTGAAAGTACGCCGCTCTCATCATCCACTTCCATTCTCAGGTAGTAGTGTGTCGTAATCTCATCTTTTGAGAGGAGTTTGAGTCCGGACTCAAGCCCTTTTTTATATCCAAGCATCGGCCCCTGGTTACCTCTTACGATATCTACGATATCTGCGATCACCGCGGAAGCTGTCGCATCACCGCCGGCACCCGGTCCGTAGAACATTGTCTCGCCTACTCTGTCACCTACTACGCTTACGGCATTCATCACACCGTCCACTTTGGCGATCATAGACTCCTGCGGGATCATTGTTGCATGCACACGCAACTCTACACCGTTATCTGCTCTTTTTGCGATTCCCAAAAGCTTGATCTCATACCCGAACTCTTTGGCAAAGGCAACATCAGTCTGTGTGATCTTATCGATACCTTCGATCACGATATCTTCAGGTTTTGCATCGATACCGTAAGCGATAGAAGAGAGGATCAGCAGTTTATGTGCCGCATCGAACCCGCCTACATCAAACGTCGGATCAGCTTCTGCATACCCGAGATCCTGCGCCTCTTTGAGGATCTCATCATACTTGGCACCCTCGTTGATCATCTTGCTAAGCATATAGTTACACGTACCGTTCATGATCCCCTGGATCGATTCGATATGATTGGCTGCAAGTCCGTTACGCAGTGCACCGATGATCGGGATCCCTCCGGCTGTACTTGCTTCGTACATCAGCGGCAGATCACCTGCAAGCTCCTGGAGTTCATATCTGTGATATGCAAGCAACGCTTTATTGGCTGTGACCACCGCTTTTCCGTTTTTGAGTGCTCTTTTTACCAGTTCATACGGCTCTTCCACACCGCCCATCAACTCTACAACGATATCGATCTCAGGATCGTCGATAACATCTAGTGGATTATCAGAGAGAGTGATAGTGACATCTCTCTTTTTAGAGAGGTTTTTTACCACACCGGACTTTGCAATGATCTTCTTACCCGCTCTCGCCTCAAGGATATCAGCATTTGACTCCAAGATATTCGCAACGCTTTGACCTACAGTTCCTACTCCAAGAATCCCTATTTTTACCATTTTATTTACATTCCTCTAAAAATACTTTTAGTTTATCAGCCGCTTGCTGGATACGTTCTTCATCAGCGATCAGTGCGATACGCACATGTGAGTCATCACCAAATGCGATACCGGGGCTTACTGCCATATCTGCACGTTTGATCAACTCCTCAGAGAACTTCAGTGAACCCATATGCATACACTGCTCCGGGATACGTGCCCAGATAAACATACTCGCCTTTGGCGTACCGATCTGCCAACCTGCTTCGTTGAACGCTTTGACCAGGTAGTCTCTTCTTCTCTGGTAGCGCGGTGCTGTCTCTTCCTCCGCGATCGCATAATACTTGTTCAAAGTATCTGCAGCAGCCAATTGTACCGGGGTGAACATACCATAATCAATCCAGCTTTTGAGTTTCTGAAGTGCGCCTACCAGACTTCTGTTACCTACAAGGAAGCCCACTCTCCATCCAGCCATGTTGTATGATTTTGAAAGCGTATAAGCTTCCACAGCAACATCTTTTGCTCCCTCTACCTGAAGGATAGACGGAGATTTGTAGCCGTCAAATGCGATATCAGCATAAGCGATATCAGAGATCACATAAAAACGCTTCTTCTTAGCAAGTGCAACTAATTTCTCATAAAAGTCAAGCGTCACCGTAGCAGTACTCGGATTATGAGGGAAGTTCACAAGTACATATTTCACCGGCATATGCTGTACATCTATGGTTGACTCGATGAGTTCAAGATATTTTGCCTCATCTACTTCATAGTTCTCTTCATTGAAAGGGATTTTGATACCGATAGGTTTTGCACCGTTGATACTGAATGCATAGGCATGGATCGGGTAGGTCGGGTCCGGAACCAATGCGATATCTCCCGGATTGGTAACAGCCTGAACCATGTGGAAAAATCCGTCTTTACTCCCCATTGTCGCAACAGCTTCACGCTCAGGATCAAGATCCACATTATATTTTCTTTTGTACAGGTTACAGATCGCTTCTCTAAGCTCAAAAAGGCCTTTTCCGCTTCCTGCACTATAGCCGTGTGTTCCCTGTCCCTGTTTACGTACATGTGTTATAAGAGACTCTACGATCTGCGGCGGGGTATCCTGATCGGGGTTCCCCATAGAAAAATCGACAATATCCCTACCCTCTTCTTTTGCTTGAGCCTTAAGCTCATCGATTGCTGCAAAGACATACTTTGGCAGTTGATTTATTTTTTCAAATTGAATTTCGTCAAACATCTTTACTCTTTACTCTTTTTTTTATTCTTTTACTTTTTTAGAAAAATTATTTCGTCTCTATCCCTAAACCCTACGCTTCTTCAGGAACCCGGGCCACATTTGTCTCTTCCGGTTTTTCTTCTTCTGCCTCAACCGGCTCTATGACCTCGACAACCGCTTCAGAGACTTCCGCCTCTTCACCCTGCAGTTGGGTCTCTGTCACTGTCGCTCCTTTTTTATCGCTGTTGACAATTTCATTCCACTTTTGCCTGATCGTGTGAATGATATCCAAATCACTTCCCGTGCCGTTTTCCATCCCCACTGTTTGCTCTTCAACCTCTTCTTTAAACGGTTGAAGCGGGTTGAAATGTGACCTGTCGTATTGTGTCACAAAGTACCAGGAGGCATAGGCAAGCAAGAGAAGTACAATAAAGATCAGCCACTTTGACTTCCCTCTTTTTTGTTCAATCAACATCCCCGAAACAATAATGCCACTCTCATCCGTATCCTGCTCGGCATAATATGCTTGTGCCTCACTTCTCAACGTAGCCAGATCTGCATTGAACTCACGCTCAATAATCGAGATAAAACCCATGGTTTTTACTCTTTCGATATTTTCAAACCTCTTCTCTAAAAGATTTTCGATATTCTCTTCAGAGATATTGGTTTTTTTACTGATATTTTTAAGGCTGTGTTCTTCAAGAATGTCACTTAACTGCATATACCATCCTGTGTATTAATATCGCAGCTGCTGCACTGACATTAAGAGAATCAAATGCATGCTGCATCTTGATAGAGACTGTCGTATCTATCCTTGAAAGTACTTTTTTTGAAAGCCCTTTATCTTCACTTCCCATCACCAATACTCTTTTAGGTGCAACACTGCAACTCTGCACGGCTTCTCCATCCATTGAAGCACCGTAGAAGTGATATCCCACCTGCTTAAGCTCGTTGATATTGTCCAAAATATTGTGACTGATCATAAATGGCATATCAAGCAGTGCACCGGCACTTGTTCTGGCAACTGCTGCGAAGTTGAGCTGTTTCACTCCCGAAGCGATAATCGCGTCTGCTCCCAGTGCATAGGCACTTCTTACAATTGCACCGATATTTCCCACATCTGTAAGCCCATCCAGCACCACGATAAAATCATTCTGTTTGATCTTTGCAAAACTTGTCTGTTCAAAAGGATTCATCTCTATCAGAATCCCCTGATGATTGCCGCCTTTTGCCATCGATTGGGCCCACTTAGGCTCTAAAAACTTGATCTTATCATGATACTTGTGAAATAAAGGCTGAGGAAGGATCCCTTTCTTAGCAACATATACCGTTTTAATCTCTTCCTCTTTATGCTCTAGAGCATAAAAACAGACCTGTTTTCCATAGATAATCATAGGTGCGATTTTACCTTTTTTTTGCTGTTTAAGTCTTTATCAGTTCCTGATACCACTCTTTTACACTTTTCCCACTTAACATGGAGAGTAGTTTCGCCTTGGGTTTCGGGGGCAGATCCAGTGACAAAACCTCGGAAAAAGAGAGACTCTTTTCAAGACTTTTTTTCGCACTGATCACAACAACCCACTCACCCCGGATCGTCTCATTTTTTAACCGTTCATCCAACTCTTTTGCACTGCCGCGATAGTAACGTTGATACTTTTTTGTGAGTTCTTTGGCTAAAAAAAGCTCTCTCTCCCCATCCACAGCTGCAATCTCTTCAAGAAGCTTCTCCAGCCTGTGCGGTGACTCATAAAGTACGGTATTAAACCCGTTATCCATTGCTTCGGCGAGTGCTATCGTACGCTCTTTACCTTTGTGGGGCAAAAATGCATAAAAAAGAAACTTCCCTTCCTCAAAACCCGATGCCGCATAGGCTGTGGTCACGGCACTTGCGCCCGGCAGTACATCATACTCTATATCCTTTTCCTGGCAATACGCTACAAGTATCTGCCCGGGATCAGAGATGACAGGCATACCCGCATCACTGACATAGACTACATTTTTACTCTCCAGTATCTCACCATACTCTTCAAGGCGTGCATGGCCGTTATGTTCATTAAAAGAGATAAAATCTGCATGGGGATAGAGCATCTCAAAACGTTCTTCAAGAAGTTTTAGAAGTCTTTTCGTTTCTCTGGTGTCTTCACATAAAAAAAGCTCTGCTTTTTCAAAAAGCTTCATGGCTCTGATAGTAATATCTTGGGGGTTTCCGATGGGAGTTGGTATGAAAGTTAACAAAATTAGCCTTAAGAATAAGAGCTAAATTACCAGTATCAGCCAAAGGCGACTAGTCGCCTGAGCCTACTGCTGAAGTAAACTTAGCGTTAGCAATCTCTCACAAAGAAATTTGCCTGAATGGCAGGTTTTTTGAAAGAGACGAACTAGTGTAACGGTCTACTTGATAGTTTACTGAAGGTTAAATTTCTTCTTAAACTTCTCAACTCTACCAGCTGCATCAACGATCTTCTCAGAACCTGTGAAGAACGGGTGACATGCATTACAGATATCGATACTCATTGTTTCTCTATCTGATTTGATCTCAAATTTGTTACCACATGCACATGTTACTTCACATGCTTTGTAATCCGGGTGAATATCTTTTCTCATTGTGTTACCTTTTAAATAATTTAAAATGTGACAGGTAACTAACCTGTTCTAGCACAAAGGCTCTTCCACTATCTTCAGTCCGATAGGGGTCGCTGCAACACTCTAGTGGTGAGACAACTTTAGGGCGGAATTATACCGAAATAGTTTTAAATATTTATAAAACTGATCACTCTGCATCATTTCTCTAGAAGTCATCATCTCCAAACTCTGCTTCCATCTCTTTCTGATACGCCGCGTCCTTCTCTTTTTGAAGTTGTGTCTCTGTCAGAACCGTTTCATGAAGAAACTCACCGAAGAATGTTTTAGGCTCTTCATAGGCTAGAAAGAGGTACGTCCCCACAATAAGCCCGACCATCGTTAAAGCAGTAATCGCTTTTTGTACCGGATTAAACATCTGTATCGGCTCTTTTTGACGTATTTCACATACGCCACCCGGACAGTGTTGAGGGTCATCTTTCGTGATAGCTTTGTAGATCATACACCCTACACATATGGAAAAAGCACTCTCCAAAAACGTAAGTACAAGACAAAGTACACAGATCAACACTTTATAAAAATTGATGTCCCAGTGTATTACAAACCACCAAAGCATAGGAAGAGAGATAAGCCACCCCAGTGTCCATGCAAAACGTTTCTGCATCGCACCTACATACTCCGGTTTTTGATTTTGTACGACAAATTTTCCCAAAAGCATAGAGGGGGCATAGTTCGGACTGATCATTCTTGCCGTAAAATCAAGAAACAGAAATGCCAGATAGACTCTTGCTACGATAATGTGGTTAAATCCTATACCGACAAAGATGACGATCATCCCCAGCGTTCCAAGTATCCCTGCTGCAGCGCGTGCTTCTCTCTCATTGATCACTCTGATATCATATCCGGGAACTTTCTCCCCGTATTCCCATAAAAAACTGTGTAAGTTCAAAAATTTTCCTTTTGTCACTTTGATCTCTCTGCAATCACTCCTTGAAACTCTCTATCAACTCATCAGATACGCAAAAGAGGTCACCCGGGGTTTGCTATGCATTATTTGTTTTACTTTATATTCAAAATAAAATAAAATCATGCTTATAGGGATGCATGATAAAAAGTTTAAAGGAAAAAGGAAGGAGAAGCAACAGAGGTATTTTCAAAGCACAGATCAGAGAGCTCTCTGCACCAGAGAGAGAAACCATACGCTATCCTTTTTCAATTATTTTATGTACAATCAATCCTAAAAACAGAAAAGGCCATCCACTGCTATGAAAAAAAACATGCTTTTGCTTCTATATACGCTATTTTATCCGGAGTGTCATGCAGAGGAGACATCTTGGGGTACATTTGACGCCCATATCGAACTCTTTCACTACCATATAGCAGCACAGGAGGAGCAGGAGTCGCAGGCGACTGTAGCGGGCGGATATCTACACTATACCTCCAAGCCCCTCTATCACGTTGGTTTTGGTGTCACACACTATCTTTCACACCTGATATTCGAGTCCCACAACCCGGCTTTAACCTCATTGACCGACTCAGCAGGAGAGGATATCAATCCCTTAAGTGAACTCTACGCCTACTATCAGGATGAGACCTTCTCTCTCAAGATAGGAAGACAGCAGATCGAGACCCCCATGCTCAATAACGATACGACCAGACTCATCCCTTTCAGCTATAAAGGGGTTACCTCCCGTATCTCCTGGGATACAACATCCTTTCTCTCTTTGGGATATATCACGGAGTTCAGGGCCAATAACAGCGAGGACTATACCGAGTACACCTCAAGCGGTCTGGCAGAGGATGGCGTAGCCTATCTTGGTTTTCATACGCAATTCGGGAGTGTCAAGCATCAATGGTACTACTATCATGCACCCAAACTCTTCAATACACTCCATATGGAGGTAGCGGCAAAAACCCCTTATGATAATGCCAGAATGTTTCACTATGGGATACAGGCCATCTATACATTTAACAATGGAAGCGGGGAGAATACACGGACAGGCAATAACGGGGGCGGAGATGTCAAACTGATAGCAGCCAAACTGGGGATCGCGTCTGAAAAGTTTTCCTATACCGGTTCACTCTCATACAACTTTGGGGAAGACGGGATCAACAGAGGGTATGGAGGCCTCTCTTCTCTCTATACAAGCTCTATGATCACCAACGGGAAAAAAAGCGGACACCCCTTTGCCAAATCCCTGAAAGTACATTATACATACTACTCTCCCACCAAAGAGAAAGCCTACTCCAGTGCGCTACACTTCACCAATGTGACCTACAGTGACGATAGCTCCCATACGATCAATTCACTCTATATCGATCATAAGTTCAAGTTCAGGCCAAGGGAGTATATCCTGCTCAGATACGAACGACAATGGATTGCCGAGGAAGATGACAAGAGCTACTTCAGGATCATCAGTGCTTACACTTTTTAACCCAGAGGGATACTTCGCCGGGATATACCCGGTTTTATAACAGTATCTTGGAAGCCACGGCACAGACGGCACTCTCGCTTTTGAGTACCAGCGGCGTATCAAAACCTACAATTTTTTCAGAGGAGAAAAGTGCCGTTTCTTTTTCCGTCACTCCCCCTTCACACCCGATCACGATCGTACCGACCGGCATTTCAGATGAGAGTGTATGTTCTGAAAAGTTCAGAAGATAGCTTTCAGGGTTGGTAGAGAGAAACGCTTCCAGACTCTCAGCCATAGCCATCTCCATCATCACACTTCTTCCGGACTGCTGGGAAGAGTTCAACAGGATCTTCTCCCAGCGCTTGAAGTCCGGTTTGAAACTTTTTTGTGAACGGTCACAGTAGATGAAGGTGATCTTCGCCACCCCCATCTCGTTGAGCGAGGGAAGCACCTTCTCCACACTCTTGGGATCGATCATACACCATCCTATATGCAGGTCATGTTTGGCTTTCACTTCAAGTGTTTTACTCTCTTCCAGGATAAGTGTCGCACTGCGTTTATCCATCTGCGTGATAAGATAACGGTGGATCAAACCATCTTCCAGGTTACGCAGATAGAGGGTATCATCTACTTTGTGACGGCGCACCTTGAAGATATACCGGTGATCGTCCCCCTCCAAGATCAGTGAAGGCTGCCCTGATAAAGCATTATAAAGATATAACACCCTTAGCCCTTAACACCATCAAAACAACCATCGCAGCTACCAGCAGGATCTGTATCACACCGATCTTGACAAACAGTCCCTTGATCAGTTTATAGGTTGTAGGGTTCCCCAGGTTGGCGACCTTTACCAGTTTGTGTTTGCGTATCTCAATGTACATCATCACTACCCAGATCACGATCATCACGATAATAGCCAGACTCATAGCGTATTCTCCCATGACCATTGCCACAAGCCCCGCAAATGCGATCATCGTAATGATCGCCTGAAAGATAAAGGTATAGATCAGACTCACTTTTTTAAGTGCCTGAGGATTTTTGGCGGTCATCATCGGCATAAATAGCCCACCCACTAAAAAGCCCAAAAACAGTTTTATCAATATACTATGTGTAAATAATATCGTCTCAATCATCAAATATCCTTCTATTCATAATCGGAATTATACTCTAATTTGTTATAATCCCCATAACTCATATAAGAAGGTTTATTATGCTCGTATCCATCCCTCAGGCACTGGATCTCATCCATGAGAAGATCACTCCTTTAGACGGTGAGATCATCCCTATTGAATACTCGGTCGGCCGTGTAGTACAGGAGACCTATACCGCACACTTCAATCTCCCCAGATTTGACAATTCAGCGATGGATGGCTATGCAGTGAAAGTCTCTGATGCCGGTTCTACAGTACATTGCAATCAGGTGATCTATGCAGGGGACAATCCCACAATGGAACTCAAAATAGGCCAGGCGATCAGGATCATGACAGGAGCACCTATCCCCAAAGGATGTGAAGCGATCATACCTATCGAAGAGGTAACCCTCGACCAGGACAAAGTCACACTTCCGGGGCACATCAAGATGGGTAACTTCATCCGCCGTGCAGGAGAAGATATCGCAAAAGGGACAACCTACCTCCACCGAGGAGAGGTGATCAATGCCTATAGTGTTGCATCACTTGCCTCTCAGGGGGTCACGCATATCTCTGTAACCCGTAAGATCAAGGTCGCCATCTTCGGGACAGGTGATGAACTCCGTCCCCATTTTGAAAAGATCGAAGATCACCAGCTTTATAACTCCAACTCTCCTATGTTTCTGACCAGAAGTAAAGAGTTAGGCTGCGAAGTACGCTTCATCCGCTCTTCGGTTGATACACTTGAAGCGCTGCAGGACTCCATCGCTTCCGTACTCGATGCCGATATTATCATCACGAGCGGCGGGGTAAGCGTAGGTGACAAGGATTTCACTAAAGAGGCATTTACCAATCTTGGCATGCAGATACATTTTCAGAAAGTCGATATCAAACCGGGGCGTCCAACGGTATTCGGAACCATCGGGAAAACCGCTGTGGTGAACCTCCCCGGGAACCCGCTCGCTTCCATGGTAAACTACGAGCTTTTTATCCGTGCGATTATCCGTAAAATGAGCGGAAGAGCGGATGCATGTCATGCGACTCTCACTACCGTACTGGGAGAAGATCTGAAACTCAAAGGGGGGAAAACCACCGCACTGCTGGGTACATTTGACGGAGCGTCATTCATCCCGCTCCATCAGCAGAAACCGGGCATGGTCTCACCGATGCAGAAAGCAGAGGGGATGATACTGCTCACTACCGATATCACTGAACTGCCGAAAAACACCCCGGTCAAAATGATCCCGCTCAGATGGGAACTCTATGCAGAGAAGAGCGTCGATCTGATGAACCGCTAAGCGGTTGATTCCGATAAACACTCTTCTCGTTCCATATCTCCCTATAGATGGAACGAAAAAACTATAGTTTTTTAGTATCTAGACTTCACCTAGGCATCCCGCAAGCTGGAGCTTGGGGACGAGAGAAAGTCGATAAAACAACCAATATTACAAACAGTAACTTTTTCATTACAACTTCTCTGACATCTCTATGTATGGTGTCGTATTGAAGTCACATCCTTCTATCCAGCTCTGGTCTTCCCAGCCATCATCATAAATACCTCCACTAAGGTTTTTATTATATTCCCCATAGGCTCTTGCTCTCTGTGTAGTATTAAACTGAATATACTCCCTCTCTCTTATTTCTTTTATTTGTGTTTCAGAATCCTTTAATACAAGAGGCTTTCTACCAAAGTAGTTTGCTGACAATGAAGTAAAGCTCCAATAACATTTAACTGCTTGTACAGATATTTTTCTTCTTTCTCGTGCCTGAGATGGGTCTTGAATAATATACCTAAATGCACGTGCTTCCTGCATCTTCAACGGTATCATAATAGGGTGTTCATCCTTATATCGCTTGTATATCCATCGCTCCACATCATCCCTGACATCATTGTTGTTTGAGTCTATCCCTAGCAGCGTGGAGTCATTAAGTACTTTGTCTGGTTCCGGTGGCAGTCTGTGACCATTCACTTCCCAGTAAATATCCAAATTCAACGTATTGGAGACGAGCGTACCTATCTTCGCCTGCAAGGTTACATTGCTGTCTTTGAGAGCAGTTAGTGTCGTACCGTTGATCTCCACACTTCCACTCGGTGAGATGATCCACGCTGTCTGCTCTGTCAGATCCTTGACGGTGTTGTCTTTGTAGTTTCCTCTTACACTGAGTGAAACCTGCTCTCCCAGCTTCATAGCAGTGACATTACTCTCCAGTGTCAAACCGACCAACTGATCTCCGGCAGAGAGTAACTCTCCCACAAGAAGCGTTAAACAAAACAATAAGAGTAGGATCTTTCTCATGGAAGATCCTTCAGAATACCATTTTCATCAAACTCACATTTTTCTTTAGATATTCCTGTTGCACCATATACACCCCCACTTAATGCAGAGTTAAATCGCCTATATGCCATATGTCTTTGAAGTGTATTAAATTGAATTACACTAATTTCCTTTTCTAAATCACGATATCTATCTAAAACATAACTTTCGTTCTTATCCTTAAACTTGGGTAGAATTTTCCAATATCTCCAATAACCCTCACAATCAGATGAATTATCTATATGCTTCATAGTATCCTTTGCCTTACTCGGATCAACGATCACCTTCTGATATGCCCTGGCACTCTGCATAAAAATCCCCCGTTCTATAGGATGGTCGTAGGTTTGGTATATCCACCGCTCCACATCATCCCTTACCCCATTGTTGTTTACATCGATACCAAGAAGCGTTGCATTGTTGAGTTTTGGATCTGGCTCTGGAGGGAGTTTGTGACCGCCGATGATCGTCATATCGTCTGATGAAAAAAGAATAGATATTAAGATAAAGCATATAGATAAGAGACGTTTCAAAAGATTCCCCTTCTTTTTGACTACGACTATTATAGCGAATGAGATTTTAATGTGTTTTGTCACTGAGCATTTGGTGTGCAGATGCGAAAGCGTGCAATATTGCGAAGCAACACGCTGAGAGCATTGTCCGCACACTTGCGAAGTGACGATTTTTTTGCTTCGTTTTTTTCTAAAAAAAATGAAGAGAGAAACACCGCCTCATATAATTCTACGGGGAAATTTGATTAAATATATCTGCCATCTAGCGATGGGTTTACAGTTGTAAACTATGTCTCTTGACTATACAAGATACGGAGCGAGGAAAATGCATCCAACCCTCTATTTTGGTGCGTGATTACGCACCCTACGCGAAAGAGTTCTTATCTCATCACTTCGATATCGATGTCTTAGAGAGAAATCAACAATGGTGTCGGGGTGAGGACACCCCGACCTACACTCTCCTTCTATTTAATTCAAATAACACCTTGCTTTAATGGATGAAAGTTAAAGTATAAGAAAATGCGATAGCCATTTGCACTTTTTTTCTTTTCTAAAGAAGTCTTTGCTACACAAACCGCATTTGCTGACTTTGGTTCGTTGCCTACGCGGCTTCACTTTGTTCCAATCGCTTCGGTCCCTGCCCTACAAAGGCCTTGTGCTTGCACTCTCTGTGAGAAAGAAAAAAAATGAACGTTCAATAAAGCGAGAAATACCACCTCAATAAATAAAAAGAGAATTAAGTTAAAAAATTAGATTCCCAATGCCCGCAGGAAATGCCCTTGGGGTGCAAGTTGGGAATGACAGAAAGGGATTACTTGAAGTTTTCAAAAGAGAGGTGCTTGGAGATCATCGATCTTCTCTTCCCTTACAGCAGTATCCTCTTAAGTCAGATATAATAGATTGGATAAAACGACTAAAGGGTATATTCCGACAAATACTCAAATGTCTATTAGATTAAATTAAATTTTCGAAGATAAACGAGTAGTCTGCCCATATAGGACAGACCCGTTAGATATTAAAACGTAGCGATATAGGCTGAGACAGCTTTGATATCTTCATCGCTCATGGTAGCGACCTGCCCTTTCATAAGTGCTCCCATACCGGCTACATTTCTCGTACCGGCTTTATACTCTGCGATCTTGGTCTCAAGATCGGCAGCACTTTGTCCTGCGAGCACCTCAGACTTTCCGAGTGCCTTTGTCTTACCGTCAGCACCGTGACAGCTTGCACACTTCGCATAGAGTGCTTTTCCTGCTTCATTGTCTGCTGTAGCCGGGGCTTCTGCTTTCTCTTCTGTCTCCGGAGCCGGTGCTGTAGCATCAGCAGCCTCTTCAGCCGGTGCTGCTTCCTCACTCTCAGGTGCTACAGTCTCCTCCACAGCTTCCGTCGCTTCGGCAACAGTCTCTTTTGCCGCTTCTACAACCGGAGCTGCTGCTTCTTTTGTCGCTTCTATCGCTTCTGTTGCTTTTTCTTTCGCACTCTCTGTTACTTTTTTAGTGGTATCCACAGCTTTTTGTGCTGTCTCTTTTACCGCTTCTTTCGCATCTTTTACTGCAGACTGGGTCGTCTCTTTTGCCGCTGTTGCAGTTTCACTTGCCGCTTTTTTTGTCTCTTCACTACACCCTGTAAAAAGTACCGCCGCCGCTACCATTGAGAGTAATACCGTTTTCTTCATCATGCTTCCTTTAAAAATGATCTATAATCATTATACAGTAAATGGGTTAAACGATTGCAGGATTGATGATTTTCTCTCTTTTCAGAAGTTTTTGCCAGATTTCCGGATCACCCCACTCTTTTTGTACCTGTGTGGAGAAGATGATCTCTTCAAGTTTGATCTCACCCATCAGGCTGCTGTGGGCATCCTCCTGGAACCCCTGTGCATACCCGGTATCGGTCTCATGTACGATGATACTGTGCAGCTTCACTTCCCGCTCGCCGTTTTGCATTGCTGTACACTCCAGGATACGCTCAACGATCAGATAGATCACACGGCTGAACTGTTCAGCCGAAGGAGAGACCGGAAGCTCTACCCATCTGGCACTATGAGCTTTCATCGCCTGAAGGTATGCTGCATCATCCCTGCTCCATAAGGTAATACTGTGATCAAACGAATCTATCAGCTCTTTAATAGTCAGCTTGGTCAAACCAAAATCATAGACCATCTGTCCATCATCAAGGTAGTTAGACTCCAAAAGTACTTCAACCTTGTAGGAGTGTCCATGGATATTCTGACTGCATCGTTGGGTCGTACATCCACGTACAATATGGGCATTTTCAAATTTAAACAGTTTACGTATGATCATCCATAGACTCCTTCATCAAAGCTTTCTGAATGAAAGCATACCACAACTTCTCACTATTAACTATTCACCTATAAACGCAACGCGTTTATACTCCCTGTGTCGTATCAAACACACGGATATGTAGTCTATCACTATAGCGAAAATTATGCTGCATACAAAATGCGAAAACCGCTTGATCATTTTTCCTGATCGTATCACGGCTCTCTCCTACCGGCATACAGTAGACTGCCAGTTCAGGAACGATCTCCCGGATCTCATCTATCTCTTCCAGTGCTGTACTCTCGATCAATGGAGCATCAATCGTAAATTTCAAAAATGCGTCATCTGCCGATGATGCGATTGCCTTTAATGCATCGGGTATGATACGTTTTGACTTCGCTTCACCGCAATTGGAAAGCTTGAGCGAAAGAGAGAAGACACAAGAGCCATAGGCCGGATAAGCAGCAAAGTCTATCACCACTGTCCCGTTTGTCTCGAAGGTGACCTTCACACCCTTCTCAACCAGCCACTCCACCACGCTATAAAACGTTTTATCTTTATGATAGAGAAGCGGCTCTCCGCCGGTGATCACCAGATGCGGCAGATATCCGATCTCTTCAAACGCTCTATCCAGTTTCTCTATCAGTCCGGAGGCCTCTTCTACCTTTTCCCATGATTTGGCGAAGCCTCTATCCACAGCAAAGTAGGTATCACATCCATACCTTACTTCCCCATCGATCTCATAACGCGATCCGAATCCGGGACAACTCAGATTACACCCCGCAGTCCTTAGAAAATAGGAAGGTACACCTGCATACTTCCCTTCACCCTGGATAGAAAAAAACTCTTCGGTAAGATAAAACATCAGCCGCCCGTCTCATAAAATGCACGCTTGGATATCTCTCTATCTTCAAGCTCTTCTTCACTCCAGCGATTCTCTTTTGGTTTATCCTTGAGTACCTGGGCAAGTACCTCCGAGGCAGCTTCAACATCACCCTTCTTCACATGTTCAGCAATACTCATCGCCTCATCAAAGTAGAGACACGGGATCAAAAAGCCTTCGGCAGTCAACCGGATACGGTTACAGCTTTCACAGAAATCATGCTTATGTGGATCGATCAACCCAAACTCATATCCGTCATCAAGCAGATAGTTGAATGAGGGACTTGCCCCTTCACGCCCAAGTGCTTTGATCGTATGACGCTCTTTGATCTTGGCAAGGATCTCTCTTCCGTGCATCCCTTTAAGTGCTCTGTCCGCATGTTCATTTTCCATATACTCGATAAAGCGTACTTTCATCCCCCTCGCTTTACAGTAATCCATCACATCAAGAATCTCATCATCATTGATACCCTTAAGCGGCACCATATTGATCTTCACTCCCAGTCCTACTTCAAGGGCTTTATCTATCCCTTTAAGTACCTCACTTAACACATCTTTCCCAGCGATCTTCGCAGCAACATCCGCTTTGAGTGAATCGAGTGAGATATTGAGTCTTTTCAGCCCTGCATCCTTCAGCCTCTGTGCAGCACCGGGGAGCAGATACGCATTGGTGGTAATCGCCAGATCGATATCAGGTTTATACTCAGAGATCATTTTGATAAATTTATCCAGATCTTCTCTCAGCAGCGGTTCCCCACCGGTAATTCTGATCTTGTTTACCCCTTCATCAATCGCTACCTTCACAAACAAAAAGAGCTCTTCAAAACTGAGGAGATTCTCTTTGGGTACCCATGAAAAAGGCTTTTCCGGCATACAGTACTGACATCTGAAATTACATCGCTCTGTCACTGAGATACGAAGGTAATTCACAGTACGTCCATGTCCATCTATTAGCATTATATATCCATAATATTCTCAAAAAAGTAACATTCCTGAGATAAATTTTTGTGTAGGGTATCCAAAACTAGATAAAAATAGGATAAACGACAAATAACAGGTAGTAAGTAGTAAGTAGTAAGTAGTAAGTAGTAAGTAGTAAGTAGTAAGTAGTAAGTAGTAAGTAGTAAGTAGATTTTACATCTTACAATCAATATGTCAAGTATTTAGAAAAATTTAACGAGTAAAACGAAGTTAAAAAAGCGGCTAGCCGCTAAAGC
Source organism: Sulfurovum sp. MH2-6 (assembly GCF_058374785.1). Lineage (NCBI taxonomy): Bacteria > Pseudomonadati > Campylobacterota > Epsilonproteobacteria > Campylobacterales > Sulfurovaceae > Sulfurovum > Sulfurovum sp. MH2-6. The sequence goes on from NZ_CM178170.1 coordinate 2,312,641, forward strand.
GACCAGTCGCGCGGGCACTCTGCCGAAGAGAACCCAGTGTTAACGCAGCAAATAGGGCTTTGCCCTATTGCGTCCTATTAATGTAAGTCTCTCCACTGATACTTTTTCCATAGGAATGCAAGGAAAGAGAATACTACAAAGAAGATCAGAACATACGGTCCGAGTTCCTCTCTTTTCGGCTTACTTGGATCACCGATCTCAGTAAGATAAGCTTCAACTTTTTCGTACCCCTCTGGGTTTAGACCAACTCTTGGCATAGATGTACCAGGAAGCTGTGTTTGAGGGTTCTCAACAAATGTCTCAAGGAAGTGTGCACTTCTTGCTCTGATAATGATTGAAAGATCCGGTGGTAGTTTACCCATGTAACCTTTCACACCGTCCTGTGCTTCAAGTACTTTGATCTGATGCGCCAATGCATCTTTTTCATACTTGAACGTCGGTGTATCACCCAGCTGAGTCATCTTCGCATAACGCATTGCATGACATCTACCACACGCTTCTGTGAATGCCTCTTTTGTTGTAGGCTCTTCTGCTTTCTTCTCTTTAAGATACGCAACCACATCAGCGATAGACTGATTATCCATAAACATTGTCATCACCGGTCCCATAGGGTGCATCATTGTATCTGCAAACTTGTGGTCCGTGTTCATAGCCATTGCAGGATCTTTGATCAATGCAATAAGATATTTTTTATCATACAGTGCACCTGCATGGTCAAGACTTGGAGGCACGACACCACCCATTGCTGCCGCACCATCCATGTGACATCCCATACACATTGCAAATCCGGCTTCACCTGCTGCGGCATTACCTTCAAGTTTTGCGATCTCGTTTACTTCACCCCAAAAAGCTTTTTTTGCTTCTTTTTTCTCAGCAGATATAGCACCTTCGATATCTGCGGTACCGTCATAAGTAAAACCATGCCCTTCGACATGCTTATGCATCTGCCCGTGAGCAAACGGTTCCACACCCCAGTAAAGGATAAGTGTAAAGGCTGCAACAACTCCTAATATTTTTAGTTCTTTCATCCTCTACTCCTTATAGTTTCTTTTCTGCTTTAGTAATGAACGGCAATGCAACCCATAGTGCAAAGAATAGCAATGCTGAAACAAGACCGATCTGGTTCCAAATACCTTCAGGAGGCAGTTTACCCATTACAGTAAGCACGAGTACGTCAGCCAGCATCAACCAGAACCATACTTTAAAGAGACCTCTTTTACTTGCCGGAGCAACGTTAGGACTTCTGTCAAGGAACGGAAGCAGGAAGAAGATCACCTGTGCGATACCAAATGCGATCAGACCCGGATCTTTAGGGAACGGTCTAAGAATCTCATAACTCCACAGGAAGTACCACTCCGGATAGATATGCGGTGGTGTTTTCAGTCCGTCTGCCGGATCGAAGTTCACCGGATCCATTGCAAAGTTAAAGTGATAGAATACAAGGTAGAAGAACAGGATAAAGTAGATACCCATTACAAATACGTCTTTACTCAAGAATACCGGATTGAATGGAATAACTTTAGACTCTTTTTTCTTACCTGCTTTATAAAGCTCAGCAGCTTCTTCAAAATCGAACTCTTCACCTTTTTGGTTATTTACGTGTGGAATTCTTAATGTACCGAAGTGTAGAACGATAAGTCCGATAATCACCAATGGTAAAAGAAGTACGTGAAGCATAAAGAATCTTGTCAAGAATGCATCACCAGGAACATAATCCCCTCTGATCCACTCAACCAATCCATACGCCTCAAGAGAACCGCCAGAGAAAAGGTTTGTAATAACCATACCGGCCCAGTAACTCATCTGTCCCCATGGAAGCATATATCCAGAGAATGCCTCAGCAGAGAATACCACGAAAAGAAGCATACCGGAGATCCAGATCATCTCTCTACCTTTCTTGTAAGAACCGTAGTAGATACCTGTGAACATGTGGATATAGATAATCAAAAATACTACCGATGCACCTACACCGTGAATATGTCTCCATAACCATCCGTACCCTACTTCTGACATGATCGTATAGTTTACAGAATCAAATGCCAATGCAGTATCCGGCTTGTAGTACATCAAAAGGAAGATCCCTGAAACAAGAAGCAATCCGAATGTTGCTGCAAGTACCATACCCATTGCCCATAGGAAGTTGATATCTTTCGGAATCCAATACTCAGTTGAAAGTACTCTTTTAAGTGTATTAACCGCTAAACGTTCGTCTAACCATTTCTCAGAAAATGGTTTTGCGTTTTCATCAAATTTTGCCATCTTCTCCCCCTTATACTGTTAGACCAGCGTCTTTCATTTTCTTAAATTCAGGTCCCTCTTCACCAAGTACTATCGTTTTCCCGTCAAGTTTAAACGGTGGAATCTCTAGCGGACTTGGCGGTGGTCCAAATATCTCATGTCCTGATGGATCGAACTCTCCACCGTGACAGGCACATCTGAAGATCTTCTCCCCCGGTAGATATGCCGGAATACACCCAAGGTGGGTACATAGACCGATAGCAACAAGAAATCTGTCAGAGCCAACTACCACATCTCTGTCATCTGCTTTCATATCCGCTGATTTTTTCAGTACAAAAATCGGCTTCCCCCTCCATTTCTCTATATTGAGCACATTTTCCTGTGCAGCACTTAGATCAATAGTAGTAAAACCTGCAGCTTTTACGCTTGGCAATGGATCCCAGCTACGTTTCATTGCATAGAGTGCACCTAAGCCACCCAATGCAGTGAAACCGCCAAGAGCCATACCCATAAAGTCTCTACGACCTTGCTCTTTCATACTTACTCCTTTCCTTAATTTTTTAACCCTGTATTATAGACTATATTAGATTTAAATATAATTGGGTTCAAAAAAAAATTATGGATGGGTGGATTTTGTTACGAACGGTAAATTAGGAGTAGAGAACTCCTAATATTGATAAGAAATTAAACTAATTTTCAAGTTTTTTCATCAATTTTTCTGCGATAAGCTCTACAGAAACGGAAAGTGTTTTGTCACTTTTTTTGTTTTTGTCAACGGCATCATAGGCAGCCCTGTCAAAACCTTCAACTACCGGTATCTCCAGACGCTTGATCACCGAGAGCGGGATGATATCTTCTCTAGCAGTGTTGATATAGACCACTTTTGCACCGCAGGCATGGGCTTCCAGGGCAGTCTGTCCCGATGCTGTCACGACATGGGAAGAGGTTTTGAGCAGCGCTTCATACTCTTCGGCTTCATGCAGCCTCTCAAAGAGTGCTGCCAACTCATCTTCATATTTTACAAAAAAGTAGTTTCCAAGCAGCAGTTCCATCCCCGAATTTTGGAAAAATTCCTTATGGCTCAGTATCTCTTTGTCATAGTCTGCATCGGAGAGGAAGAAAAGTACTCTCTCCTCTTTAGGCTCACTCTCATACATACTGTCTACAATGAGTGCCTCGATACAGCCCGCCTCGTCACACTCTGGCCTCAGGAGTACCTCACTCACCCGTACCTCATCCTCCGGGCCATTGGCAAAACGAAAGACATGAGAGAAGTCTGAACAGTACTTCTCGATACGACCCCTGTCATCTTCGGGTGTATCCATGATGATACTATCCCCGGTATCGGCGATCGCATCGATATCCATCACACCCTCGATCGTCACATAATCGCGCAGCCCAAGCTCTCTGGCTGCAAGCCCTGCCCTGAAGTCATTGACCAGAAGTCTTGTCTCTACGCCTTTCTCGTTTAACGCTTTTAACAGTGCTACTGCTCTTTTGACTCTGTCCAGACCGATCTTGTGCCCGCTGTTTGCATAATAATATAACATCTATCATCCTTGTTTTACTATCTCTATATGTCGTTATACCGAAGTTAGCTAAAAAACTGTTATCTATTCTTCTCTTTTTATCCCAAATCGGATGCAAAATACTCTGTGAGTTACCTACAGACCCCTCACAATTCAAATCTCCTATGGGATGGACAACCAAAAGGGTTTCCGAAATTTTGCAATCACACACCATCCCTCTCTTTTGGTGCGTGGTTATCTACCCTACGCAACTGTCATATGCAAAAAACTTTGATATCCACATATTAATGCAAAAAGCATTAATAACTCGGCTATTTATATAAATTACTACAACTAGGACCTTTGCTTCGAAAAACAATAAACTTTGATAATAATTCAAGAAAGTATAATATTACATTTTATATCTTCAGATATTGCACATATATAATTCTATGAAAGTATATATTTCTATCAGGATAATAGGAAAATCATGGTGCGAGGGTCATAATACCTCGCACCATGTTAAAAAAAGAACACGCTGGAGTTCAGCGATATGAGTTTATTTTATCGCAATATGGGTTACACCTGAGGACAGGTGGAACCAGTTAAACTGTCAAACCGCTCTTCATATAAGTCCATGAATGTGCTTTTCATCTGACAGGTATATATCAGTATATTCCAGATCGTTGCTCTTTTCCTGGTAGAGAACCTGTGCCGTTTTCCATCGATCATTCCGTCAAGTATCAGTATGCCATATCTATTGATGACGAATTTCACTTTAATATCCGACTCTATATCCTTTTGTTCTGATCTGATATACCCCTTCATTGTACATAACTGTGTAGCCAAACCAATCATCCACTTTGATTCCGTATTCGGGTAGTGTTTCATCTTCTATCCTTTTTTGGATAGTAAAACACAGTGATGGGAGAAAATTTTATTTCAGCGTAAAAGATATTGACATAGTGTATCTTTTTTGATACACTTGTATATGAAAAAAATCAGTGCGCTCTTTTATGAAAACTCAAACGGCAAGAAACCTGTACGTGAATGGCTCTATTCTCTGGATGAAGAGGATAGAAAAGTTATAGGCAAAGATATCAAAACCGTGGAATACGGATGGCCTATAGGGATGCCCGTATGCAGAAAACTGGAAAGCAAACTCTATGAAGTAAGAAGCGATATTTCCGATAAAAGGATTGCAAGAGTTATTTTCACCGTGATAGATGAGTATATGATACTGCTTCACGGGTTTATCAAAAAGACGCAAAAGACACCAAAGCAGGACATTGATCTTGCATTGAAAAGAAAAAAGGATATTCAATGAAACTAACAAAAAATATGAAAAGTGATTTTGATGAGTTTTTGCAAGAAGAAGGTATCTATGAAGAGGTCAATGATGTGGCGATCAAACGGGTCATTGCCTATCAGATAGCAGAAGAGATGAAAGCACAAAAGATCACTAAAACCAAAATGGCAGAGCTCATGCATACAAGTCGTGCGGTCGTTAACAGACTTTTAAATCCGGACAACGACTCATTGACCCTAGGAACATTAGAGTCTGCGACTACGGCATTGGGAAAGAGGCTGAATATTACGATTGTTTAGAGCAGCCTCAGAATACCAATCCAAGCCATGTCTTCTGCTTTATTGGGCTAGGGGAGGTATACTTTCTATTGTTTTACTGTAAGGAGGCATGCCCAAGTTTAACTTGGGCACGAGGAAGCTCCACTATTACTGCTTTCTCCGCCTCCGCAGGCTGTTAGGATCGCGGAGATGGTCAGGGTTGTTAGTAGGGTTAGTTTATTTGGTTTCATTTTTTTCCTTCTTTTTTATGTTTTCTTGTGTTTTGCGGTTATGCATTCATTCCATATCGGGAGATACGACGAGTTAGCTTCAGCCTTTCAGCTTTTTTAATACAATAAGAAACATAACACTTAGAAATATAATTGTGCCAACAATTTGAATTGCCCTAATAACAATATTGTATTTTTTTACTGATACAGCATTTTTTTTCATTTCGGGGCTGAGATTATTTTCAATTCTCTCTAAATCACCAGGATGATAATAAACATTATTAACTGTCTTATATGTTTCACCTTCGTCTCCTCTAGCTCTACATTCTAAAAATTCAGCTAATTTAATAAAAGTATCTATTTCTTCATCCTGTGATGTACTTATCCAAATGTATCCAGCATTATAAAATGCGCCAAATTCACCTTTGCCCTTTTTTTCTATAATGGTAAAACTTTTGCCATCATCTTCAAATATTTTAAATCTAGAAGATTTTTCTATTTTCTGTTTAATATCACTATATTCAAACTGATCATCTTTATTGGTTACATTAGATACTAAAGATATATGATAACCCATATTAATCTCCTTCATTTGTTAGATAATCATATCCTGCTTGTGCACCTGTAAATACTCCTGCGCCAGATTGAAGTTTTTTTGTATCAACAATACCATTCCCTCTCTCATAAAGCATAGGAATACCTTCACCAAAATCATTATTATATTTTCTTTTGTGTGCACTCCATTGCCCTGGTGTCGTAAGATCAGCCCAGATACCAGAGTTTCCATTGTCACCCCAACTTAAATCAGGTTGTAGTCCATCCCTTCTATTAGAACCTGGTAAATAGTTATTTGCTTTATCTGATAATTTGCTATCAACGGCATCTGATGTTGCCCTATGAATTCTTGTTCCTTCCGTTGCTGCGTTAGCAGTAGTATCAGCATTTTTAGCTACTTTATTTGCTTCCTTCATAGTTTTAGCTACATCAGTACCAATTTTTGCAGAATCGGAAACTGTATTCCCAGCACGAGAAGCTTTTAGTCCAGCAGAAGCACCAGCTGGCAAGAAAGGAACACCAGTAGCAACCCCATCATATACAAGACCTAAAGTATCCAATGCAGCCCATCCCCAATTTCCTTCACTAACGTTATAAGCCAAAGACGCAACACCAATTCCAAGATTTGCAATATCCCAAGCAGTTTCCACGGCCTCCCCATCTGGGTCTACCAAATTAACTGGATTGTTTGCTGTATATGTAAACAGACTAAGGTTCTTCGGATTAAACACCCCACCATTAGTCTGCCCAGACATATACTCATTCAGTATCGGATCCGGACTCTGCCACACAGAGGTGCGAGGGTCATAATACCTAGCTCCATGTCATGAAAAAGAACACACTGAAATTCAGCAATTTATTGATCTATTTTATCGTAGGTGGATTTGGATTTGCTTGTCACCTAGCGGTGGATTATGCTTTACTGTTGTTTTAGATTTAGGTATGGATTCCACATTGGGAAATGTGGAACCAGAGAAGAAGTCTTGTCTCTACGCCTTTCTCGTTTAACGCTTTTAACAGTGCTACTGCTCTTTTGACTCTGTCCAGACCGATCTTGTGCCCGCTGTTTGCATAATAATATAACATCTATCATCCTTGTTTTACTATCTCTATATGTCGTTATACCGAAGTTAGCTAAAAAACTGTTATCTATTCTTCTCTTTTTATCCCAAATCGGATGCAAAATACTCTGTGAGTTACCTACAGGCCCCTCACAATTCAAATCTCCTATGGGATGGACAACCAAAAGGGTTTCCGAAATTTTGCAATCACACACCATCTCTCTTTTGGTGCGTGCTTATCTACCCTACGCAACTGTCATATGCAAAAAACTTTGATATCCACATATTAATGCAAAAAGCATTAATAACTCGGCTATTTATATAAATTACTACAACTAGGACCTTTGCTTCGAAAAACAATAAACTTTGATAATAATTCAAGAAAGTATAATAATACATTTGCATTCCCATCGGGACGATGGGAACGAGTTATGGAAACGAGTTATATATCTTTCTCCGCCTCAATAGAACAATTACTTTTATAAAATGCCATTCCTTCAATTGTATACTCCAAACGTTCAAAAATTGTCTGACCAGAATTAGAAATATAAAAATTCTGTAAATTATCTGTATTATAATTAATATTCGGCATATTCTTGGGAATCTCTAAAATATTATCTTCAAAAGACCATACTGCATCGGCTGGAGCAAGTTTAGAAAACTCATTTTTTATAGTTATTATTTCTTCTCTAAACTTTTCTATTTGTTCGTAATTAACCCCTGCTTCTTCATCAAAATATAAATGATTCATTACAATAGGAAATCGACTTCCCCATTTACCATCTTCGAGCTTATAACATATAGTCGAAAACCATGAATAGAGTGTCTCTGAATATCCAAATTCAATCCATGTACCAAAAATTTTAAATCCTACTATCACTGTATTTACCTTCTTATTGTTTAAATATTATATCTTCTGGTTTAATATTACTACCTGTTTTATCTATAATATTTTGCCTTATTCTACCCTGTTGTTCAAAAGAAATATTTTGTCCTCTAACATCTATAACTACCTTCTGTGTCATATCACTTGGCAAATTATCTGCCCTTTGGTTAATTTGTTTAGAAACATTATTGACAAGACTTGACTCACCACCTGATCTACTTAAGTTATAATTTTTAACTTCTATTGCTTGATCACTATAAACTACATCTGGTTTAACAGATCCTTTTGTTCCATTTGTAACTTCTTCACCATCTTTATAAGATACTTGTTCCTTTGAATTTGGATAATCACTAGCTACATCTTTTTCTGATTGTCGCCAACTAGGTCTTTTATTGTTTTTACCTACAAGAATAACTGCAGCCATACCAGCAGTAGGTGCTATATCTTTAATAATCGTACCTGAACCATCACCATAAATTCCATCAAAAACCTCTTTATCTGTTTCACCTATTCCTAAAGTAGTTTCTGCATAGTTGGCTCCATCTTTTGCAGTATCTTGAAGACGACCTAATGTGGCACCATATGTTGTCTCTTCTAAGTTTTTGTCTTTATTGGCATTTATCTTGTCATTGGCATATTCAAGCATGTCATTCAAATTTACATCAAACTTCTTTTCTATTGCATCTTTAAGCTTATCCGGATTACTTAATAATTCTCCTGTTTTTTCTTTTTTTCGCTCCCACGTTGTACGTGGGAGTGTATATCCCATGTTATTTGATCTTAGAATCTGCATTCCCACTCTCAGAGTGGGAACGAAGAAAGCTGGCACCTATTTGCCATAACGTTATACTGTAATATCTGTATTCCTGATTTAGAGTTCAAGAACATAGAAAAATATGGATGTATAGATTCACGAAGAGTGCAAGCACAAGATAACGACTTCTTCCTATGGATTATTGTATCTTATTTGGCTTTAGGAGTTTACATGTTGTTTCGCGTCGCGTATACATTCCCAAACTCAGTTTGGGAGCGAGGCGAAGGCGCGTTCCATATCGAGGAATAGAGAACAAGAGAGAGAAAATTACTTCTTCCCTTTCTGTCTCATCTTGATATGAACATGCAGGATCTCCAGGGAAGCCGGTGTGATACCTGAGATCTCGGATGCGGCAAAGAGTGTCGGAGGACTTGCCTTTTCCAGCTTCTCTACCACCTCATTGCTCAATCCCGAGACCGTTCTGAACTCAAAGTTTTCCGGTATCTTGATCTTGAGCATATCTTTCATCTTGTCGATCTGTTTGAGCTGGTTTTCGATATAGCGGCTGTATTTTGCCTCGATCAGTATCTGCTCTACCACCTCATCGCTGTACTTATCGAACTCCGGCAGCAGTGTGACCAGTTTCGCTCTGTCAAAATCACCGCGGCCGATCACATCGATCCATGCGGTTTTATCATTGATCTTGACAGCACCTATCTCTTCAAGCTGTGCAAGGAACTCTTTGGTCGGAGTCACAAAGTTCTCCTGTAAAAAGCCCATCGCCTCTTGAATGTCCGCTCTTTTAGCTTCAAACTTTTCGATGTATGCTTCATCCAGCAACCCAAGCTGCTCACCATAAGCTGAAAGCCTCATATCGGCATTGTCTTCACGCAACAGCAGTCTATACTCGGCACGGCTTGTAAACATACGGTAGGGCTCTTTTGTCCCTTTCGTCACCAGGTCATCGATCAACACCCCGATATAGGCTTCATCACGTCTGAGGACCAAAGGCTCTTTACCCTGTATACTGAGTGCCGCATTGATACCTGCCATCAGCCCCTGTGCCGCTGCCTCCTCATATCCGGTAGTCCCGTTGACCTGCCCTGCACAGTAGAGCCCTTCGATCTTTTTGGTCTCAAGGGTATGTTTCAACTCCGTAGGGTAGATATAATCATACTCGATCGCGTAGCCGTAACGTACGATCTTGGCATGCTCCATCCCTTCCACCGAACGGATCATATCAAGCTGCACATCAGTCGGCAATGAAGTACTCATCCCGTTGATATAAAATTCAGTCGCTTCCATCGTCTGAGGCTCTACAAAGATCTGGTGGCGTGGACGGTCCCTGAAACGGTTGATCTTGTCTTCGATACTTGGACAATATCTTGGCCCCATCCCTTCGATCTGACCGGAGAACAACGGTGCACGGTAAAAGTTGCTCTCAATGATCGTGTGGGTCTCCTCATTGGTATAGGTGATATAGCACGGAAGCTGGGTAGGATTGAATCTCTTTTTATCCGTACGGAATGAAAACGGCGGCGGAGGCACATCACCGGGCTGCTCTTCCATCACACTGAAGTCAATACTTTTGCCGTCGATCCTTGCACAGGTACCTGTTTTCAGACGTCCGATCTCAATCCCCAATCCTCTCAGATACTCAGCCAGCTCTACAGAGGCAAACTCCCCCTGTCTTCCGGCAACCTGTTTCTTCTCACCGATATGGATCAGCCCGTTGAGGAATGTCCCTGCCGTGATGATTACCTTAGGGGCCCTGTACTCATTGCCAAGCTGTGTCGTAACACCCTTGACCACGTTATCTTCGATGATCAGTCCCTCTACGATCTCCTGCTTGACATCAAGATTCTCCGTATTGAGCACGACATTACGCATATAGATTCGGTAGGCATCCATATCGATCTGTGCCCTGGTCCCTCTCACTGCCGGACCTCTGGAAGCATTCAGTGTACGGAACTGGATACCCGTTTTATCCGTACACACCCCCATCTCTCCACCGAGTGCATCGACTTCACGTACCAGGTGTCCTTTTGCCAAACCACCGATGGCAGGGTTACAGGATGAAGCACCGATCTGTTCGGCCAATATCGTCACCATCAGTGTCTTCACACCCATACGCGCCGGAGCAAGTGCTGCTTCGATACCCGCATGACCGCCACCGATGACTATTACTTCATAATTCATTATCTACCTCTTAACCTCTCGTTCCCAACGTCCCCGTTGGGAATGCATATCCGATTGTCAGCATTATGGAAGCGTATCTGTTTCCAAAAGTGAAGTATGCATTGGAACGAGAGAAAATATATATTTCGCTATAATTATCGAATTATATCCAAATATATTGAGGTACTATGTTCACAGGTCTTATCCGAGAAATCGCCACGGTCAAAAGCTATCGAAACAACATTTTGACGATCCAATCCAGGCACAAGGCAAAACTGGGAGACTCCATAGCGATCAACGGTGTATGTCTCACCGTTATCAAAGTCAACAGTGACGGGTTTGACCTGGAACTGGCTGATGAGACACGCTCGATCATCGATGAATCAAAGATCCAGGGCCGGGTGCATATGGAACCTGCGATGAAAATGGATGACCGGTTCGAAGGGCATATCGTACAGGGGCATGTGGATTGTGTGGGAACCGTAACCAAGATCACGCCACGGGAAAATGCCACGGATTTCATTATCAAGGTTGACCCGAAATATATCGCCCATATCGTCCCAAAAGGCTCCATCACCATAGACGGTATCAGCCTTACCGTGAACGATGTCTATGAGGAGAGCTTTCGTCTGACCATCATTCCCCACACACTCAATGAGACTTTGATGAAAAACTATCAGGTGGGTACAAAGCTCAATGTAGAGACGGACCTTTTTGCAAGATATATCGATCATATCCTCTCTCACAGAAACAGGAAAAAACCGATGAGCTGGGATGAAGTAGATGCGATACAGATGAGCTACTGATGAATCTTTTTGAGTACGAAGTACCCACTGAAGGAGAATCTTTTACTACGCTTTTCGAAAGTGACAAACTCACCATCAGCCGCATCGTGAGTTCCGACAGAGTCGAACCCAAAGAGTACTGTCAAGAGGTAGATGAGTGGGTCATTCTCCTGGAAGGAGAAGCGACACTCAAGATAGACACGGAAATAAAAACACTCCACAAGGGAGAATTTATCTCTATCCCTGCCCATACACCCCATGAAGTACTCACTACCCAAAAAGGTACACTCTGGCTGGCACTTTATATGCAACCATAGCAGTTATAGAAACTCCTCATCCTTGAGACTTTTTGCCTCCTTGTTCCGCTCTTGTTTCAGCTCCATATCGACATACTCCAACCCTTCGATCATCTGAGGACTGGCGATGGTTGACCGTCTTGCATCTTCACCGTAATAGAGAAATATCTCAAAGCCGTTCTCATACAATCCCATACGTGTAGCGATGGCAGTCGAATAGGTGGTAATGATCGCATCATCGTTGCAGATCGCACGGATATCCCTGAAGTACTCTGTCGTCCAGAGCAGAGGGTTCTGTTTGGGACTGAAGGCATCCTGATAGACGATATCGATCTTCTCTTTGATCTTTGGTATCGACTCTCTTGCATCACCGATGAGAACCTCTATTTTAAACTGTTCATCCTCATAGTAGAAATTTTGAGAGAGTTCCCGGATCATAGGCTGTAGCATATCAAATGCTTCGGGGTACTCAAATGTTGAAAGAGACGCCACAAGTTCCCGGTCAAATTCAGGTGAGAGGATATGGATCTTTGTATCCAGACGGTTCAACTTGACATAGTAGAGGGTAGCCAGGGTGTTATACCCCAGACCGAAACAGATATCCAAGATCGTCAAATGATCTTTTGATTTTTGCAGCGTAAAAGCGGGGATCACATGTTTTTGCAGGGACTCCTGTAACGCTCCATCTTTTGTAGAGTGGTAGGCCTGGTCAAACTCCTTGGAGTAGAGTGTCTTTGAACCGTCTTCCGTGACGATCACCTCTTTTTGTGACCTTAGAGATTCATTATATCCACTATCCAATCTTACTCTTCCTTTCTCTCTTAAAAGCCGATCTCATCCAGCTCTTTGAACTTGAATGCAGAGAGTATCTCCTCGATCGTCTCCTCTTCTCGGCGTGCAAGACACATCATCCCTTCATTCATAAAATCCATGGCATTTTCAAAACGGTTTTCAAGGATGACAAAGTCGATCCACTCTGCACCGCTCTCCGTCCTGTCATCATGAAAAGAGATCGCTTTCGCTTCCCCCTCATCAAAATCTACCAGGGCCCACTTTTTCATCTCTGCGAGTGTCGTGATCTTGGCCTGGTTGCCTGCTTCACTCTCTACAGGGATAAGGATTAGCATGATGATGCCTTTTTAAGTTGTTTTTTGCTCATTTTCAACGCTTTATTGCTCATCGTACCGATACCCTCATCAAGTATTTTCTGAGCGATCTCCTGCGCCTGTTTCAGAGAGTGCATCTTACAGGTTCCGCACTGGTAGATGTTCAGTTCAGGGATATCCCCTTCACTTTTCACCCCAAGCACATCTTCCATTGACTTCTTCCATGCTTTCGCCACCTCTTTTTTCTTCGGTGTCCCGAGCAATGACATATAAAAACCGGTACGGCATCCCATAGGTGAGATATCGATGATCTCTACATTTTTACTGTTAAGGTGTTCTCTCATAAAGCCTGCAAAAAGATGCTCCAGGGTATGGATACCCTTCTCGGAGAGCATCTCTTTGTTGGGTTGGGTAAATCTCAGATCAAATACAGTGATAGGATCACCGCTTGGGCTGCTCATCTTTTTTGCTACACGTACTGCAGGTGCCTTCATTTTGGTATGGTCTACTGTAAAACTGTCTAATAATGGCATAATCTATCCTCAATTTTTTTCTGATTATAGCATCAGAGTATGAAAATTAGATATACATCTGAAATAATCTGCAGTCTCAATTTTTTATTGTTTCTTTATCCCCTTAATGATGGCCTCTATCTGCCGTCTATGCACAAAGGTATGTATCGCCATAAAGATACTCCAGTCAATGTTGTTGAGTTCGACAAACCAGGGATGCGGTTTTGTCATATTGGATTTACGCTTGGGGAGTTTCTCTATAAAGCTGTTGTAGACTCGGCTCAATGCCAAAAATCTACTAAGCTCATCTTCTACACTCCCCTGAGGTTTGACATTTTCTATCTTTATCTCCTCTTCTACACGTTCCTCTTTTGAAAGCGTATGTATCACTCCCATAATGCCGTATCCAACGATATTGAGATGTTCTATCACCATATTGATCGAATAATCACGCGAGTGATCTTCGATGCCAAAAACACGATCGATCATCACGCGTTCCTGCCACTTCTCCTCCTCAACCTCTTTCACCATTTTTTCTATGCGTTTTACTTCACTGTTAAACAGTCTGAGTGCACTCTCCCAACTGAATACCCTTTTCCCTAACGGCACCAGAATATATTTCAGTGATAACTGTTCCAACTTTGGTAAACCGCCGCCCGGTTTTGCTTGATTCATACTCTACCCCTCTTTTTGGTTTTATTCATTGTATTCAAATCAAACTTAAAATTAGAGTAATTACTCTAATTTTACTTTGTTATAATCATCTCTATGAAAACAAGCAAAAAAAAGATGACAAAAGAGAAGATCAAAGAAGTTGCTATTGAACTCTTCAATAGAGAGGAGACCCTATCGGTGACAACCAACCATATTGCCAAAGAGGCAGGTATCTCTCCCGGGAACCTCTACTACCACTATAAAAACAAAGAAGAGATACTCATAGAGATCTATCAGGAGATGTCTGATACATTTGTAGGGTATAACAGCTTTACACGCATTATACAGAGTGACAATCCGCTCAAAGAACTCTCAAAGATGTTTGATCTCTATGGAGAGCTCTTTTGGCACTACCGTTTCTTGATGCGGGATGCAACGGTACTGATGGCAATCTATCCTCGACTTAAATCGATTTTTTCGGAACGTCAGGAGAAAAGGATAAAACAGATAGAAAGCCTGTTGCATTATCTGTTGGAGCAACATATATTGGAACGTATACCGGCAGAGGAGATTTCACTTCGTGCCAAACTGCACTGGTTCATCTCTACCTATTGGCAGACATTTATTACCACAGGTTCGGAAATTACAAAACATTCCATTAAAGAAGCCAAAGTTGTTATTTTTAAATTGCAGTTATACCCTTATCTTTCAGAAAAAGGAAAAGAGATGTGGGAGGAAATTGAGGATATTCGATAAGCGGACGGAAAGTTCCGTCCGGAAATGGGAAAAAGAAGATTAGATTCTTGCTTCTTCTCTACGTTGTAGCATTTCCCATTGTTCATTAATATCTTGTTGTACTTTGTCAATGATATGTCTGTTCTCTGGTTTGAAGAGGTGTTTATAACGCCCTTGAGCACCCATATACTCTTCAACAGTGATGATATTCTTTGGTCTGTAAAGAATGTTGAGTTCATGACCGTCAATGATCTCATAAACCGGGAACATCAATGAATCTGTTGCCAGGTCAGTGACACCGATCGTATCTTTTGGATCGAACTTCCACTCTGTACAACATGGAGAAACAGTGTTGATGAAACATGGACCTTCAGTCTCCAATGCTTTTTGGAAACCTTTTGCCATAGACTTCCACTTGTTCGGTGCAAGCTGAGCAACATATGGTGCACCGTGTGCAGCCATGATCGCAACCATATCTTTTTTCTTCTCTTTCTTACCGTAAGAGTGTAAACCTGCTTGTGCTGTTGACGTCGTTGCACCGATAGGTGTTGCAGATGATCTTTGACCACCAGTGTTTGCATAGTTTTCATTGTCCAGACAGATATAGGTAAAGTCATGACCTCTTTCAACTGCACCTGAAAGCCATTGGAAACCGATATCATATGTAGAACCGTCACCACCGAATGCTACGAATTTTACCGGAGCATCATTGTCTGCCAATGTACCTTTTCTTTTACGTGCTTTATGCATTGCTTCTGCACCGGCAACTGCAGTCGCCGCATTTTCAAACCCGATATGGATCCAGGAAGTATCCCATGAAGTAAACGGATAAACCGCTGTAGATACCTCAAGACATCCTGTATTGGTAGAGATCACAAGGTTGTCATCTGTACAGTTCATAAGTTCTCTTACGATCATAGAGTGAGCACAACCCGGACAAAGGGTATGTGCCCCCTCGAATCTGTCGTTACTCGTTGAAAATTCTTTTAAGTTTTTAATTGATGTAATTGCCATAATTAACCTCTTTTCGTTTGGAAGAATCCAAGGCTTGGTCCTCTAAGTCCAGAGAACTGTTGGATATCTGTTGTAATATAACCTGCATCTGCATGTGCCTTCTGCTCTTTAAAGATTCTTTTCGCTTCATCGATAGAGAAGTCACGTCCACCAAGACCATAGATAAAGTTTGTTGTAAGCGGTCTGTTTTGTGTTGTAGACAATGCTGCAGTAACTTCATTGTAGAATGCACCCATTGCACCACCCGGGCTTGATCTATCCAGAATTGCCACTGATTTTGTATTTTCCAGTGCATCTCTTACATCATCAAACGGGAACGGTCTGAAACATCTTACTGCAACCACACCTGCTTTGATACCTTCTTCAGCTCTAAGCTCTTTTGCCGCTACTCTTGCTGTTTCAACAGTCGTACCAAGCGCAACGATCGCTACTTCAGCATCTTCCATATCATATGACTCAACTCTGTTGTATTTTCTACCTGATACCTTTTCAAAGTCAGCGAATACCGCGTCAATGATAGGACGAGAATCCATCAATGCTTTGTGTTGTCTTGCTTTGTGCTCAAAGTGCCAATCTTCTTCTGTCTGTGCACCGTATGTCACCGGTCTTGAGAAGTCAAGCATGTCATCTACAGGCTTAAACTCTCCTACGAAATCATATGCCGCTTCATCACTCAACGGATAAACGTTCTGCGCCGTGTGCGATGTGATAAATCCGTCTTGGTGTACCATTACCGGAAGTCTTACATCATGGTGCTCACCGATTCTAAAAGCACACAATGCCAGGTCATATGCCTCTTGTGCATTGAATGCATCAAGTTGAATCCAACCAGAGTCACGCCCCAGATACATATCCGCATGGTCACCACGTACATTCAGCGGTGAAGCCAATGCTCTGTTTACCACATTAAGTACGATCGGAAGTCTCATACCGGATGCCTGGTAAAGTACCTCAGCCATCAACGCAAACCCTTGTGAAGATGTTGCGGTAGATACACGACCACCTGCAGCAGACGCACCGACACATCCTGACATTGCAGCATGCTCAGACTCTACCATAACAAACTCACCGTCGATATAGCCGTTTGCTACATAACTTCCGTAGTTTTCAACAATTGGTGTAGAAGGCGTAATAGGATACGCCGCAACAACATCAATCTGTGCTTGTCTCAACGCTTGAGAAGCAGCGAAGTTTCCATCCCACACTTCTCTTTCTTGTAAATCGTATTTTTCTGCCATACCTGTTCCTTACTTCTCTTTTTTCTTTTTCTCTGGCCACTGAGACAATGCCTCATCCAGTGGAGTATATTCACTAAACATTAGGAGTGATTTAGGATTTGTCGGACATACTTCCACACATACCTCACACCCTTTACAGTGATCGTAATCGATACCCAGCATCTGCTTATCTCTTGATAAGATCGAACTATCCGGACACCATACCCAACAGTTTTGACAGTCGATACATACGTCAATATTGAATACAGGTTTTTTTACTCTCCACGATGCAACCGTTGCCGTATATGAGTTATGGTTAGAGTATGTTCTCTCTTCTGCTTTCTTGTTTGCAATACCTGTTGCATCACCTTCAAATGAAGGGAGAATACTTCCTTGTGTGACTTCATGCCAACCAGCTAGATCACCACCACTCTCTAGTCCCTGCTGTCCTCTGTTGTCATTTGCTAATAAATTTAAATCTTGCATGCTTAATCCTCTTTTCTTACTTCACTTCGTTGTACGCTTTTGTGATCGCTGCCATATTTCCGTCAATGATCTTCTGAGGGAACTTTGCAAGTACTCTCTTCATATTTTCCAAGAAATAGTCCAGTTCAAACATACCTGAAACCTTTACAAATGCACCAAGCATCGGAGCATTCGGAATAGATCTTCCGATCGTGTCAAGTGAAATTTGTACACAGTCCACTGTGTATACTCTGTCTTCTTTACCTTTGAGAGAAGGGATACCTTCGATCAACTCCTCTTTAGTGAGGTGTGTCGTAATGATATATTTTGTATGATCTGCTTCATTCTCAACAATATTATCAGTAAATGCCAACGCAGGATCGATTACCAGGACATAGTCAGGGTTCATAAACTTTGCATGGTTAAAAATTTGTTCATCGTCAATTCTGTTATATGCTCTTAGCGCGGCTCCCCTTTTTGCTGAACCGTACAGTGCGAATGCTTGAACTTCTTTACCAGTTGTTGCAACAACGTCCCCTAGACCTTTAGCACCAGATACCGCCCCTTGACCAGCACGGCTGTGCCATCTAATCTCTGTCATGTTTTCTCCTATCTATTATAATAATAAAACCCTCTAGATAACACTAACTTATACAGTAGTGTTGTACAGAGGGCTCTATCATAATATTTTTCCTATTGTAGTCATGAGACTCTTAAAGCGGGTTGAAATTATAATATATTTAAGCTACACCTATCGGTTTGCTATAAATCGTACCGCCTCTAATGCATTGGAATGAATGTAATCAGTACAATTGATCAAATTCACTTCATCCGCATAACCGCATGTTACCCCAATACCTATAACATTAGCTTCCTTAGCAGAAAGCATATCCATACAGGTGTCACCCACCATCCAAATCTTTTTTGCACCTTTTGGTAACGCCTCGAGTGCTTTCTGGATCGGTTCAGGGTGCGGTTTCGGGTTTTCCACATCTTCCCTGCCGACCAATACTTCAAAGTGCTGCATCAGCCCCAGGTGTTCCAGGAGTTCGATAGAGTACTTTGCCGTCTTGGTGGTCACTACACCCAATGTTGCATATTGGCTTGCAAGCTCTACCGCCTCTCTGGCATTGGGCAGAAGTACCGTCTTTTGACAGGAGATGGTACGGTAGTGCATTTTATACGCATCCACATAGTCCCATACCCTCTCCTCTGCTACACCCAGTGTAGAGAACATCGCATCAAGCGGATGTCCGATCTCTGCTTTGATAAGCTCACTTTCGGGTACGGTATCCCCCTGTGTTTCATACGCCACCCTGAAGCTCTCCAGTATCGCTTCGGTCGAATCGATCAGGGTACCATCGAGATCAAAAAGTATAATCATAGCTCTCCTTTTGTCTCTTTTTGAGAACAAAGTTTGTTACTATATACCAGACTTTCAGTATCGTGTCAAGCACGGGATTCGGAAGAGCGCCTCTTTTTTCCATCCGGATCGGGATTAAATTTCCATATGGTAACGATCGGGAGAATGAGACCGACTAAAATAACCGTCCAAAGCAGAATACCGAGTTCATCGTAATTTGCAGGTACGACAACGATGCCATTCTCCCGGACCTCGCGTGTCACGACAAAAAGTTTATTGAGATACTTGCTGAATATCCCCGCCGCACTGAGTGCAATATTCATCAAGGATGCCATCAGCGCGAACCATGTCCCTTTTTTGCCTTCCGGTGCATAGATCGCCACCAGGGTCAGCATCAATACTCCGGCAATATATTCAAAAGGTGATGCGATCGCCGTATCTACCAGTGCCACGGTTCTTGCATCGAGACCCAACATCGTATGCAGATCATAATACATCCCGAGTACCGGCATAGAGAGGATCGTCCCTATAATAGTAAGGAAGATCAGCACTTTTGAGATCGATTGATCCACAATGAACTTGGAACTGAACCACATCCCGGCAAGAGCTATCCCCCCGCCTATCATTGCAAGTTTGGCAAAAAAGGCTTCATCAAATCTCAGGACATCGATCTCCCACCACTGCAGTGCAGGTCCGACACTCGGCATTGCCCGGTAGACAAAGATCACGATCATCGCCATCTTGATATGGTGAATCGTATTCGGATCAAGATCCTCTATCAACGTTCGCAGCAGATAGAGCACAACCCCCAGTGAGATCACAAAAACAATCTCCTGGGAGTAGGGAATATCGTTATACCCTACAAAGATCACAAATACGGCAAAGGCGAATCCACCGAAGAGCACCTGCTTATTGAGCGGTGAAACCGGTACCGGATTCAGTTTGACAAAACTTACTCCAAGGATTGAAAGAAGAGGAATAAAAAGCGAAAGTGTATAAACGGTCTCATAACTGTAGATAGCTGCCATCTCACCCCCCAGCCATCCCATGACAAAGATGGCAAAACCGAGTGAAAGTTTTGCAAGTACCTGGATCATAGCAAGCTCTTTTTTGATCTCTTCAGGGCTTTGTGTACGATCAATCACCTCTGTACTCATAGTATCTGCCACGACATCCTGCATCACAAATCCTACGACACCGATCACTGAAGCAAGGATATAGATATGCTCTTTACTATACATAGAGAAGAGCGTATGCTCCCCTACAACATCGATCAGCATCAGTGTACTGATCGTGATCAGGAGTGCCCCGATAAAAACGTAGATCTTCCGGTTGGATCCGAAAAGTGTTACAGAGTCTACCAGCTGTCCAAAGATCATCTTGATGGTCCAGGGTACCGTCAACCAGACACTCAGTACCAGCAGATCTTCCGCACTCAGACTTAACTCTTTTTTCACCCAAAAATCCCTGGCAATAGCAACAAATACACTGGAACCATAAGCAAAATATATCAGCAGCAACGGTAGATAACGCAGCCTTATCGCACGTATCGGAGTCAACAAAAGATCTTTCAATGCGTGTATCTCCTCTTCTCACTTATCTATAGGATATCTATGAAGTCAAAATAGTAGCATAGAATTCATTAGCCTCTATCTCTCATCGACACTCAGGAAGAAAATCAATCATATAATACTGAATTATGTTTTATATAATAAAAAAATATAAAAATTAATTAAACATATAAAATCAATAAAATTAATATATATTTAACATTTTATTTCATAGAATCAATGTTCACGAAATTATTTTAGAAAAAAGGAAGGAAATGGCACGTTTGGTAGTTATGGGTGGTGGAGTCTCTGGACACACTGCTGCAACATTCGCAAAAAAATGGTTAGGAGAGGGACACGAAGTAGTCGTCGTCACACCAAACTCTCAATGGAACTGGATTCCATCCAACATCTGGGTAGGTGTGGGACAAATGACAAAAGAGGATGTAGTATTTCCTCTTGCGCCTGTCTATGCAAAGGCGGGGATTGATTACAGACAGGCAAAAGCAGTCTCAATTCATCCAAATGGAAAAGCTGAGAGCAACACGCCTTATATCACGATTGAATATACGGTTCAAGGGAAAGAGGGAACGACTGAAGAGATCACATACGATTATCTGATCAATGCAACAGGACCTAAACTGAACTTCGATGCGACTCCTGGACTGGGTGACGGAAAAGGCGGTATCGGTGAGCATACAGTATCAGTATGTACAGCAGATCACGCACTCCATGCGAACCTTGAGCTTCAGCAGATATTTGAAAAAGCAAAAGCAGGGAAAAAACAGAAAATTGTAGTCGGTACAGGACACGGTATGTGTACCTGCCAGGGAGCGGCATTTGAGTATATCTTCAACATTGAACATGAAGCAAAAAAAGCCGGCGTAAGGGATATGGTTGAGATCAACTGGATCTCAAATGAGTCGTTCCTCGGTGATTTCGGTATCGGCGGGCTTCATATGAAGCGTGGTGGATACGCAGCAAGTTCCAGACTTTTTGCAGAATCACTCTACTCAGAGAGAGGGATCCCTTGGACGATCGGTGCACATGTAAGCAAAGTAGAAGACGGAAAACTTGAGTATGAACTCCTTGACGGTAGTACCGGAGAGATGGAGTTCGACTTTGCCATGCTGATCCCGCCATTCGCAGGGGTAGGCCTAAAAGCCTACGATAAAGACGGTTCAGATATGACTGACAAGATCTTTGCACCAAACGGCTTCCTGAAAGTGGATGCGGACTATACGCCAAAACCATATGAAGAGTGGAAAGCAAGTGACTGGCCAAGAACCTATCAAAATCCTGAATTCAAAAATATCTTTGCATGTGGTATCGCATTTGCACCGCCGCACCTTATCTCCAAGCCAATGAGTTCGCCAAACGGTACTCCGATCAACCCGACGCCTCCAAGAACAGGGATGCCTTCCGGTATCATCGGTAAAGCAGTTGCACACTCGATTTGTGATATGATCCAGAAAGGTGAGAATGCGCACCTGCATGAAGCTTCCATGGCTGAAATGGGTGCTGCATGTGTGGCATCAGCAGGGAAAGGTCTCACTACCGGTACAGCAGCGGCATTGACCGTCTATCCGGTCGTACCTGACTTTGACAAATACCCTGGACTGGGACGTGACCTTGACTATACTTTCGGTGAGATAGGACTTGCGGGACACTGGATCAAACATATCCTGCACCATATGTTCATCTACAAAGCAAAACTCAAGCCGGGCTGGACACTGATCCCTGAATAGGAAAAGCGTCTATTAAACGACCTTCTGCTTGCACTCTCTGCGTGAGAGTTGCTCGTCATGTATAGCTTTGAACGCGTAGCTGTGAAAGTAACAGTTACAATAAAAATAAATCATTTAGGAGAAAAAAATGCAACAGATAGAAGAGAGAATTCGCGCATATGACCAAAACTTTACAACAATGATACCAACGAGGTTTGTTAGATTTCTGAGAACCTGCGTACTTTGGCAGATCATCAGATTTGTCGTGATCAACCTTAAGATGATTGTGGTTGTAGGCAAAAGCCACTAACACGACACTCTCCTGCCCATGGCAGGAGTAATCTACACTTTCCCAACTCTTTTTAAAAACTATCTATTTTAATTAGCTTTTACAAATAGTTGAATAAGGTTGCTTATGGTACAAAAACTTGTTATCTACCCGGATGAACGGGTCAATATCGCCTGTACAGATGTACGTTCTTTTAACCAAACACTTTGGGATGTGATCGAAGATATCAGAGATACAATGATCGAACATGATCTTGATGCATTATCTGCAATCCAGATCGCCTACCCCTATAACATCGTCCTTATCAAAGAGGAAGACGGCAGCTACAGTGAATATATCAACCCAAGGATCATCGGAAGCTACGGTACATTTGACTCTAAAGAGAGTACGGTATATTATCCGGAAATTACACAAACGATACCCCGTGCACAAAGTATCAAAGTGATCTATGAAGACCGTAACGGTAAACAAAAATCTATCGATATCGATGATAAAAAGTATGCTGCGACATTCCAGCGAAAGGTGGATTATCTCTTCGGAGGGACATTTCTAGATAAAGTAAGCAAAGAACATAAGGAAAATGTACTCGAAGCGTTAAAAAACTGCGGCTTGGTCCCGGAAGTAGAAGTGTGCCCTACTTTTTCGAAAAAAGATTACTTTGTCAGTTTCACGGACAAACTGCTTTTTGTCATGGGGCTCACACTTCTGGCACCGCTCTTTGATCTCTCAAAAGAGACCATAAGTACACTTTACACGGTGGATAAATTTATCCTGCCGATGGTCTTCGCCTTGATGGTAGGATTCTTTTTCTATGCGCAGTATGAAGCAAAAAAATACTCTCAGTGCAGCTCCTGTCAGATAGGAAACAATATAGGGGTGATCATTAAACGTACAGTCGCAGGGATCGCTCTGGCCGCCGGAGCCTATTTTATCCTTGGCTAGTTTCTTTTCTTGAAGACAAGAAGCGGCAGGAGTCCGAAATAAGCCAGTGTCCCATAAGCCTGGTCGATCTTTACATCAGGCTTGATTTCCAAGATAAGCTTCTTGATACTCTCTTCATCCATATCACCGAGGTATTCACCTTCACCGTGATTCTCTTTATAAAGTTTTACCAGAAGATGCGTATCTTTTTCTTCCTGGTATTTCCATATTCTCATGCTAGCTCCTCTCTTCTTCTCAGAAGATATTTTTTTAAGATACTTTATCGGTTCTAAATCTGTCAAAGATCTAATTACCTATATATACGCTTAGATTTATTATGATTGCAACAATCCAAACCGCTATACCGGCACCCAACCTTAGTGTACCAATAGGTTGACATGAGACCTTTACATCATACGCTTCATCCCAGGAGGTTATCCCGTGGTCAGTATATCTATTATATGCCATGATCAAAGTAATCAACGAAATAATAGGAAGAGATAAAGCCAAACCTTTGAACCATAAAGTAAAAGTTCTCTTCAAACTTCTCTTATAGTCCAGATATTCTCCATTGTTACGGAATACAGTGATACCCAATAATTTTTTACCCGGAGTCGTACCGAAACTGGAAATGATATTGGCCTCTATAAAAAAGTAGATCATCATGACAAAAATCATAGAAATATATTCGGGTATCACGGATAATATATGCATATCTACGCCAAGAATCACAAAGAAAATGCCTATAATAACCCCTACAAGAGATCCTACTATCAGTGTACCGATAGTAATATCTATGACACGGGCAAAATAACGTAACCATGCTTCTTTATTCAATGATGATGGCCTTGTTTCCGATGCTTCCATGATTTTTACCCCTACTTTTTTCTAAGTAAACATTATAGCTTTACTCTCTTGAATAAATGATGCATTGCTATATCTATAATGAAAGTATCTTATGAAATAGAGTTTTTGATGTATGAGATTTTAAAATAGAATATAAAGGGGTGACAAGAGGGAAAACCTCTTGTAAAAAAGATCGGTAAGATACCGAAAGAGTTTTCGGCATAAGACCGAAGGAATTTCCGGTATAACACCGAAGGAATTTTCCAGAGCAGAGCTCTGAGAAAAGACCGATTATCTTTTTGAGAACTGAGGAGATCTTCTCGCTTTTCTCTTACCTGGTTTCTTACGCTCAACCACTCTTGAGTCACGAGTAAGAAGACCCATTGGCTTCAAGATCGCTCTGAAAGACGGCTCATACTCTACTAGCGCTTTTGTAATACCGTGTTTTACAGCATCAGCTTGTGCAGCATAACCACCACCAAGTGTAGACGCTTTGATGTTGAGCGCTTCAAGTTGCTTTGTAGCTTCAAGCGGTAGTCTTACTTTCATTTTGAGAGTCTCGTGACCACCTAGCCACTGATCAAGTGTCTTACCGTTGATGCTGATTTCACCGTTACCCGGTGTCAACCATACTTTAGCGATAGCTGATTTTCTTTTTCCTGTTGCGTAGACAGTTGCCATTCTTACGCCTCCTTATTGATCTGTGCAGTGTGTGGGTGTTCAGCACCTGCATACACTTTTAGTTTTTTAAGCATTGCTCTACCAAGTGTAGTCTTTGGAAGCATACCTCTAACCGCTAGCTTATAAAGTTTTTCAGTATGGTTTTCCAACATATCACCAAGTTTTTTGCTCTTTGTAGAACCGAAGTAACCTGAGTGAGTAAAGTACTCTTTGTCTTCCAATTTGTTTGCACCTGAGAATACTGCTTTTTCAGCATTGATGATTACTACATAATCACCACAGTCTACATTTGGTGTAAATGATGGTTTGTGCTTACCTCTAAGAATTGAAGCTACTTCAGTGAGGATACGACCAAAAGTTTTACCTTCAGCATCGATCAAAACCCAGTCTCTTTGTACTTCATGAGGTTTTACGACTTTTGTCATTTTCATGATGTTTCCTTGTTTTATTGTTTCCCTTTACGGTCTCATATCTCATGATAACCGTCTCGGTTTCAAAGCTAAAAAAGCAACGTAGTTTGCTTTCCATGACGCTTTTCATGCTTTTTGTGGACGGATTGTATCGAGTTATTCTTAAAATTTATTTAAATTAAGTTTAAGTTAAGTTTAATACTCTATTTTACGAATATTTCTGTGAATTTGTCTGATAACTATGCCGAATGCAGCCTCATTCAAGCGAATAAGAAAAACCGGACTTCAAACTGAACATGCGCTAAAATGTATGATTTTAAATAAGTGATAGTAAGATAAGCTGTATCAACCGGCACCCCTCTTCCCCAAAAAAATATGCTGGTCTCCACTCCCTTACAGCAATATTACCTACCCATTGTTACAGGAACGTAACAATAATAATTTTTATTCTTAATTTTTTGAAAAATTTTATTTTAGTTACTTTTCAGGCGGTTGATTCGGCACAACATAGAAGGATATTGCACTGCTTCTAAGAGCTATCCTTCCAGTTTATAGCCGATACCCTTGACCAGTTTCAATGGGAAATCCGGCAGTTTGTGTTTTAATCTGTAGACAAGCTGTCTACGGGCTTCATCGCTCACCTCTTCCCCATACCATATCATCTCCGACAAGTGATCATAGGAGACAATTGCCCCGTTCGCTCTGATCAGCGCTTCTAAAAAGCTTTTTTCCTTCTGAGTGAGCTCTATCACCTCTTCATTTCGGTAAAAAGTTTGATGGATTGGACAGTAATCATAGCTATCATTGATCTTTTTTCTTTTATAGAGGTTTTTGTCATTTTCCCTTAAAACGATGAGATCCAGCAACGTAAGCAGTTCATCTTCACGAAAGGGCTTGATCAAATATCCTGTGAAGTCCAGTGTAGAAGCATTTTTTAACGTAGTCTGGTCATTATAGGCACTTACCAGGATGACTGAACAATGATAGGTGTCCTGGAGCATTTTACAACACTCGATACCATCTATCTCTCCATCGATATTGATATCAGAGATTACTAAATTAAGAGGGGTTTGCTCAGCAAGTTTCAGGGCACCCTGAGCACTCTTTGCTACACCGACTACCTCATGGTTGTGCCCTACTACAGTCTCTCTGATATGCATCGCGACAATACTGTCATCTTCAATGATCAAAACTTTCATTTTCATGATGTATTATAGTATATTACGCTTCAAGTTAAAATAAAAAATCCATAATAACTGTTAGATACCCCTCCACATTTTATACCTCACTAAATTCAATACGCTCTTCCAAAAGATAGAGTATCACTCCCCTTGTCGGCTTTCCGGTCAGTTTCTCCAGTGCCTTTTTATACCCCTGCACCTGAGAGTGGTGTTTCAGGTGATGTTTCTTCGAACTTTTATAGTCTATCACCAGACAGCTCTCCTCATACTCCAGAAGCAGATCCACCTGCCTAAGCTCACCGCTATAGGCAAATGCCCTCTCTTTACTCACTTTTGCACCATACAGCAGCTCTTGAAAAGCACCCTCCCCTATAAGCCTCTCAATACGTACTTGGATCTCTCTCATCTGCTCTCTATCCAGCTGCTGCCCATATCTGTTCTGTAGAGAGACAAGTGCTCTATCGAGGCTGGGAAGATCAAAGCGCACCATCATCTCAAGTGTATAGTGGAGTGCCGATCCAAAAAGCATTGCGTTAAAATCCTTCTCTTCCTCCTCTTCCTCTTTGATGATCTCCTGGGTACCGTAATGACTTATTTTCACTGTGGTTTGCTGCGTCTTTTTTTGCTCTCGTTCGGATACCGGCGCTACAACCTCAATCTCCCCGGTCTTCAGGGGAGAGATGCCTATCTCATCAAAGATAGAATCCTTCTCTTTTCGCACGACGATCATCCCCTCCACTGCCCGGGTCAATGCCACATAAAGTACATTTTTTCTATCTTTGATCTCTGAGCGTTTTCTGGAAGCGATCAAACGCGCATAGTGATCATCAAAATGATCCCTGCCTTTCATCCGGTAGAGGATCTCCTCTACAAACAGAGTATCATCATAATGAAAAAGCAGCGGGGACTTGTCACTGTTTGGACGGGTCAGTTTATCCAGAACGATCACATAACCGAACTCCAGACCCTTTGAACCGTGTATCGTCATGATATTGGCTCCGTGTACTGAGTGTTCAGCCACCCCGATCGTACTGCTTTCAAACTCCTCTATAAAGGTAGGGATATCCCCAAAGCTTCCTGCGAACTCCAGTAGCTTCAGGATATTTTTGTCCGCTTCAAAATACCCAAACTCACGTACCAGCCTGTCCAGTACTGTCAGAGGCTGCATCAAAGGGGTATACCAGCTAAGATCGATATCCGCCAATCTTTTGCCCACCCGTCCCAATAGTGCCTCGGCATCTATGCGTTCATTACGATAGAGATACTCCGTCATCCTGACAAGTGCAGCAATCTTTGGGATATTTTTGAGTGAACTTGAGGTCTTCAGCAGTGTATCGATACCTGCATATTCACAGGCCTCCTGAAGCTGCTGTCCATCCTTATTGGTACTGACCAGGAAGGCGATCTCATCTACATCCACGCCCAGCTTGATCAATCCTTGTGCCTGTTTTACCGCCTCCTCGATCACCTCATCAGACTCTACCACCTCCACATAGCCCTCTTTGGCACCGGGTCTGCTCTTTTGGGGAATATACCCCGTCATAGAGGGTTCAAACCAGCGATTGACCTGCTCTATCACATGTTTGCAGCTTCGATAGTTGGTATCCATCGGTTCGATCGTAATATCGTAATGTTCTGCCACTTTGTCAAAAAGTTCTTCCACCCCGCCGCGGAAACGGTAGAGTGACTGCTTGGTATCACCTACGTAAAAAAAGCTCTTGAATTCACTCTGTCCCTCTCCCGAAAATATTTCATCGATCAGCGGTTTGAGCAGCAGAAACTGCAGGGTCGAAGTATCCTGGAACTCATCGAGCAGAATATGCTTGAACTTTGCATCGATCTTGAAGTACAAAAATTCACTGGAGATGCTCTCATGCAAGAGCCTATAGGTAAAATAGGTCAGATCATCAAAGCTCAATATACCGGAGAACTTGGCATTGGTGATCTTGGCATTCTTATAATAGTCATAGATCTTGAAGAGATTATAGAGTACCACCTGCTCTTTGGCTGTTGCCCAAAGCTTGAGTGCCTCTTTGAGCCGGGCATAGACGACTTCGATCTCATCATTGATGCTCTTTTTAAACCAGGAGTGTTCACCCAAAAACTCGTTTTCAAACAGTTTTTTGCCAAAGAGCTCTTTGACAGTTTGTGTCTCGAACTGTTTGAGAGACCTTGCGGCCGCCCCCGCTTCCTTCAGGACTCTGAGCATCTCCAGCCTCAGCGACTCACACTCCTCCTCGGCACGCTGTACCGAGTGATGTACCTTCTCTGCTTCAGGCAGAAGCGGATCGATCGTATAAAAGCCCTGCATCAGATCAAAGATCTTGGCAAAACGTTTATCCTCAATATCCATTGCAAGCTTCACCAGTGAGGAGAGCAGTCCCTGCGCCTGCACCTCATCCAAAAAGTGACGCTCCAGGGCATCATCTCCCTGCTCTTTTGTCACAAAGTCAGGCTCAAGGCCAAGCTCGAGTGATGCTGCACGTAAAATCGAGGAGAAGAAACTGTCCAGCGTAACGATATGTGAAGTCGAGGCAAGAAACTTTGACAAAACCTCAGGTTGTCTCTCAAGCAGCTCTTCCCTGTTTAACTCCGTCTCTTCACAGATCGCATTCAGAAACGCTTCATCCCTCTCCAGGTTACGCAGAGAATCCACCACCCTCTGGCGCATCTCGGAAGCCGCCTTGTTGGTAAAGGTCGCTGCCAGAATGGAACTGGCTGACTCTCCCATAAAGAGCAAAGAGAGATAACGCACAGAGAGCGCAAAGGTCTTACCGCTCCCCGCACTCGCCGAATAGGCCAAAAACGGTTTGAAACTCATAGATACTCTCCTCTCTCACACATCAGTTGGTATTCACAGTAGGTACAGGTAGAGAGCTTTTCACACTTCTCTGCTACAAAAGAACTCGTCTGTTTGAGTTCGATAATATGCTCTGCCAAAAGCTCGTTCTTGGCTTCCAGCGCGGTGATCTCCTCGATCTTCCCCTCTTCAAAGAGTTTGACAAAGGCCAGTGAAACATTCTGGTACTTTTTCTCAAGCAGATGATGGTAGATACTCATCTGAAAGTCCTTCAGTGTCTCAAGGTTTCGGCTCTTCTGCGCCTCTGCCGTACTGCCGCTTTTGTAGTCAAGCACCAGCGTGCGTGTCGCATCCTGGTCGATACGGTCGATACGCCCTTTAAAGCGCAATCCGCCGATCTCGCCTGAAAACTCCTTCTCGCGCTCTACTACCTCCCATCCGGACTCGAAGTGGGCAACCTGACTTGAGATAAACCCTTTGAGCTTCTCTTTCCAGAGCAGTTTTTGATAGTTGGTTTTGGCATCATCCCCAGGCAGTAGTTGATCCATCAGACGGTAGAGCTTCCCCTCCATCTCTTCGATAGAGAAGTAGTGACTTTGCTCTTTAAAGAGATACTCCAAAAGCTCATGTAAAAAAGCCCCTTCATTTTTCTCTTCCTCTTTTTTTGCATCGATCCTATGGATATACCGGTAGTAGTATTTACGTTTACACTCCAGGAAGGTTTTGAGCCTGGAAGCTGACCAGGTAATGGCTTTGGCATCAAATGAGGTGACTGCAGGATCTTCTGTTTCAACGGTCTGCTTTGGCTCACTGTAGAGCAGTGCAAGTGAAGCCTCCGCCTCCTTAGCCTCCTGCAGCCCCAGTTCATAGAGAAATTTTGAAGGCAGCCTGTTCTCACTGCTGGCGTAGATGATCACTGCCTCATTTGCCTCTTCCAGCAGTCTTTTATAGTACTGCTTTTGCAACGATTCTCTGTCATTCCGTGTCGGCAAGCCGGCAAAAGCCCTGACACTCGAGTTGAGAAACTGGTCTTTGCTTGAGCTGGCAGGGACGATACCGTCATTGAAATCTACGATGACCACACCTTCGAAGGAGACACCCCTCGTCTCAAGTACCCCCATCACCGTCACTTTACCGCCTCTTACATCATCCAGCGTAATGTTGCTTAGTGCCTTCATCCAGAGATAGAGCCACTCCTTAAACCTCAGTTCCTCCTCTTGAAAGGTATGCATAAACTGCAGGTACTTTTCATAGACCCTTTCATTGGACTGTACCTTTTTTTCAGTCGTTTCTTCTAAAGATATATCCAGCAGGTTGAGTGTATCCAATGTCTGGGTGAACCGCTTGACATCACATACTCCGGAAGGTATCGTTTCTCTTACCTTTTCCAGCTCCACACCGTACCGTTGCAACAACAGAGCATCTTCTTGTTCAAAGCCTCCGAGATAACGTGAAAGTACCTCCAGAGACTTATAGACTCTTCCCTCACTATAGTCATATCCCATTGCAAAGTTGAGATTATTCAACCTGTCAAACAGAGAGAAGTAAGCTTTGAAACTCTCATCTGGCAGGATCACAACAATCTTCTCAGGAGATATTCCCCGCTGTACCATCTCCTCTATCTTCTCAAAAGCCAGAGCGACCTCTTCACTACGTTCACCTACCTGAAAGACCTGCGCATTGACCTTGGAACTGTTGGACACCGTCTGCAGGATGCTTCCGGAGGTAAAATCTATCGAAACATCAGCATTGAGAGGAACTGCCACATCATATGCTGCGAACCGCTCCTGCATTTTCCTGTTGAACCTGCTGGTACTGTAATGGATAACCAGAGGTACACGTTGAGAGACTTTTTGCAGTAGCTCCAGTTCGAACCGGCTCAGATATCCCTCCAGATGCACCTCTATCTTTTGATAGTTTTGTACAAACCCTTCATTGATCTCATAGGTTGCAGGGATAAATGCTTTATCAGTAAGACCTCTTTCCTCAAGTATATGATGATAGTTGTCCAAAAGCTGTTCAAGGATATCAAGGTGAGTGTCAAACTCGGCATAGGCATCGGCTTCCCGCAGTCTGTCAAACCCGACTCCTTCGGCTGCCAACTCTTCATAAAATTTGAAGATCGCATCAGAGCGTGTAAAGAAACGGATAAGATCGAGATCGATATTGAGCCCTTCAAATGATTCAAACCTGGCAGCCTCTCTCAGAAAAAGAATACGATGCAGGGGATCAACCTGAGTCTTGCCATCAAGCAAAATCAGCCGGTTTTCAAACTCATCCATACGCATCAGCGTCGGTAGAAACCCCTCACTTTGTTTCAATGATGCACTGACTTCTCTTAGTGCTCTGGAGGTAGGATAGACATGAAGTTCACTGCAATTTAACATGGTCGGTATCTCTTCTGTTGCATTATCGTTGTAATCATAGGGTGTAGTATATCACAGCCGTTGTAAGTTTAGCCACTCTATCCCATATTGACATCTAATGATATAATTTTGCTAATAGTGCCTTTTGGATATAATCTTAGGATTTTAAAAGTTAGGAAGGATAGTGATGGCAGAGCTTCAAAACGCAGCACTGATACAAAAGTACAATATTCCGGGACCAAGATACACCTCGTATCCGACTGTACCGTTTTGGGATAAAGAGGGGATCTCGATAGAGAACTGGGAAGAGACGGTGAAACGTTCATTTGATGAGAGTAATGAGACTGAAGGGATCAGTCTCTATATTCACCTGCCCTATTGCGAAAATCTCTGTACGTTCTGTGCCTGCCATAAGCATATCACGGTACAACACTCTGTAGAGGATCCCTATATAGACGCATTGCTTGCTGAGTGGAAACTCTATGTTGACCTTTTGAAAGAGACACCGGTTATCCGTGAGATACATCTCGGTGGAGGAACTCCGACATTTTTCTCAGCAGCAAACCTGAAACGTCTGATCGATGGCATCTTCGCCTATGCAAAACGTCCCGAGAGTTATGACTACAGCTTTGAAGCCCATCCGAATAACACGACGGAAGAACAGCTGCAGACACTCTATGATCTTGGATTCAGACGTACCAGTTTCGGTATCCAGGATTATGACCCGACGGTACAAAAAGCGATCAACCGTATCCAGAGCTTTGAGGATGTAGAGAAGATCCACACCCTTGCCAAAAAAATCGGCTATGAGTCGATCTCTCATGATATCATCTTCGGCCTGCCGCACCAGAACAAAGAGAATATCAAAACAACCATTGCCAATACCGTAAAACTGATGCCTGACCGTATCGCCTACTACAGCTACGCGCATGTGCCTTGGATCAAAGGGGTAGGACAGAGAGGATTTGATGAGAATGATCTGCCTAAAGATGAGTACAAACGAGAGCTTTACGAGCTGGGTAAACAGCTCTTTTTCGAAGCGGGGTATGAAGAGATCGGGATGGATCACTTTTCGCTGCCTACAGACAAACTCTACAAGGCGATGAAGAACCATACACTGCACAGAAACTTTATGGGGTATACCGCAGGAAAGACACAGCTGATGATCGGGCTTGGCATGTCCTCCATCTCGGACAGCTGGTACAGCTTCGCTCAGAATGAAAAACGTGTAGAGGACTATATCAGTAGAGTCAATGAGGGTAAACTACCTGTATTTAGAGGGCATCTGCTTACGCAAGAGGACCTGATCGTACGTAAGCATATCCTGAACCTCATGTGTAACCTTGAAACCTCTTGGAGTGATGAGAAGATGAAACTGGATAATATGCCTGAAATACTTGATCGTCTCAAAGAGATGGAAGAGGATGATCTGATCGAGATCTATGAAGAAAAAGTTGTAGTCAAAGAGTCCAGTCGTATGTTTGTACGAAACGTCTGTATGGCTTTTGATCTGAGATTGGTGGCTGCACAGCCTGAAAATAGAATCTTCTCTATGACGATCTAGATCGTCATAGTTTAGGGTTTAAGATACGCAGGTATCTCTGAATATCCGATAGTATCGCCCACCTTTGCACGAAGCTGCAATGTATATCTCCCCGGTTTTGTGATATTGACATCCTGGATAGTATATTCACCGCTGTGGTAAGGTACCGACTCGATCATCAGGTCATCCTCCCGTGTGTGAGGCCTGGTCAACATAAATGAAATATCGGCATCTACTACAATACTTCCGTTTTTCTTCGTAACAATATAGGTAAACGCATTGGCACCCTTCGAGAGTACGACGGGATCTTCTTGTATACGTTTGGAGTTTACATTCTCCTTCACCTTCATCGTCTCTTTACCGATAAGTTCTATGGAGTACTGATTGTCAAAAGCAACCTTCTTCTCCATGATCTCATTGATATTAAGGTCTGCCGTCTGATATTTCATCATATAATCATTTGATTCTTGAACGGGTAAGCTTGATGCTGACTTTACAGTCCAATACCCCAAAGTAATACCCAGGATAAAAAACCCGAGTATCATATGCGGCCAGTAGGTTTTCTCTTTATTGTTTGCCATATCTTATCCTCTTGATCAGTGGTCTCAATAAGAAGATCCAAAAGACAAAGATAGCCCCAGAATAGACAAATACTTTGAGTATCGTAATAATATACCCTGTCTCATCCGGAATCGTCGTGGTCATCTTGACACCTTTCGACGCTGCGATCTGGTCTGCCAATGTCGAGTAGGATTGTACTACACCGATATTGTGCTTATCCTCATCACTGTTCTTGTCTTTTACTGCAACGATATCAATTGCAGCATCTCTTACATCGTCGTAATCATACAGTTTTTTTACTTCATTTGAAGAAGCGATAAAGGCGATTCGGCCTTTTTGTCCCGACTCTTCGGTAATCACTGCATAGGGTGCAAAAATAAACAGAACATAGGGCTTGCTCATATTACTTTCATACTTCTTGCTGTACTCTACAAAATTATATCTTTCAGGAAAGGACTCGTTCGTTGCCACAACATAGGCATTGATGCCTGTTTTTTCTGATAACTCTTTGCCCATCTCCTCAATCATCTCAGAAGCTTGAGGTTTTAAAATATTTTCGTGAAGTATATGTGTTGCGTTAAGAAGTAGTGGAAGTAACAAAGCAAGCAAGGTTGCCCTTACTTGTACTTTGCTCATATAATTTATCCTATAAATAGGTGGTTAGGAGTTGCAACTGCCCATAGTGTAATGATAGCAGTAATTACCATACCCCACGCTAATACTTTATCCATAATAGTAATCATTGTTTATCCTTTTACTACTTAGCATCTTGGAAGGCAAAGTCTGCATTGTCTTTGCTCTTCATCTTTACATTATCCAAACTACCTGTAATTGGAGTCGGGTCATATGCATTTGTAGCATTTGCACTTTGAACTTTAATTGCACCGTATGTTAGGAAAACAAGGATTGAAAGCAACAATACTGTTGCTATCAACATTCCCGTAACACCATGAAGACCGAATACACTTCTACTAGTATTTTCTGCCATGCTTACTCCTTCTTAATACTGCAGTGACTGAAGGTAAACAGTCAATGCTTTTTCTTGAACAGGTGTGATCATCGTCTTGAATGACGGCATTTGACCGATAGTACCCTTCTTACCGTTTGTAAGAACATTATGGATCAATGCATCATCGTATCCGGCAATGTTTGGTGCCATACCCATGTTACCTTTACCGTCAGCTCCGTGACATGATGTACATGCTGCGAACATAGCCGGTGCTTCACCTTTCATACCGCCTGCAACATACTCAGCGATCGCTTCAGCATCTGCACCGCTTGCCATACCTGCCGGCATTGCACCCATAGGGTAACCAAGCTGGTTTTGACCGTTGTTGATCACATCTAGTACTTGCTCTTTGCTCATTCTTGCTGTAAAGTCATGTGCTTTTCCGGAAAGACCGTCACCTGTGATACCGTGACATGGTGCACACTGTACCAAGTAAACTGATTTACCCATTTGATTCAGTGTTGCCTGATCCGGGTTAGCATGCTTCTCTTCATACTTAGCCTGGTACGCCTTTACCTCTTCATTGTACTGACCGATTTGGCTGTATGCATTCACTGGGTATCCCCATAGGAAATACCATACTGTCCAGATCAATGTACCGAGGAAAGAGTATGCCCATCCACCAGGAAGTTCATTTTTATACTCACCGATACCGTCCCAATTCTCTTCAGCAAGTTCTCCACCTGCTTTGTCTGTTTTCATCTGGTTGACATATTTTGCTGATACACCAAATGTAAGTACTGCAATTGCAACTGCACCAAATAATGTCAACTGGTTGATCGGGTCATCCAGGTTAACATTCATCTGTTTTACAACTACCAAAGTTGCAACGATCAATGCTGCTGCAAAAGCTAAAGCTTTTATCATCAAACTACTCATTTGTTTTGCTCCTTCTTTTCACTCTGAGCCTCGGATTTTTCATCTACAGGTCTGCTGTCGATCTCATCGTCTAACGCAATATTCCCGTATTTCTCGTAATCCTTCTCGCCCTTCTTTTCACTTCTATATAGATGTATGATATATCCATACAACATTATCACCAAAAAAATGGTCATAAAGAAACTGGCATAGCCTTGAAGTTCTCTAAGGTCCATTTTTTCTGCTTACTTCAATCTGTTAAGATATGCGATCAACGCAACAATCTCAGGTACTTCCCCTCTTTCTAGAGCGGCTTTAACCTCAGGGCTTTTCATATCAGCAGCGATCGCATTTGCTTCAGCAAGTACCTTTGTTTTATGTGCTTCCCACGCTTCTTTTGAAGGTTGGAACTCATCACCATACGGTGTACCAAAGATATTTTTAACAGTTACCGCTTCAGCATATGCTGTTTCGATATCAGCTGCGTTAGTAAACTGGTGCTTATATGCAGGCATAATTGAACCTGGAACAACCGCAGTTGGATCCCACATATGGTTTTCATGCCAGTCTGTTGTACGGTAGTTACCTACACGGTGAAGATCCGGACCGGTTCTTTTTGATCCCCAAAGGAACGGTCTATCATAAGCATACTCTCCAGAAAGTGAGTACTGACCATATCTGTCAGTCTCTGATTTAAATGGACGAATAAGCTGTGAGTGACAAGCAATACAGTTATCTTTTTTATACACTTCTTTACCTGCAAGCTCAAGAACAGAGTAAGGCTTAAGCCCTGCTACCGGTCTTGATGCTTCAGCAAAGTTAGGCACGATCTCGATAAGACCTGCAAACGCAATAACAATAAATACTCCTACTGCAAAGAAGAATGGATTTTTTTCTAACCAATGAAACATAATAACCTACCTCCTTATGCTGCCATAGGGCTTCTGAACTGCGGTTCTTCTTCGATTTTCTTAGAAGCCGTTATCGTCATAAACATATTGTATGCGAACAGAACAAACCCAGCTACATACAATACACCAGCAACTGCTCTGATCGTATAGTATGGGTGAAGTACTGTCACTGTATCGATAAATGAGTACATCAAGTTACCATACTCATCTACTGCTCTCCACATCATACCTTGTGTGATACCAGCGATCCACATAGAGGTAAAGTAAAGAACAACTGCAGTTGTCTGTACCCAGAATTGTGCTTCCATCATCTTCTTAGAGTAGATCTCTCTTTTGAACATTCTTGGAGCCATATGGAACAGTGCAGCCATGATCATGAATGCAACCCAACCAAGTACACCATCGTGAACGTGTCCAGGAATCCAGTCAGTAAAGTGTGCAATCGCATTTACAGATTTAATCGCTTGGATCGGTCCTTCAAGTGTTGAAAGCATATAGAATGTAGATGCAAGTACCATGAATTTGATCAGTGGGTTTTCAGTCAATTGATTCCACTCACCCTTCATTGTAAGAAGCATGTTGATCGCTGAACCCCAAGATGGAAGGATAAGTACTACAGAGAATACTGAACCCATTGTCTGCATCCAGTCAGGAACTGTAGACCAGATAAGGTGGTGTGAACCAGCCCAAAGGTAAACGAACATCAATCCCCAGAAAGAAAGAAGTGATAATTTATATGAATAAACTGCCTGTCCAGACTCTTTTGGAAGGAAGTAGTAAACCATAGCAACGATAGGCACAGTAAATACGAATGCAACCGCATTGTGTCCCCACCACCATTGAACTAGTGCATCATTTGTACCGGCATACATAGATACTGAGTGCATCATACTACCAAGTCCACCTGCTGCGAAATATGTAGGTACTTCCATGTTGTTAAATAGATAAAGCATTGCCACCCCTAGGAAACAGGCAATGTAATACCACATAGAAATATAAAGCGCTTTTTCTCTTCTCATACCGATAAGACCGAACATAGCCACACCCCAAAGTACCCAAACAACTACTGTCAGTACATCTAGCGGCCACTCCATCTGTGCGTATTCTTTATTTGCTGTTACTCCCATAAACAGTGTTACCACCATCCATGCTGCAAGGATAACGTATAGAACAAATTGTAGTTTCCCTACAGCCATCAAGAATGGCGATTCTGCAAAAGATACTTTCATTACCCTTTGAGCTGAATAGTAGAACGTTGCGAAAACTCCACTTACCGTGAAACCATAAATTACGACATTCGTATGTAATGGTCTGAGTCTTGAGAACGTACCATATTCCCCAAATAGATAGTTTAATTCAGGAAAAGCTAACTGTGCGGCAATTAGCGTCCCGATTAACATCCCAACAAGACCGAAGATAATTGCTGTATATGTAAACAATTTTGCGACGGTATAGTCATATTCCAATGCTGCGTTTGACTGCATGCATACCTCCTTATAAAATTTCATATGTTGTAAAAAGTCACAACATGCAACGACTATTATAGTGTTAAATTAATGTTAAATTACTTAAAGCTTATAGATAAAAGTTTCGATGATACAAAACGCCACAGTTTCCCAACCAGTGGGCATTTGGGGAGTTTTAATTGGACATAAAAAGTCTTAATTAGAGGGGGTTTTTACGTCGAAACTTTATAGGAGAAATATACTCTTATTTTTTTATCATGTCAAAAATAGCAGCAGAGTTTTAATGGGAGATAATAACTCTTAATTATATGGGTGGATTAGGTAGAAAGATGGCAGGGGATACGATATCCCCCTTCTTTTGATCATACCCGATATGGGCACTATCAGGCTTTGCCTTTTGCAGATTGTATAGAGTGGATATAGTCGTAGCTGATCTGAATTTTCTGTTCTTTCGGAAGATTTTGGATCACTCTCTCTACCATTGCTTCAAAATCACTGAAGAGATAGTTTGCCATTGAACCAGGGATCGGATTGATCTCATTGAGGTAGACCTCTCCCTCTATGACAAAGAAGTCACAGCGGATAATCGCCCCTTTAAAGAGTGGATCATAAATCTTTTTGAAAGTATTTTGTATTTTTGATTCAAGTTCCTTGTCGATATCGGCTGACAATACCTGAGAGTCACGGGAAAAATCCATGTACTTCTTCTCAAAGTCCAAAAACTCCTCTTTATGCGGTTCTTCTATGATGGAGAGTTCCCATTCACGTGTAAATGTACCTGCCTGGTTGTACTCTTTTACTCCCTCAACAAAGGGCTCAATGATCACATCCGTATCAAACTCAAAAGCGACATCCAGCGCATAATCAAGCTCTTCACTGTTTTTTACGATACTGACACCGATACTTGAACCAAGACGAACCGGCTTGACGATCACAGGATACTCCATCGTCAAGTTTCTCTTCTCATTTTTTGGGAGATGCTGATAGGCTACCGTTTTGACACCAAGATTCTCAGCAAGGAACTTCGTATAAAGTTTGTTGTAGCTCAATGCAGACGCTTCCAGTCTCGGAGAGATAAACGGAATGTTATAGAACTCCATGAGTGATGCGATCTTTCCGTCTTCACCGTCTCTTCCATGGATCAGATTCAACAGCGCATCAAAACCAAGCTCTTTGGAACCGAACATACCTTCGATGTAGAATGCCCCGCTTTTTAAAACAAGTTTTTTGGACTTTTTATATGCACCGGAACTGAAAAAATTGGATTTCATCTTTTCCGGTTCGATCAGATAAAATTGGCGCTCAGCATCGATAAAGATAAAAGAGAGTTCCGTCTTTTTAAAGACTTTTTTCATCGTAATCGCTGAGACGATACTGATCTCATGCTCATAGGTAGAGCCACCAAAAAGAATTGCTAATTTCATACTTCTCTCTTTTATACATTAATGCCGGGGTACCGATACCCCAAAGCTATCATCCATCAAAGTATCGCAAAGCGATACTTTCCATACCTGCTACTTACTACCTGCTATCTACTACCTATTTTAGCATCTCTGCAAACTCTTGGAAGACATAAGCACTCTCATGAGGACCGGGACTTGCTTCCGGGTGGTGCTGCACTGACATGATCGGTGCATCTTTATACTTCACCCCTTCGATCGTATTGTCAAAAAGGTTGATATGTGTGATCTCTGCCACCTCTTCGATACTATTAGGCACGTTGTAGTTGTGGTTTTGTGCAGTGATCTCTACTGTACCGCTCTGCATATTCTTTACAGGGTGGTTACCGCCGTGTTGTCCAAACTGCAGTTTGAAGGTATCATATCCATGAGAGATAGAGAGAAGCTGATGCCCAAGACAGATACCGAACATCGGTACTTTTGCTGCGATGAGATCTCTAATCTTCTCCTGCTCCTCTTTAAGGATCAGCGGATCTCCAGGTCCATTCGACAAGAAGACACCATCGATCTCTTTGGCTTCAAATTTCTCAATGATCTCAGAAGAGGAGATACTGTTCGGAACAACTGTCACTTCCATTCCTGCATGGGTCAATTCGTTGAGGATATTACGCTTGATACCAAAGTCCAGTGCAATGATTTTTTTGCTAGTCTGAGGCTTTGCATAAGCAAACTCAGTCATATCATAACGTGCCTCTTGATGGACATACGGCTCTTTTGTACTCACCTGCTCGATATAGTTTACCTCTTCGATACGCGGTGAACTCTCCAAGACTTTTTTGAGCTCCTCCTGATCGTGGATCTCAGTAGAAGCCACCATCATCATAGCCCCCTCATCTCTGAGCGTTTTCGTGATGTATCTTGTATCGATATCCGTGATCCCGAGTACACCATGCTTTTTAAGAAGTTCCGCCAGTGTCTCTTCAGACCTGAAACTTGACGGTCTGTCCTGATAGTTACGTACGATGATCCCTTTGCAGTGCGCTTTACTGCTCTCCATATCCTGGGCATTACATCCCACATTACCTATCTCGGGCATCGTAAATGTCACAAACTGTCCTGCATACGATGGATCTGTCGCGATCTCCTGATATCCTGTCATCGATGTGTTAAATACACACTCTCCTACACTTGTACCCTCTGCACCGAAACTTTTCGCCTCAAGAAAGAGACCGTTTTCAAAATAGAGTGAGACTTTGTTCATTATAACATTCCTCTTTTAGCTAGTTCTTCCTGATACAGTCTCTCATAGAGCAGTTCATACTCTTGTGAACCCGGTATCACCTCTTTTTGCATATTCTTGATCTTGTTATAGACGATATCATCTATCTCTTCATACGCATTGGCAAACTCTTTAAATGATTTAAAGATCACGTTTTTAATCTGATTTTCATTGACATCATACTCTGCCAGGTAGTTCTCATAGAGTTCATCAAGAATCACGTGAGCCAGATCGTTGTATCTGTCATCATAGTTCATGATCACACCATACTCTGGAGCCAGTTTCTTTTTGATCATAAAGAAAAGCTGTCTCTCATCGGCATGCTGAAACTCGATCTCTTCATCATTCTCTGCCAAAATCGACTTCACCTTCTCATCCAATGCACGCTCTTTGGCAAGGTTCTCATCGATAATTTTTTTTGCAGCCTCTACCACTGCTTCTCTACCTTTTGGCATCGTTACAAAAGGAGCATTGGCAAGGTCGATACCGATCTTTGTGGCTATATATCCAGTCTGTTGTGGTTTAAGTCTCATATTACTCCTTATTTTTAAAATTATACCGCAACTCGAACAAAGTCCGAGCTACGTGCCCACGCTGAGTTTCTTTCAGCAGCCGGCCCATCATGCCGGTACAAATCTATCTTACGATCGTGTCATCTCTCTCAGGACTTGTTGAGATAATACCGATCTTTGTACCGATCATTGCTTCAAGTGCTGCGATGTAAGACTGTGCTGTCTCAGGCAGTTCCTCAAAACTTCTTGCCCCCTCGGTTTTCTCCCATCCAGGGAAGGTTTGGTAGACAGGTTTAGCATCTTCGAGATCATACGGTACATAATCAATCTCTTCACCTTCGACCTCGTAAGCCACACATACTTTGATCTCTTCAAAACCATCCAGTACATCCAGTTTCATCAAGGCAACCTGATCTGCACCGTTCACACGTACTGCATGACGCATGGCAACCGCATCAAACCATCCGCATCTTCTTGGACGTCCCGTAGTTGTACCGAACTCATGTCCGTTCTCTCTAAGCGTATCACCGTCTGTTCCAAGATCTTCACTCGGGAACGGACCGTTTCCTACTCTGGTACAGTATGCTTTTGCAATACCTGTTACTTTACCGATATCTTTAGGGTTGAGTCCCAGGCCGGAACACGCCCCTGCACTCACCGTTGTCGATGATGTAACATACGGATATGTACCATGGTCGATATCCAACATCGTACCCTGAGCACCCTCCAGTAAGACTTTTTTATCCTCATCAAGGATCTCCCATACCATCTTTGTCGTATCAACGATATAGTTTCCAAGTGCCTCTTTATACTCGTTCAACTCTGCAAGCAAGGTATCTCTGTTTGGCATCTCTACGCCCATCGCATCAAAGATCGGCTTATTCATCTCAAAGAACTCAATGATTTTATCCGCAAGTTTTTCAGGGTGGTGCAGTTCGCCCAGTCTGTGACCTACACGCGCGATCTTATCTCCGTACGCAGGTCCGATACCTTTTCCTGTCGTACCGATTGCTTTGTCACCTTTCATACGCTCTCTTGCCTGGTCGATCAGCGCATGGTATGGAAGCAGTACATGTGCCTTGTCAGAGAGGAAAAGACGTCCTTCAAGATTCTCAAACTGACTCATCTCTTTGATAAAGTCTTTCGGCGAAATAACTACACCGTTTCCTACGATATTTTTTGCATTTGGATTGAGTACGCCTGATGGGATCAGGTGAAGCGCATACTTCTTTCCATCCAGTACGATCGTATGTCCTGCATTATGCCCCCCTGCAAAACGACACACATAGTCATGTGTTTGTGCCATATGGTCAACAATCTTACCTTTTCCTTCATCTCCCCACTGGAGACCTACGATCAAATCTGCTTTACTACTCACTTACATACCTTTACTTATTTTACTTGCGATACACTCATCGGTATAGAGTGCAAACCCTGCCGCTTCCACACCGTCTATACTGTATGTGCCGCCTGTTGCGATCAACGCATTATCTTCAAACATTCTAAATGTCAATGAATCATAGTATCTCATCTTCGCATAAAATAGCGGAGCGACTACCACTTTAGCATACTCGATGCCGGAAGCAGCCTCTCTTATCTTTTCGAGCTCCTCTTTGATATCATGAGGGAAAAGACTAAGATCATCCAACTCCTCTACCCTATGCATCTTGACTAGCTGTTCGATCCACGGCAATTCGGCTTTCATGATCTGCTCTATATGCATCGATTTGAGTACTTCAAGACTCACACCGTACTTCTCATTGAGAAGATGAGGAATACGGATATTTGAGATCTGCATAATCGGTGCCTCATCCAGTTTCTGAAGAAGCGTTGCAGTGGTCTGCGCAACTTCCACAAAATCCCCATTGATGATCTCGGCACCGATCTGGTACTGCTCTTTGGTTGCAAAAGTAACGATCGGCTGGATATAAAACCATTTTTTAGACTCGGTACTGCGACCCAGTCTTTTTGTAACGATACGTACGACATCTGCTGCAGAATCGGCACGCAGTGTCACTTCATTATTGCTTGCATCATTCAGTCTGACCAACGGTGTTTTCTCATCAAATGCATCATGTTGATGATAAGAAAAGAGCGGTGTTACGATCTCTTCAAATCCAAGTGATTCCAATGTTTCGCTTGCAGTGGCTTCAATCTGACGTTTGATCTTTGCACTGGTTCCGAAATAGAGACGGCTTCCGCTTGGTATCTCATGTTCAAATATCATAACTTCTACGCCTTGTAATAGGTTTCATTAAACACACGGCTTGCTGTACCGTCAAACGTACGTCTACCTAATTCATCAAGTGCCAACTCGATACTGTTTACTACCCATGCAGACTCATACACCGGGATCAATCCCATCTGGTTGATACGGAAGATCTTCCCTTTGAGGTGATCCTGACCACCTGCCATATTGACCCCGTATTTGGTCTTAAGCAGCTTACGGATCGGCTCGGCATCCTCGTCGAATACAGTACTCATCGAGAGTGCCGGAGTCTGCGGATACATTTCAAAACCGATCGCCTCAAGCGCCGCCTGTGTAGCCTTCGCTCTTTTTGCTGTCGCTTCGTAGAGTGCATCAAAGCCCTCTTTTTCGATCTCATCAAAGATCGCATTGAGACCGATGATCAATGTCGTTGCCGCAGTATACGCTGTCGTGTTTTGCTGCTGTTTCTTGATCTCGCTTGCAAGGTTGAAGTAGTAGTCTTTTCCTTCACCGATCTTCTCTACTGCTGCATTGCTCAATCCGATCATTGCAAGTCCCGGAGGAAGCATCAATGCCTTCTGACTTCCCGTCACCAATGCATCGATATTGGTCACATCGATAGGCTCGACACCTACCGCAGTGATCCCGTCAGCCACAACCATGATCGAAGCATCTACCGACTTGATATAGGCAGCGATCTCTTCAACCGGGTGACGCAGTCCCCCCGCACTCTCACTCACCTGAATGAACATCGCATCGATATCAGGGTTGGCAGCCAAAGCCTCTTTGACATCGTCAAGACTAGCCGGCGTATTCCACTCGTATTTTAGCTCTACAAGTTCTTTCCCCATGCTCTTAACGATCTTTCCAAAACGCTCACCAAATTTTCCAGCATTGACTGTCAACGCTTTTTTCTCACATAGGTTGAGCACACACGCTTGCATCGCACCTGTACCGGAACTTGCCAGCATCACACACTCATCCATGCCATAGAGCTTCATCAAACGCTCTCTGGCCTCTTTGAAGATCGCTTCAAATTCAGGAGTTCTGTGGTGCAGTGTCGGTGTCGCCATCGCTTGACGTACTGATTCGGGTACCGGTGTCGGTCCAGGAGTAAAAAGTAGCATAATCATCCTCTTAAATAACCGCTTTTATCACGGCATAATTGCTTGCGATTATAGCCAAA
The DNA here is from genome assembly GCF_058374785.1 of Sulfurovum sp. MH2-6. Taxonomy (NCBI): domain Bacteria; kingdom Pseudomonadati; phylum Campylobacterota; class Epsilonproteobacteria; order Campylobacterales; family Sulfurovaceae; genus Sulfurovum; species Sulfurovum sp. MH2-6. The sequence continues at coordinate 2,357,469 of NZ_CM178170.1, forward strand.
ATGAGGTTAGAGGATGTTTTTGAAATTTATGGTAAATCTATTTTTACCCTCACCGTAACTGTATTCAAGGCCCATACTGTGCATGTTTAGCACCTCTTTTACGATATATAATCCCAAGCCAAAACCTGATCCGTTACTGTTTTTTTTATCTGAAAAAGCTTCCAGATATGCCTTAAAATCACCCTTCAAAGGCTCTCCTTCACTCACAAAAGAGAGGCTGTTATCCTCATAGATTATCTCCAGGTTTTGCCCATATTTCAAAGCATTATCGATCAGATTTTTAAATACGATACTCATCGATGAAAAGTCTGCAAAAATTGTTTGGTCCGTGACATTTGTCTCTATCGTTTGATCCAGATATAAAAAGTCTTTTGCCTCATCGATCAGGTCAATAATACGGAGTTCTTTTTTGGATAGGATATAGTTCTCCGAGGTGATCTGTTCAACCTGTGCCAACTCTTTCAGTAAAGAAGCAAGCCTGGAGAAAATCGCATCCAGCATCGATTTGGTTTTGGGGTCGTCAACGATCTCTGTAAGGATCTTTCCTTTGGTTACCGGGGTGTTGAGTTCATGAAAAAGATTACGGATAAAGAGCTTGCGTGAACTTGAAAGTTGCTGGATTTTGGAGACAGACCTGTAAAAGGCATTGGAGACCAGGGAGATCTCATCATTTTTATCTGAAAAAGTGTACTTCGTTAATGCCCCTTCACCGTACTGTTCGATATCTTGTTGCAGTGTTTTCAACGGCACAAGGGCTTTCCTAAGCAAAATATACATACTGACCAGTAACAAAATCGTACCCAGCATTACCAACAGCGGTACAAAAAAACGCTCCCAGTATGCCCTGTCGTCTCTGAGAAGAAGATTGATACGGTGATTTTCAAGCGAAAGATACATATGCCCCTGATATCGTATGAGCCTTCCTCTTTTGGGAAGTGCATGTATCTGTTCAAATCCTGAATTTTGCCTGAGGATCTCTTCTTTCTCTTCACCCGTGATTTGGGTAAGTTGCAACTCTTCAAAGAGCTTTAGGGGATCCTGCTGGGTGATCCTGTACTCATGCATAATGATTCTGCCTTTGAAGAGAAGATCACTCCTCTCTTTTTTGGCGATATGCAGTATAAAAGAGCCGCCTGCGATCAACGTCGCAAAGAGGGCGATGATAAACAGAATATTCAATTTAAAAAAAAGAGAGTGCCGGTTCATCTACGCTCCAATATACTTATACCCTATACCACGGATAGACTTGATATATCTGGGATTTTTGATATCATCCCCGATCTTCTGACGGATTCGGCTGATGATCACATCGATACTTCGATCACTGCTCTGCCATTTAACGGCATTGATGCTGTTGACGATAAATTCACGGCTTACTACCTGATGTTTTTTCTCCAGTAGAAGCGAAAAAATCTCATACTCGGCAAGGGTGAGGTCAAGTACTTCACCCTCCTGTGTAATCTGCATTTTCACCTTGTCAACCTTGAACTCTTCCTCTTTGGAATGAAAAGAGAATCTGTCATAACGCTTGATGGTTGCCTGGATCCTTGCGACAAGCTCTCTGGGTTCGTAGGGTTTGGCGATATAGTCATCTGCTCCTACATCAAAAGCCACGACCTTATCGCTGACATCGGCACGGGCTGTAGAGATGATTACGGGAAGGTTGGGATAATCGGTTTTGATATGTTTGCACAGTTCAAGACCATCCATCTCCGGAAGTCCCAAGTCAAGCAGTACCAGATCATACTGTTCGATCTTCAACTTTTCAAGTGCCACTCTCGGCAAGGAGACGGAAAAGACCTCTATACCATATTTGGCAAGGTACGCTTCCAAAAGCTCAGTGATCTGAGCATCATCCTCTACCATCAAAATACGAGACATCTCTCTTCCTCATGCTTAACTTTTAGATAATTGTATCCACTTTTCTCTTTGCGCTGGAGTGAGGATAGTAAAGATCTTCTCCATTCTCTCGGCTCTTTTTTCCATCATCGCTTCACGGCGTTTTTCCCTCATCTTCTCTCTCTGCTCCATTCTCTCTTTCATGGCAGCTTTAAATGCCTCTTTATCAAATTTCTCGGCTGACATAAAGTCACTGAGATCAACGTTTCTCTGCCTCTTGCCTCTTTGCTCTTTCATCGCTTTTCGCTCTGCTCTCTGTGTCTCTCTGAATGCCCGAAGCTCTTCTTTTTGTGCCGCTGTAAGATCAAGCTGACGTAAGGTTCTGTAGAGGTCATCTCTCTTCTTATGATGTTTACCTTTAGTGTATTTGCATGATTTCATATTTTTGTAACCTTGACAAGCGTGCATACCCTTAGAATCTTGACATGGTTGCATATCCGGCCCCATAGCCATAAGTGTCGAACTCAAACCGACTGTTGCAATCATTGCGATCATAGTTTTTTTCATTTTCTATCCTTTATAAAAGTATTCTATCTCTATCTCTTGAGATACTACAATCATAAAAGAGTTATGTAAATTTTGTGTCAATGTTTTGTGAACAAGTGTAAATAACGTAGAGGGGGATAAAGCTGCCAGAGTAAACGAGTACTCCAAAAGGTATGCAAGAGGAAGCTCTTACATACTATAAGCTATTGAAATTGAAGTAAAAATCCGACTTCGACATCCTGCCATGTTTTACCTGCATGCAGGTCATAACACGCTTTATTGATCCCCTTGAGTGAGGGGAGCATATCAAAATCACCCAGATCGATATATCCTTTTGCGATCACCCTGTTCTCTTCTGCCTTATAGAGCATAGGAACAATTACGCGCTTGCTGTTCATTGTGATCTCAACTTCCAAAGCGTCAGGTTTGACAGAAATGATCTTCGCCTCGATCACGTGTGTGAACTGAACATAAAAGAAGTCACTTAGCAGTTTTTTATCTCTCTCTGCATTTCCGCTGTTGACGCTCTTGGTTTGAATCTTCACGCTTAACCCGGTCAACATCTCTTCAATGTTCTCTGCCGATCTATTACCGGCAATTTCTACCGTATCGAAGCTACCGCTTACACCCGATTTTGCCGCTGTTTTAAATGCCGTAAACCCTACTTCGACACTGCTGACTTCATATCCGAACAGTGTCAAACTTATCATCAAAAATGCGATCAAACTTTTTTTCATCATTACCCCCTTCTGTCTTCTTGAAAGTAACTATTGTATGTGCTTCATCTCAAAGTAGGTTGAGTTAACGACCTACACTAATCCAAAACGACCGTCTCCTGCCCGATCTCTTTGTATCTCGTATAGTAATGCTCGACAAAGGCTCTGATCTTTTCATCCACAGGCAGGAAGACACCATCGAGTTTTTCAGCATAATCACCAAGGTACCCGTACGCATCCTTTTTGTCAAGATAGTGTTTTGCCAGTTTTTCATACGCGGCAATATAGGCCTCTTTCATCGCATCGTATCTGCCATAATCGATCCGGATCTGATCATCATACGTGATCACTCCCGATCCAAAGAGGATATCAAGGTGGATCAACCCCTCACAATAGTAAGGGAGAACTTCTCCGACTTCTCTCCATGCCATCAATCCCACTGCCCTGGAGACCAGATCGTCTACGACATGCTGTTTCATCTCCTCTTTCTCATTATGGAAAAAGGCCATGAGCCCGCCTGTAGTCGCTTTGAACTCTTCGATGTTTTTAAACTGTCCTGTACCGTTCATCTTCATTTCGGTATCGCTGTCGATCCAGAGGATATGGCCAAACTCATGTCCTATCGTTGAGATATCATAGATCTCGTGCCACAGTTCAGGATTTTCAGAGATCAGTGCACGCTGTGACTTCACAAACGCCTCACCGAAAGTCTCTACACCAAGCTTCATCACCGGTTTGCTCTTTTTGGACTCCATGACAAAATCTGCATAGGCGAAGATCTTTTTGCCAAGCTCTGCAGAGACCTGTTCATCATTCGGTACCACCTGTGCAGAGAAGAGTCCGTTAAACTCCGCTCCGTAGTAGAGTACCGGCTGCCCGATATAGAGCTGTGTCTCTTCTACCTGAGTGATATTTTTATCGATGATCCTGTCTGCATCTTCTCCACCTATCTTTCCTGCCATCTCTTTTGAGAAGGCACTGATATTTTCCCTGGTATGTGAACTTGTCTGCAACCTAGGGTTGACGATACGAAGATCCCACTCAAGCGCAACTGCTTTTCGGTAGTGATCTTCATAGTACTCAAGAGGGTGTCCTATCTGTATCGGAGTGGTGACTTTCATCCAGGCCCTGTCCACATTGGCCCAATAGGTAATAAGTTCGTCAGGGTTGGTATGCCCGAATGCATCATAGATCGTACCCAGATACTCCAGCCATGCCTCTTTCTGATCATAGACCTCATCTTCCAGAGTGCTCAGCTCATCGATAAAGAGTTTCAGTGCATCACGGATCTGCTCCACCTCTTCTTTAAATGCTTCGGCATAGGCCACACGTTTATAACTGCCGTCTTTTTGCTGATGCAGTACCGAATAGCAGCGGTCTCCCACTTCACCCGTACTATCCAGATCAAGCAGGTTATCACTCTGCAACTTTTCAAAGATCTGCTCCTCATCACCGTTGAAGAGCTCAAAAAGATCCCGGTTGACCCCGTTGATGATATGTGCAGTCCATGCACTTTGCCATCCGCTTATCGCTGCTCCCACCGCATCAACCCCGGAGATGATCGTACGATAGAACGGAGTGAGGAGCTTTTTATCATTGATCCAGGTGATCAGGCCCTGGTGGCGCTCAAGATGGAAGTTGCTTACGAACATATAGGCCTGCTCTTTCTTATCCAGGATCTCTGTCTGCGTCAAGCCGCTTTTTTGCAAGACCTGTTCCAGTGCATCTTCACGCAGACTTACGATACGTGTCAATGCCGCCATGATATTCTCTTTTGTATCTTGCAGCTCCAGATCGGAGAGAAAGGCATCTACAACCTTTCCAGCTTCGGTATGACCACCCTCCAAAAGTCTGTAATACCCATTCAGTTCGTCTTGTCTCTTCTGCAGCTCATCATAGATTAACTGCAGGTCTTCTTCAAATTTTTTATTTTCCATCTTCCCCTCCTCTGATTTTTTTAACATAGATTATTTATCTTTCAACATTTTGATGATCGGCTTTGCAAGCTCCATGGCCTGCCCGCGGTGGGAGATCTTCTTTTTCGTCTCATCATCCAATTCACCCAGCGTCTTATCAAAACCGGCCGGGATGAACATCGGATCATAACCGAATCCTTTCTCTCCTCTTGCTTCATCGATCACCTCACCATGCATCCATCCATGCACTACATACTCACCATATTTGCTGACGATAGCGATCGCAGCCGTATAGTATGCAGGAGTACGCTTCAAGCCTTTTGCTTTGACCGCATCGATAAGTTTATAGAGATTATCCTTATCCGTTACTGCTCTCTCTTTGATATCTTCCTGTGCATAGCGTGCCGAATAGATACCCGGCGCACCGTCCAGTACAGGTAACGAGATACCGCTGTCATCAGAGATTACCAGGTAGTCTTCTCCCAGTTTTTCATAGATCGTACGGGCTTTGATCAGTGCATTCTCTGCAAAAGTCTTTCCCGTCTCTTCGATCTCAAACGCTCCCAAAAGATCAGAAAACGGTGTGATCTCTGCCTCACACATCTGCTTGAACTCTCGCAATTTTCCTTTGTTTCCCGTCGCCAATACCAGCTTCATTAAAAAGTTACTCCTCATCAGGCAATATCTATTAAAATTTTATCATCTTTTCTTAACTATATCATTATATAATAAGAGTAAAATTATCCTTATTTAGAGGATTTCCGAGGTTATTGTATGTTTAAACAGATATTCCCGCTCAGCTCTATCGTTGCCCTGCGCTTTTTTGGACTCTTTATCGTTCTTCCGGTACTTTCTGTCTATGCTCTCGAGATGGAGGGTGCCACGGCATTTCTAGCCGGTGTGGTTGTAGGTGGATATGCACTTACCCAGGCGCTTTTCCAGGTACCTTTTGGACTGATGAGCGACAAACTGGGAAGGAAAAAAACCCTGCTGTTCGGACTGATCATCTTTATTATCGGATCAGTGATCTGTGCACTCAGTGATGATATCTATACTTTGATGCTCGGACGTTTCCTGCAGGGTGCAGGGGCGATCGGATCGGTGGTATCAGCGATGATCGCTGACCTGGTAAAAGAGGAGCAGAGAGCGCATGCGATGGCGATCATGGGTGGAACCATCGCAATGAGTTTTGCCGCGGCGATGATCATCGCACCGATCGTTGGAGGTAACTGGGGGATCGACAAGCTCTTCTGGCTCACTGCGATACTCTCTCTCATGGCGATCGGTATCCTCTTTACTGCCGTCCCCCAGCCTCCAAAGATCGTTCACTCTTATGCAGAGGAGGAGTCCAAAATGATAGATGTCTTCAAGGACAAGTCCCTGACCCGTATGTATATCACTTTCCTCTTCCACTCTTCGATCATGACAATGGCCTTCTTTATCATCCCACTCGTGATGACACAAAGTCTTGCGGATGGTGGATTCGGATGGGAGAAAGCCGAACTCTGGAAGGTCTATCTCCCCGCGATGATCTTCGGACTGCTCTCGATGGGTCCTGCTGCAGTCTTCGGAGAGAAGTACGGGAAAGGCCGTCAGGTCTTTATGGTCTCGGTAGCCGTGATCTTCCTCGGCTTTATCGCGATGGGATATGCAACCTCGCCATGGCTCTTTATCGTCGGCGTGGTGCTCTTCTTTATCGGGTTCAATATGTTCGAACCGCTGCTGCAAAGTTTTGTGAGCAAGTTTGCCAAAGTCCACCAGAAAGGTGCAGCGCTCGGTGTGGCAAACACTTTTTCCTATATCGGTATCTTCCTTGGCGGTCTTCTCGCGGGATATGTGATGGACCACTACGACAGGGGGGCACTGGCACTGATGGTTGCGATCCTCAGTGCAATGTGGTTTGTCTGGGTCATGACGATGCCAAACCCGAATAACCGTGGAAACGTCTACCTCCCGCTGGACATCTTCGATAGAGAAAAGGTCGCTGCCCTGACAGAGCACGAAGCGATCGTGGAGAGCTATATCAACGAGACGGAGAACATTGCGGTAGTGAAGTACGAGAAGGACCTAATCGATGAGGATGAAGTGAGAGGATTACTGAGTTAATCCTCTTGCTCCCAAATTGTGATCTCAAGTTTTTCTTTCGTTCCCACGATTTTCGTGGGAATGTATATGACAGTATAGCCATCCAACAGATTTTAGCATATCGTATTGGAGTATAGATTAGCACGTGCAACGTGGGAACCAAATAAAAACTATTCAATGCAGTACGAACAGTAGGGTGGGAGCATCCCACCATTATGGTGGATTTCATCCACCCTACAGCTTGCACTTCCCCATCCGTTCTTGGTGAGCTTGTCGAACCATTCCAACAAATATATCCTTCGACAAGCTCAGGGTGAACGGAAACTCTAAACTCCCCGTTGTCAGACACAAAGATGGAAATATATACTACTTTTTACCCTCGTTACGTCTCTCTGAGGCGTAATGCATACCTGAGTCCAGTATACTTTTTTGTCATTGTCCATCGTTAGATGGTATGTAAATTGAAGAGGCTTGACTTGCATCTAATGATAGGTTTCAGATGAGTTTAGAAAATAGAGTGATGCAGGCATTACACCTTGGGAAAGGTGTAACGAAGAACGCATTTGTCGTAGGGTGGGAGCATCCCACCATTATGGTGGATTTCATCCACCCTACGGCCGCTGTAGCTCTGTCATTGCCAAACAATATATCATCATCTCAAGAGGCGTTTGGCAGTACCAAACCTGCGACTCAACGAGATATAAATTTACCAGGTTTTATTTCCATCTATCGATGGGTTTCATATCAATTTTGCATATAGTATCTCTATTCCTTTGTAATGATACTTACGATCTTAAAAGGAGAAGTTCCGTTCTTTTTGGCTAGCTCCATCAGTGAAGTTTCATGGCTAAACGACAGGTTGGATTGCTTCAATTTAAGTTCAGCTGTTACCATATCTGAACCGAGAATAGCAACTGCATCTTCAATGGGAGAGGATAAAACCGCTTCAATCATGATCTTTTTCGGGTTTTCTCCTTGAGATGAAGCCGTAGCGATAAACCCCATCGCAGTGACCAAAGTAATCATCACAGCCGATACAAATACCTTTTTACTGAAATAACGTTTCATACTGTTCCAGTTATAGAATACGTGGAACAGCACTACCGCAACAAATACCAACCCAAGTATCTCATGCATATTTTTTGTAAATGTATCCAAAATATGAAAATACATCATCACACCGGTAATCCCCATTATCAGAAACAGTGTTGCGGTAAATGATGTTGCCATCTCTCTTTTTGTATTTCTTGTCATAAAATTCTCCTTTGAAATTACTCTGTTCAATTGCCTACATCTATGTTATAGTGTAGAAAAAGTTTGTAACTAGAGTATGAACGTATTGTTAATGGATGTAAATACGACTCACTATCAGCGCTATATTGCATCAAATAAACTTCCGGCTTTGCCCTGATCAAAATAGCCATGGCAATCTTATAACATATTCTCTATCAGAATATATATTGATACTGTACAGATTTTAAATCAGTGAATAGTAGATTAGTTTGTGGGTTAAAGTGAGGGAGGTGTTACACCTTTTAAAGGTGTAACAAGAGGGAATGGATTCCCGATCGGAGTCGGGAATGACGAAGAAAAACAAAGAGTTAAAGTTAACACTCTTCCTGAGTGACTTCTTTGTACTCTACACCCATGAGCTTACATGCACGTCTCATGATGTTCTCTTCTGTAAATCCGAACTTCTCAAAGAGTAGATCAGCCGGTGCAGATGCCCCGAATGTCTCCATACCGAGTACATCATCTGCATATCTGTAGTACTCAGTCGCTGTCGCAGCTTCTACTGCAAGTACTTTAGTGTTTGGATCGATCACTTGTGCTTTGTATGCCTCGTCCTGCTCATTGAAGAGATCAAAACACGGTACAGAAACTACGTTTGCTCTGATACCGAGTGCTTCCAGGGAACATGCAGCCTGAAGACACGGCATAAGCTCGGAACCGGATGCCATCAATGTAACGTTCGCATCTTCTCTTTTCTTCACGATGTAGGCACCGTTACTCACCTCACCGAAATCTCTCTCCGGCTTCAATGTTTTAAGCTTCTGACGGCTCAGTACGAAACCGTGCGGTGCTTTCATCCCAAGTGCAGTCTTCCATGCTTCTGCGTTCTCAGTCGCATCTGCCGGTCTCCATACATAGAAGTTCGGCAGTGCTCTGAACTGGCTTAAGTGCTCGATAGGCTCATGTGTCGGTCCATCTTCACCCACACCGATACTGTCGTGTGTCCAGACAAAGAAGTTCTGGATCTTTGTCAATGCCGCGATACGTGCTGCAGGCTTGAGGTAGTCAGAGAAGACAAAGAAGGTTGCATTGAACGGGATCGTTGTACCGTAAAGTGCAATACCGTTTGTGATCGCTGCCATAGAGTGCTCACGGATACCAAAGTGAAGGTTTTTACCTTTCGGGAAGTTCCCCATATCTTTAAGCTCAGTCTTGTTGGATGGTGCAAGGTCTGCCGAACCACCGAGGAAACTCGGTACCGCTTTTGCGATCGCATTGAGGATCTTACCGTTACTGTCTCTCGTTGCCATCGCTGCTTCGTTACTGAAGTCCGGGAACTCGATACTTGAGAAGTCAGGGTTGAGCATACGCTCCAATGCCTCATTCTGCTCCACTAGCGGTGCCTCTTTTTGTCTATGGATCCACTCTTTTTCAGCCAGTTCACCCTCTTCAACCGCACATCTGAATCTAAGCAATACATCTTCAGGGATAAAGAACGTCTTGTCGCTGTCGAACCCTTGCGTCTCTTTTGATCCGCAGATGATCTCTTCACCAAGCGGTGCACCATGCGTATGGTGTGAACCTTCCAGGTCACCTGCACATCTACCGATGATCGTATTGGCGATGATGATCGTCGGTTTATCGGCATTTTTCACTTCTGTCAGTGCTTTATCGATCTCATCATAGCAGTGACCGTTGACCTTGATGACATTCCAGTTCTGCGCTTCAAAACGCTTCTCTACGTCTTCACTCCATGCGATACTCGTGTCACCTTCGATCGTGATGTGGTTGCTGTCATAGATCAAAACCAGGTCTTTCAGCCCAAGGTGCCCCGCAAGTGCACATGCCTCATAACTGATCCCCTCTTGTAGGTCCCCATCCCCGCATAGACAGTAGACTTTATGGTCGATCAGCTCACATGTCTCAGAGTTTACCTGGTTTGCCGTATAGGTTCTCGCCATGGCAAAACCGACTGCGTTGGCTACACCTTGTCCCAGGGGTCCTGTAGTGATCTCTACACCCGCTGTATGACCGTGCTCAGGGTGACCCGGAGTCTTAGAGTCAAGCTGACGGAAGTTTTTCAGGTCATCCATGCTCACATCATATCCCCAAAGGTGAAGCAGCGAATAGATCAGCGGAGAAGCATGACCGCCTGAAAATACCAGTCTGTCACGGTTCAGCCAGTTTGGATTTTTCGGGTTGTGAGAGAGGTGTTCAGAGAGTACCACCGCGATATCAGCAAGCCCCATCGGTGCACCCGGGTGTCCGGAGTTTGCTTTTTGTACCATATCAGCTGCTAAAAATCTGATAGTGTTTGCCATCTTTTTGCGCATAATATTTTGCTCAGTCATAGCCATTATATTAATCCTTTGTGTGTCTATGTAGATATTGTTCCATCAAGGGGTTCAAAGCTGTCTGCAGCTTCTCATCAAACGATTCAAATCGTCTTTGCAAATCTTTCGCAAGATCATCGGCCTCTTTGATACTCTGTTCAAGTCCCAAAAGATTTACAAAGCTATTTTTATCCGTATCATTTCCGGTAGTTTTACCCGCTTCTTCCGGGCTCTGTGTCTCATCGATGATATCATCCTGTATCTGGAACAGCAGACCTAGGTCGATACCAAAGTCATAGAGTGCATCCTGTACTTTTTTATCCAGTCCTACGATCACTGCCCCCATCACGAGACTTGCCGCGATAAGCTTGGCAGTCTTGTTGATATGCAGTACTTTTACCTGTTCGATATCAAGCGGTTGGTTTTCAAAGTAACAGTCGATCGCTTGTCCAAGTACCATACCCTGACCTCCACCGTTGCGTGCAAGCAGTTCTACAAGCTTGATCTTCACATCTTCTCGGAACGCTGCTTTGGCAATCATCAAAAATGCATCGGTATTGAGGGCATCTCCTGCAAGTATCGCAGTCACCTCATCATAACGCTTGTGAAGGGTCTTGTGCCCACGTCGGAGATCGGCGTTGTCCATAGCAGGAAGATCATCATGGATCAGGGAGTAGGTATGAAACATCTCTACGGCAAGCGCAACAGGGAGTGCCCCTTCATAGAGCATCGGTTCATATGCCTCAACGATACTTAACAGCAGCATAGGACGGAAACGCTTCCCGCCGGCAAGCAGCATTGCACCCAGTGCATCTTCATACACAGGGTGGAAAGTAGCTACTTCAGGAAGGTGCTGTGCCAAATATGTCTCAAATCGTTGCATGGGTACTCTTACGTTAAAATATTGCGCAATTATATCGAATTTGGATAAAATGTCCCTCATGGAAAAACATACACAGTTAAAACTCATTGTCTGGACAAAAAGAGTATCGGGGGTGATCGCTTTTTTTGTATGGATTTTTATCCTCTACAGCGTGATGCAAAGCTCCGCACCTTTCAGGGAACAAGCCCCCTACTGTATGGCAGGTACGATGCTGACCTTCGGGGTACTTACAGCGATATTCAAGGGGTTGGAGTATTGGGAACAGTCAGCAAATAGTAAGTAGCAGGTAGCAGGTAGCAGGTAGCAGGTTTATGTTGTCAAAAAAGGCATTAAAAATGCCTTTCAGTCCTGTTGCCTACTCTTTTACTTTACATTTTTTGGAGATCTCTTTGACTATCTCTTCTAAAGATTTCCCCTCTACATTGACAACGACATCCGCCACTTTTTTATAGGCTTTTTCTCTTTCATCATAGAGTTTTTTTGCCTCTTTCTCTTTGGCAAAGAGTGGTCTTTTAGCTAGTTTTGCTTCAGCGTTTTTAGCCGTCTTAAGGCGGTTGAGTATCCACTCAAACGAGGCATCCAGCAACACTACCGTCCCCATCTTATGGAGGTTTTTCACCTTATAAAACCCACCCCCACAACTGATCAACGTACCTTGAACCGAATCGATGATCCAGTCAGCTGTCTGCTGCTCAAGTGACCTGAAGTAGGCTTCACCTTTCTTTGCGAAGATCTTTTTGACCTCTTTGTTCTCTTTGGACTCGATCAGGTCATCCGTATCAATGTTAAATACCCCGTACTTTTTAGCAAAAGCACGTGCCGTTGTCCCTTTGCCGACACCCATAAATCCGATTAAAATAATATTCTCTTTCAAGTTCTACACCATATTGTAACGATCGATGATCTTTCTAAGACGTTTTCTCAGGTTTTTCAGTGCCGTTTCGGCATTCTCACCCTCAGCGATCAGTGAATCAAACTCATCAAACTGTATCTTTGCAACCCAGCCGATCTTCGTATGCAACTTGATCCCGACAAAACGTACCTCACCGAAATGATCTTTTGCCATTTTGTGGATACGTTCTATACGCTCTTCTATCGTTTTTTTCTCTCTGCTCATTTACCTTCCTTCTTCTCAAGATCAATCAAGGATGATCTCTTTCTTCTGCTATAATTATAACACAGCTATCAAACAAAAGGTATTCAGATGAACAATATATTCATTACCGGTGTAAATACCGGATTGGGGAATGCCCTCGCAGTCTCCTATCTTGAGAAAGGCTACAAAGTCTATGCCGTAGGGAGAGAAGTACCCTCTACACTCGATAGAAACCCCAATTTTTTCTTCTTTCCTTATGACCTCTCTGAAACCTATATGCTTAAAGAGACGCTTCGGGACTTCATCAAGGAACGTTCTTTTGAAATCGCGATCCTCAATGCAGGGATCCTGGGCGATATCAAACCGCTGCACCAAACGAACTTAATGCAGATCAAAGAGGTGATGGAGATCAATGTCTGGGCAAACAAAGAGATCATCGATGCACTGAGCCAATACTCCTTTGTGCAGCAGATCGTAGGTATCAGCTCCGGGGCTTCTGTCAACGGTTCCAAGGGATGGGGTGCCTACTCACTCTCCAAATCATCACTCAATATGCTCTTGAATGTCTATGCCAAAGAGCTTCCTGATATACACTTCACTGCGCTTGCTCCGGGAGTGATCGATACTGCTATGGTACGCCATATCATTCACAACATCGATGAGAGGAAATATCCCTCTGTCTCAAGGCTGAAAGAGGGAAAGATCCAGTCACCCAAAGAGGCGGCACACCTGCTTATCCAAACCTTCCCGAAACTTTTTGAGTATGAGAGCGGCAGTTTCCTCGATGTCAGGACAATGGAAGATTAGACTCTGATCTTTTGCCATTTCCCTTTATCGAAGGTCTTCCATAGCCATACCGCTTTGACAAAGGTGTCTGAGATCATCGCCAGATAGACAAAGAGTATATCTTCAAAATACCAGCTCAGTATATATGCAGGGATAATACGTACGAACCATAGAGAGATGAGATTGATGCGCAGGGTCCTTTTGGTATCCCCTGCACCCCTGAGTGCCCCGGATAATACAAAATTGAATGCAAGAGGTATCTGGGAAAGCCCAACGATCTGCAGGTAGAGACTTGCCTCTTTGATCGTCTGGGCATCATCGGTAAATACCCACACAATTTTTTCAGGCATAAAGATCATAAAAAAGGAAAGAAAGAACATCAACCCTACCGTATACTTGAGCACCAGGATCACATCCGCTCTCGACTGATCAGGCCGCTTGGCCCCCAGCCCCTGTCCCATCAGCGTCATCGCCGCAATCGTAAAACCGATACCGGGCATAAATGCGACACCCTCTACGCGCAGACCGACCTGGTATCCGGCAAGTGCTTCAGTACCATAGTATGCGATGATCGCCGTAAAAAGCATAAAACTTCCCGCACTCAATGCACGTTCGATAGAAGCGGGTATCCCCACCTTCAGGGCCCTGAGTAGCAAACGCTTTGAGTAAAACCATACAGGGATAAAAAATGTTTTTTGTTTGATATAAAGGTAACCATAAACCATAAACTCCAGCAGATTGACGATCACTGTACCGAGTGCTGCACCCATGACCCCAAGCTCAGGAAACCCGAACGCTCCGAAGATAAGCAGATAGTTTAAAACAACATTTAAAACAATAGAGACGATCTTGATCTGCATAGGAGTCTTCGTGTCTCCGCTGCTGTTGAGTGCCGAGATAAACACCAGCTTCACAAACACAAACGGCAGCATCCAGGTAAGCATCGTTACATAGTCACTTCCCAGTATTGCTACCTCTTGAGCCGTACCGAACCAGAGATAAACCTGAGGTGCGAGGAGATACCATAAACCTGATATCGGTATACTCAGAACCAGTGCGAACCGAAACAGTGTAGAGAGACCTGTAGAGGCACGCTTTCTCTGCCCTGCCCCGATAAAACGTGAGAGAAGTGCCGTTGTCCCTACATGCAGGAGTGTCATGGACGAAAAGACGAACATCAGTGATTGCAGTCCAAGACCGACCGAAGCAACAGCATAGGCCGACAACCTCCCTACCATGATCAGATCAGTAATGATCTGCAGCATATCCAGCAGGGAGTTGATCGCAGCCGGTATAGAGAGTTTGAGGACCTTTTGGTGTCGTTGAGGAAAATAACGAAGCAAAGGATCCCTTTAGAGTGTTGTGATATGAGAGAGATGCCAGTAGAGTCCCACGATGATAACCGATGCCCAGCTCATCACCCACATCACTGCACGTAATGTCTTATTGTTTCGGAACTGTTTTCTTGTTTTATAGAGTACGATCGGATATCCCACCAGGGCTAACACTGCAGGGAGATACGCCATAAAGGTAAGATCGTATTTTTCTACTGCCAAACGTACGGCAACAAAAGAGGTATAGACAAAAGCATAAACGATCAACAACATCACTGACTGAAAGATCACAAAATAGAGATAGAGTCCTCTCTTTGTCATCGCATCATCATACTTCTGCATCGTTTTACTCCTTTTGTACACTCTCCCCCGCATGAAAATGATCGCGAATTATATCCAATCTGCGATTCAACACGATATAAAAAAGAAAAAATATTTTTTATCTACTTTTTAAGATTTAATTAAAGTTAGTTAGATTATAATACGTGTATTAAAGATATACAGTATTATTTGTTGTGCCAAACTTGTTGTGAAGCAAGGACGGAAAGCCACGGGTCTCAAGCAGATAGCCGGGTTACCAGATATTATATTTATTATAGTACTCTTTCCAGTTCAATTTCACTCAATTTTCACATTTTATAATCTTTTGTTTTTAATAGGTAAGATTAGGCGTTTATAAAGTATCCTTTAGTCCCTCCCTCCCTTTTTTCCTAGAGGTACCATAAACGTCTAACATTACTTGAAGATCCAATACCTCCCCCTTATAATCAATCACTATATTTTATGAAATTTATTTACTCTTCCAGTAGATTTTCGTCCTCATTCATTTCCAATGCATCGATATGTCCCAGTGCGGCATGCCCGGCGATTCCCTGCAGTGCACCGTACATCTCGGTAGTATTTTGCAGTACACCGTCTATCAGTTTCTGACGGCGTTTCCAGGTTGCCATAAGAGAACGTTTCTCCTTGTCCAGTTCGGATTGCATCTGCATAAAACCGTCCACAATGGCCTTAAGCTGCATATTGAACTCGTTGCCCGTCAGGTAGTTGTAGAGCAGTGTCATCTTGTCGCTTTTGTTCTCCTCTTTCTGTACCGTTGCATGAACGCGTATCAGACTTTCTCTCAGCAGTGAAACCGACCCTTTGAACTCCTCCAGGCTGCAGATCCAGATACCCTCCACAAAGCCCATGCGCTCCATACCGCTTGGATAGACAGAGGTGACAAGTACACCGATATCGGCATTCACCTTCAGCATATCCTGCTTGAGCTTGCTGATCCATCCGTCACTCCACGCCTTGGTGTTCTTACTCTCATAGCAGATCACCCCGCAGTTCTGTACTTCCCGTGTATGCACGGTCTGGATACAGTCAGCTCCGAAGGCTCCTTTTTTGACCTCTTCGACACTGTCAAAAGGAAACTGTGCAGAGAGCCAGTTCTCTATCGTCAGCTCCAGGGCCTCTCCCTGTACCTGCATACTCGCTTGCTCAGCCTTTCGTTTGGCATTTTCGATATCACGCTTCATCTGCTCGATCTGCTCGTCTTTGGCCTTCAATTTCAGTTCGTTCTCTTCAGCCACCTGCTTTGTGATACGTTCTCTCTCATCAAGTGCCAGCTTGTCAAGTCTCTCTTTCTCTTTTTTGAGCTCTTCACTGACCAGCTTTTGTGCCTCAAGTTTGGCCAGGGAAGCAGCCTCCTCTTTCTCACGTTTGAGCTGTTCGATCATCACCTTGGCTGCATTGAGCTCCTGTACCTGACGGGACTTCTCCTCGATCTCCTTTTGCAGCAGTGCTACCGATTCGCTCTGTTCCAGAGTCAGCTCTTTTTTGATCTCATCATAGAGTTTGTTGCGCTCCTGCTTGAGCTGTGCCCTTGTAGCCCTCTGCAACTCCTCGTCAAACTTCTCTTTCTCTTCCCTCAAAGCCTCTTCTCTGGCTTTTACCGCATCGATATGCGTCTTATACTCTCTACGCTTCGCCTCTATTTCTTCACGGAGCTTCTTTTGCTCAATAAGATGCTGCTGTTTGAACTTCTCTTCGATCTGATGGTAGAAGATCTCATCGATATCGATCTGTGTCCCACAGTTGGGGCATTTTATAGTTGTGTTGCTCATCATTTTTCTCCTAAGAGTATCTATTTACCTAATTGTGCCATACTATGATAAGAAATCCATACAATTATCTCATATTGCCATATCTGCTATAATAAACCAAAAAAGAATATCCATGAGACTCTTTATCGCCTCCCCCGTCATTCTCGATGATTATGCCGCTATCAAAGAAGAGTTCAAAGATATCATCGAAGGTACATGGGTGGCAGAAGAGAACCTGCATATGACCTGGGTCTTTCTGGGGGAGAAGCCGAAAGCGCACTCCACCATAGCGATGATGTCACACCTCAGCAATCTTGAGAGTGAAATAGAGATCGCCGAGCTTGGATACTTTGGCAGGCCTCCCAAGATCTTCTTCGCCAGAGCGGAACAGAAAACACTCTATGAAAAAGCCCGCGACCTCAAAGAGGCGGGCTTCGACCTCTACCGTTTCAAACCGCACATCACACTCTGCCGTATCAAAGCGATACATGACTACAGAGCCTATAAAGAGAAGATGAAGGAGTATCGGGAGAAGAAGTTAGGGATCATCCTCCCGCAGATAGCACTCTACGAGAGCAAACGGACCTCCAAAGGGTTGGAGTACCAAAGCATTTACGAAATAGAAAAACCCATTAATATTTAAGATCAATTGAAAAGATGGGAACACTTGGGTGTTATATATTAGCGCCAGCCGTTTGTGTTTTTATTTTATGTATACCGTAGGTGCTTTTTTTTCTAAAGAAGTCTTTGCTACGCAAACCGCATTTTCTGACTTTGGTTCGTTGCCTACGCGGCTTCACTTTGTTCCGATCGCTTCGGTTCCTGCCCTACAAAGGCAAAGCAGTTTGCCTTTGCTACACGGGCTTCATCTTTGTTGCATCGACCTTGTGCTTGCACTCTCTGTGAGAAAAAAAGAAAATGAACAGAACAAACCATTACTATCTTTACTTTCTTAAAAAAAGTAGAGAAAGAAGGTATTGATTATTGATTGAAGATTCAATTTTTACTGAACCCTCTCCACCTTATACCCATCTCTTTTTAATTTCTGAATCAGGTTTCCACGCCCCAGAAGATGTGCCTGACCTACGATGATCATCGTTGTCTGTTCTTTTTTCAGGTATTGTTTGATTTTTGAATACCATTGGTTATTACGCTTTATAATGACATTGTTATACATAGTGCTTGGCGTCTCTTGTGCCAATAAGCGTTCTGTTCTCTCTGTATCGCCTGTTGTCCAGGAGACAACCATTTCAACCTTTTTCAGTATCTCTTTTTTCCTCTTCTCTTCACTATTTGGTTTATTGAGCATCTTTTTCAGATTTTTGATATCTTTGGATAGCGGTGTAGAAGAGAGTGCGGAAAGAGCACTTTGGACACTCTCCAGACTCGCAACACGTTTTCCTCTTTTTCTTGCTGCTTTTTCAAATATGCCATCGACACCGTAACGTCTCAACTCTTTTGTTGCTACGGCATTCAGGCTAAGATAAAAGAGCCAAGGCTTCATTCTGTTGGCAAAATACTTATCCATTTTGGTCAACTCGACAATCTCTGTATATCTCTGATACTCACTATCGGTGAGATAATCGCTGATCACTTTGCCATCGGGCAACAGGCCATGCTTTTTCCCATAAGCAATAAACTTATTTTTGTTTTCTTCACTTGAGAGTGTCTCGAAAACCAACTCTTCCGATGCTTCAAAACTTTCTCTCAGTTTCGGCCCATACCACTTCACTTCTTTCGGCAATACATGTATAGAACCAAATAGATAGACTCTGCTCTGTTTACTGCTTGCTACCCATAAAGCCGGTTGTGAATTCAGTCCATACGATGAACTTTCCAGGCTTGGTTCCGTACAAGCGGATAGGAAAAATCCGACCATTGTGACCAAGATAATATTTTTCAGTTTCATTTCTCTTCCCCTGTTTTCTGATAATTTTAATGCAAAATTTCCCGTATCGCCTCTTCCAAAGCCACCTTCTCTATCGCTCGCACCTCAGCATAATACTCCTCAAAACCAAGTCCCGATTTCTCTACCTCTTTTTGCAGGATGATCTCACCGCCATCGAGCTCGGAAGTCACCCAGTGCACAGAGACACCGCCTGTCGGATACGCATCTTCATAACTTCGTTCTATCGCTTTGAGCCCTTTATGCCTAGGAAGAAGTGAGGGATGGAGATTGATACTTTTGACCTGCTCTGTAAAGACCGGAGTAAGGATACGCATAAACCCTGCCAGCACCGTCAGGTCTACATCATAGGGAGCAAGCCTCTCCACCACCGCCGTGTCAAATGCCTCTCTGCTCTCATATACTTTTGAGTCGATGATCTCCAGGGGGATAGCATTGTCTCTGGCGATCTCTATACCCCCGGCTTGAGGATTGTTGGTCAGCGCTACGGCAATTTCCAGATCCTGTTTATGTAAAGTAGTAACAATATGGGCAAAGTTACTCCCCTGCCCGCTAAAAAGTACAGCGATTTTTTTACGCTTCGGCATATAGCGCCTCACTTGCATTGAATTTTAAAAAGAATAGTACCGAAACTATCCACTATTCACTATTAATGATGCACTTCGAGTAACGCAATTTGCTCGATAAGGTCTGTGGCAAGCATCGCATAGCTTGAACCCGGATAGTTCTGTGCTGCCCTGGAGAGAGCCAGTGAACTCTGGATCGCAGCATCAATCGCGGGATAGCCCTGCGCAAGCAAAGAGACGATCAATCCGCTGAGTACATCACCGCTGCCGCCTTTACTGAGCTTGGTACATCCCAGAGGATTGATATAGAGCTTCTCCTCCTGCATGATCAGCGTATTGGCTCCTTTGAGAAGGAGGGTGACATGCGGGTATTTGCGGTTGAACATCCGTACCATCTCAAAACGTTTGGACTGCACTTCAGATACCGTCAAAAGTTCACCCGTGAGTATCTTCCAGAGTGAAACAAACTCTTTGGGGTGTGGGGTAAGTACGATCTCTCTGTCTCTCTGCTCTGTAATGGAAAGTAACAGAAGAGAAGAGAGTGCATCCGCATCCAATACGATAGGTAGATGTGAATTGATCACATACTTTTGTAAAAATTCTTCTTCAAAATGACCTCCCAGCCCCATACCGATAGCCAGTGCCGAAGTGGTATCGGGTACGGTAGAGGCATGCATCAGGTACGGCGGGGCAGAGATCTTCTCGTGGATCACCAGTGTCGTCAACCCCGCACCAAAACGTGTCGCTGCTGTACCGGCGATGATCCCCGCACCCTCTTTTTCCCCGGTAAAGATCGCTGCATGTCCGAACATACCTTTATGGGTCACCTCTTTCTCTCTAAAAGGAAGCTTCATATCTTCCGGTTCCAGCACAAAGGTATCACTCTCATCTTCATAAAGTTCACTGCTTACCCCCAGGTTGATGCGTACGATTTTCCCAATGATATCTTTGCTTTCGTCCAGATAGAGTGCCTCTTTATAAGCTCCCATTGTCAATGTGATATCCGCATTGAAAGCCAGCGGCATCAGTGCACCGTCCTCTCCTACTCCAGTAGGAAGGTCACATGCGATCTTGCACCCTTCAAAACTGTTCATCTTGTGCAGAAGCTGTACCGTTTGATCATCCAGAAGACGGTTGAGGCCCGCAGCAAAGAGTGCATCTACGACCACATCCGCATCTTCCGCTTCATCCGACTCCTCAAACCCTAACGCCTTCAGCCTGGATAACTGGAGTTTTGCCATAGGTGATTTCACCCCGAAAGGAAGATAAAGTTTCACATCATAGTCACGATAGAGCAGCCTTGCCAGTACGATACCGTCTGCACCGTTGTTGCCCGGACCGGCAATGATCGATACTGAACTCCCTTTGGCAAAATGTCTGCCTATATACTGTTCCATCCCCATTGCGGCATGTTCCATCAGGATATCTTCCGTCAATGCATACGCATCATAACACCTCTTATCAAGCTTCTCACACGATTTAAATACTTTCTGCATCTTTATCATCTCCTCAATCTCTTTCGATTTTATCATAAATGATCAATAAAAGCTATCAAAACACGCTTTTAATAAGAAAGTCTTAAGATAATAATATATTAATTTTATATTACTATCTATAATTAATATTGATCAATAAAGTTAATCAAAATTTAAAATATTCTTTTATATGATTGCACATACTGAGATTGACTATGGCGGTTTATTCTCAAAAAGAAAAGGGACAACATGAATTTTTTGAAAAATCTTTTTAGCCTTATTGGCTTTATCGTAATAGCAGCGACCATCTTTGCCTTCGCAAAGTTTGATCTGGGGACAAGAGCAGTACAGGTAACACAACTTGATGCACAGGCATTGCCGGAATATATGAAAATGTTTGACAAGGTACTGGAGACGGGTGATCCGGCAAAAGGAATGATCCGTAAAAAACAACTTGTTATCCCCGAGGATATGACAAAAGAAGAGGCATTTGAGCTATCACTCGAGATCATGGATGAAGTAGCAGCACAATACGGACTGGCAATGGTAGATCAGAAAACCATGCCAAGAGAGGGTAAACTCTTTAGAGACGGCGGTAAACTGACTCATATACGCTCCTACTGTTCTCCGACAATTGCTGATAAATTCCTGACACACTCAGGAGAATTCATCGGGTTTATGCCATGTAGAATCGGTTTTGTGGAAAATGACAAAGGTGAGATCTGGGTCTATACAATGAGCATGGAACTGATGATCAATGGCGGTTATCCACTCTCTCCTGAGCTGTTAGCTCTTGCGAATGAAGTGAGAACAGGGATGTATGCCATGATGGAAAAAGCTGCGGCACTGGAAGAACTATAAACAACTTCTCCTATAAGCTACCCATCTGGTAGCTTAAATTTTCTCTTCGTACCACTCTAATCTACTACATTATTCACAATAAAATATCCAATAAACCGTATTTTATTGACCTGTCTAAATAGAGGTTTAGCCTATCTTAAAAATAAATCGATATAATCCGCTTTACTTTTATCCCTTCTGCCGTAATAAGCGCAGGAAATTTTGATAAGGAAGGGGGTGCTTGAGATGCCAGGAATTAAACTAACTTCACGTGATTCATTTGATGATGCGTACAGAAAGTTCAAAAGACAGTGTGATAGAAACCTTATCGTAACTGAAGCAAGAGCTCGTAAACACTATGAGACTGCTACTGAGAAGAGAAAGAAAGAGAAGATCGCTACTAGAAAGAAGATCCTCAAGAAGCTTTTCATGCTCAGAAGATACGAGTCAAGACTCTAATCATATCTTCACAGGGCTTTCGCCCTGTAAGCTTACTATCTACTCATTCAATTTTTAACTCCATAAAACATTTTTCATTACGCCTTAGCTAACTTTTCGGTAAAATTATTCAATTATTTTTTTGAAGGTATTCCGATGACATATACATCTCCACTACAACAAAACTCCATCAAGATCATGCTGCTTGGTTCAGGTGAACTGGGTAAAGAAGTTGCGATCGAAGCACAGAGACTCGGTGTCGAAGTAATCGCGGTTGACAAGTATGAAAATGCTCCTGCTCACCTGGTTGCCAACCGTGCCTATGCGATCAATATGCAGGACAAAGAAGCCGTTCTTGAGCTGATCGAAAAAGAGCAGCCGACATTTATCCTTCCCGAGGTTGAAGCGATCAGTATCGACGCACTGTTTGAAGCTGAAGCAAAAGGGTTCCATGTGATCCCGAATGCTGAAGCCGTGAACAAAACGATGAACCGCAAGAACATCCGTGTTTTTGCTGCTGAAACGCTTGGACTTAAGACAAGCAGTTATGAGTTTGTCACTACCCTGGAAGGACTCAAAGAGGCTGGCAAACGTATGGGATTCCCTTGTGTGATCAAACCTGTCATGAGCTCTTCGGGGCATGGACAGAGTATCGCGAAGAGTGCGGATGATATCGAGAAGTCCTGGGAGATCGCAAAAGAAGCACGTGGTGATGCGAGTGAACTGATCGTAGAGGAGTTTATCCCGTTTGATTATGAGATCACACTGCTGACTGTGCGCAATGAAACAGGTACAAGCTTCTGTGAACCTATCGGACACGTACAACAGAACGGTGACTTTATCCTTTCCTGGCAGCCGATGCCGATGAGCGACATCGCACTGCAAAAAGCAAAAGATATCGCAAAAGCTGTAACTGACGGTCTCGGTGGTCGCGGTATCTTCGGTGTAGAGTTCTTCGTGAAAGGGGATGAAGTATACTTCTCGGAGCTCTCTCCACGTCCGCACGATACGGGAATGGTCACACTCATTACCCAAAGCCAGAGTGAATTTGCCCTGCATGTAAGAGCAGTACTTGGCCTGCCGCTTGAGTTTACTTTCTATGGAAGCGGTGCATGCGGTGCTTACAAAGCCAACAATGAGAGCCATACACCGACGCTCGAGATCCCTGACAGTGCCTTCACGAAAGACAGCTTTGTAAGGGTCTTCGGAAAACCTGAATCACATGTAGGCCGCCGTATGGCAGTCAGTCTGGTACTTGATGAAGTCGAAGAGGCGAAGAGAAGAGCGACGCAAATCGTAGATCAGATCACGGATGCCTGATGAATATCGTAATTCTGGATGCAAAAACACTGGGTGATGACCTCGATCTCAGTGCACTCGATCAGTTCGGCAAGGTTGTAAGATACGAAACTACGGATCCCTCGGAGACCTATGAGCGTATCCGCAATGCTACCGTTGTCATCACGAACAAGGTTGTCATCAGCAGACTCCATATGCAGCGATGCCCGCTTCTCAAACTCATCTGTATCGCAGCGACCGGTATGAACAATGTCGATCTGGATGCTGCAGCCCAGATAGGTATCGAAGTCAAAAATGTTGCAGGGTATTCGACCCAATCCGTGGTACAACATACCTTCGCGATGGCACTCTATCTTCTGGAGAAGATGGCCTACTATGATAAAAGTGTCAAAAATCAGGAGTGGAGCCGTTCGGGGCTCTTTACCGATGTGAGCAAACCATTCTTTGAGATCGCCGGGAAAAACTGGGGTATCATAGGCCTGGGAGAGATAGGAAAGGGAGTTGCCAAAGTTGCTGAAGCCTTTGGTGCCAACGTAAGCTACTACTCCACCTCAGGTAAAAACAAGGATGCGAACTATAGACAGCAGAGCCTCGAAGCGCTTCTAAGCAGTTGTGATATCGTCTCCATCCACGCACCGCTGAATGCACAGACCCGAAACCTCATCCATGCGGATAATCTCAAACTCCTCAAAGAAGAGAGTATCCTGATCAACGTAGGACGCGGTGGGATCGTCAACGAGGCTGATCTGGCAAAAGAGCTGGATACCCGAATCCTCTATGCAGGACTCGATGTGGTAGAGAAAGAGCCTATCCCGGCTGACACCCCCCTGCTACACATCGAAGCACAAGAGAGACTCCTGATCACACCGCATATCGCCTGGACAAGCAAAGAAGCGAGAGTTAAGCTCTTGGAGGGTATTGTTAAAAATATTCAGAGTTATTTTATCTAATTTAGTACACTATATGCACTAAATAGTATAAAAAGGAATCTACATGAACACTCCTTACCAACAGATGAACGCATTGCCAAGCAATGCACCCCAAGGGCACTTCTTTCAGGGCGCCTATCAAACCTGCTACCTGCTACCCACTACTTACTACCTTACATCTATCGGAGCAAAGCGATGATAGATGTACTCATTATCGGCAGCGGCGGCGCGGGACTTAGCGCGGCACTTGCTGCGAAACAGGAAGGCGCTTCGGTACTGGTAGTCGGCAAGAGTTATCCCACCACTTCTCAAACCTCTATGGCTCAAGGCGGGATGAATGCCGCACTGGGCAATGTCGAAGAGGACCACATCGCTTCGCACATTGCAGATACGATCAAATCAGCACACGGTATCTGTGATGAGAATATGGTACGAAAGATGTGTGCCGACGGACCGGAGGTGATCGGGTGGCTAGAGCAGCTGGGTGTCCCTTTCTCAAGACTGGATAACAATCAAACGGGAATTTCAACTGTGGCACAGCGCCAGATGGGCGGGGCCAGCGCAAAGCGCGCCTGTTATGCACAGGACTATACGGGACTGAAGATCCTCCATACCCTCTATGACACCTGTCTCAAAGAAGAGATCGACTTCCTCGAGGAGCACTATCTGCTCAATCTCATCACTGAAGAGGGAACCATCAAGGGTGCCACCTTCCTCGATATCCGCAGCGGTGAAGTCCTACAGATCGATGCCAAATCCGTCGTGATCGCTACGGGAGGTTTCGGAGCACTCTACCACGGCTATACGACCAATGCCTACGGCTCTACCGGTGACGGTATCGCGGCAGTACTGCGCGCAGGCGGGGCGGTCAGTGATATGGAGTTTATACAGTTCCACCCTACGGCACTGAAACACTCCAGCCTGCTTGTCTCAGAAGCGGCCCGTGGTGAAGGCGGCTACCTGCTCAACAGTGATGGAGAGAGGTTTGTCGATGAGATAAAACCGCGTGATATCGTAGCCCGTGCGATCTTTGAAGAGTTTGAAGCGGGCAAAGAGGTCTTTCTGGATGTCCGACACCTGGGGGAAGCAAAACTGATGGAACTGCTTCCGCAGGAGGTAGAACTCTGCCGTCTGCACGAGCAGGTTGATCCCGTAACAGAACTGATCCCTATCAAACCTGTAGCCCACTATACGATGGGAGGGATCGATGTGGACGATGCCCTGGAGATCAACGGTATCAAAGGATGTTTTGCCGTAGGGGAATGTTCCAATGCCAAGATTCACGGTGCAAACCGCCTGGGTGGGAACTCCTTGCTTGAGATCACAGCCTTTGGAAAGTTCGCCGGCCAAAATGCCTACAAACATGCGATGTTTGCCAGTACCAAAATCGCGGAAGATACGCAACGCATAAAAGACAAAACCCATATTGAAACGATCTACAGCCAGGAGTCAAGTCTCAACTTCTATGAAGCCAGAGAAACACTGGGAAAACTCTTCTATGAGCATGTCGGAATCGTACGGGAGAATGAGAGACTCAACCAGGCACTTGAAGAGGTGATTACGATGCAGGTAAGCTTGTCTAAAATGGGTATCGAAGACAAAGCTCAAACAAATAACCAGAACCTGATAGAGTTTTTGGAGTTCAGCAATGCCCTGCTTCTTGCACCAACAGTGATCTCCTCGGCCATCGCAAGAGATGAGAGCCGTGGAGCGCATTTCAAACGGGGATTTGAATCCGAAGATGACGAGCGGTTTAAGAAACATATCGTGCTTCAGTGGAACAGTAAGGGAGAAAAATAATGACAGAACAAATCTCACTCCCTACACTTACAAGACGGCATCTATTGGAAGATTTGGTTAATGCGGCAGCTGTTTGCATTTTTTTTCTTTTGGTTCGTTTCTCTTTTTTTGTTGCATCAACAAAAAAAGAAAATGAACGTTCAAACAATACACAAAACCATTTCATGCTACTTTTTTTTAATAGGGGTATAAAATGAAAATAAAAGTATTACGTAGTGAAACCAACACTCATCAGGAATACATCCTTCCGGATGCAGAAACTACGCTTCTCAAAGCACTTACCCATATCAAGGCCACACAAGACGCCACTTTGACATTCAGTGCCGGATGCCGTGCCTCGGTTTGCGGTACCTGTGCAGTACGTGTAAACGGAAGAGAACAGCTCTCCTGCTCTTATAAGGTACAAGACGGCGATATCATCGAACCCCTTCAATATCATCCGGTGCTACGCGATCTGAAAGTAGACAAACAGCCTGCCAAGAAGACACTCTCCGTATCCACTGCATGGCTGCACAGTTTTCAGGAAGCTGCCCAGACTCATGCGGATGAGAAGAGGAGCGAAAGACAGACCGACTGTATCCTCTGTGACAGCTGCTACTCCGCCTGTCCTGTACTGGCTGTCAATCCGGACTTTCTGGGACCATTTGCCCTCACACGCACCTACCGCTACAGTGTAGATAAACGGGAAGAGGATATCAAAGACATTATTGATCATATACAGACCAACGGGGTGTGGGATTGTACCCTCTGCGGTGAGTGTACCGCAGTCTGTCCCAAAGGGATCGACCCGAAAATGGATATCACTATGCTGCGTGGGACTTCGGTACAGCAGGGGTATGAAGACCCGTCATTTGCACAACAGAGTTTTGGAACACCGGACTTTGGAGGCGGAGGATTCGGATTCGATCCGAATGCAGGGTTTTGATCCATACAACTTTTATAATCTTTAAAAAGTAAGAAACAAATTATTACACTTGATAAATAAGATTGCCTAGGCTTAAAGGTCGTTAGACTAGGTATACTCTTTTACACACTTCTGTTATAATATTTGAAATTGTTCTTAAGTTAGGTACACATGATTACAAAAATAGAAATACACGGTTTTAAATCTTTCAATAATTTTGAAATGGAATTTACACCATTAACAGTTGTTGCTGGTACAAATGCATCAGGTAAAAGTAACTTATTTGATGCTTTGCATTTATTACAAAAGCTAACTGAAACTGATTTAAGAACAGCTTTTTCAGGTGAAAGAGGTGAACCTTTAGAATTATTTACTCAATATAAAGAAAATAATTATGCAAAGATAATTTCGATAAATGTTGAAATGTTAGTAGATAACTATATAAATGATAATTGGGGAGTTGATGCAACCCTGAAATATACAAGATTACGATATGAGCTTTCAATAGAAAGAAGAAAAAATAAACTGGATTTAGATGAACTACATGTTATTCACGAAGAATTAAGAAATATAAAACATGATGATGATGATTGGGTCAGAAACTTTATACCAAATCAAAATAAGTATACCTGGAGGCCAAAAGTTTCAGTGGGAAGACGAGGTAAACCATATATTCAAACCATAAAAGATGGCAATACAATTTCTTTTAAAATACCACAAGATGGTAAGGCAGGTGGAAAATCAACACCTGGTAATGCTGTTTCGCAAACCATCTTAAGCAGTATTAATTCTGTTGACTTTCCTCATGCATTTGCTGCAAAAGAAGAAATCAGAAAATGGAAATTTTTACAGTTAAATCCAGAAGCTTTAAGACAACCTAGTAAATATTTATCAGAATCTTCCCTTAGTCCAGAAGGTGATAATTTAGCAGCAACATTATTTAGGATCAAACAAGATAATGAGTTTAATATAAAGCTAATCTCAAGAAAATTAAATAATTTACTACCTAATATTGTCGAAGTTGATGTATTAGATGATAAGCCAAATCAACAATATTTAGTCAAAGTAAAAAGTGAAGAAGAGGGAGAATATACCTCGAGGGTTTTATCTGAGGGAACATTAAGACTATTAGTTTTGTGTGTATTGTTATATGATGATACCTTTAAAGGCTTATTATGTTTTGAAGAACCTGAAAATGGCATCCATCCAAGTAGAATTAATACAATGGTGGAACTTCTCAATGATTTAAGTATTGATTTTTATGATCCTGAGTCACCATTACGTCAAGTTATAATCAATACACATTCTCCAACTTTAGTAAGCAATACAATAAAATTACAAAACTCAAAAAAAGTATCAATTTGGTTTAGTAGATTAGTATCGAAAAAAATCACTTCTCAAAATAAGCCTAAAATGATCAAAGTTACTAAAATGCTTCCTGTAATTCCAAATCAACAAAAGAACTTATTTAAAAGCTCAAAAGAAGAACAGCGATTAACTCTGACCGAAGTTAAAAAGTATCTTGAAGACTTTACAACTGATGAATATCTATAAAGAACTACAATGAGTGAATTTTTGACAATTGGATTACATGCTGAAGGGCCAACTGACCATAAACTTTTAAAGCATATTATTAGGAGAACTGTTGAAGATATCATATTAAACTGTGATAAGGATATAGAAATAAACCCTATTATAGAAATTGATAAAATATCAGGGTCCTATAATCAGAATATTGAACATGCAGCAAAAGAAGCATTTGACTCGGGAATAAAATGTTTAATTTTACATTGTGATGCGGATAAAAGCACAATCGATCATGTTATGTATCATAAAATAACTCCAGCAATTGAAACAATACATAATCATACCGATAAAACAAATATGTGTTCAAATCTTATACCTCTTGTACCAATTTATATGTCAGAAGCTTGGATGCTAAGTGATATTGAATTATTAAAGCAGGAAATTGGTGCAGAACGAATTGATAATGCAACTTTAGGATTAACAAGGAGTGCAGAAAGCTATGCAGACCCTAAAGCAACTCTTGTAGAGGCAATTAGAATTTCGCAAGCATCCAAAAGTCGACGACATCGTAATTTTAATATCTCAGACTTATATATACCATTAGGGCAAAAAACACCATTAACTAAATTAAAACAATTATCATCCTATCAACAATTCTACACTGATTTAAAATCAATTTGTTTACCATATTGCTAACCTATAAGTCAATTTTTATGACTTATCCGAATATGCTTTGAAAAAGATTGTGATCTCCGGCACCTAGGTGAAGCAAAACTGATAGAACTGCTTCCATAGGAGGTTGAGCTGTGTCATTCGCACAACAGAGTTTTGGAACACCGGACTTTGGAGGCGGAGGATTCGGATTCGATCCGAATGCAGGGTTTTAACCCCCTCTTACATAGGCTAAAGCATCTTCCAGTTCATAGTAGTAGCGGAAGGTATTCACCTTCTCTTTTTGATGCCAGCTGCTGATAAGCAGATACTTCTTTTTAACCTTTTCAAGCTTTGAGTATACAGAGTCTCCGGAGGCCTTCTCTTTAAAGGTATAGAGACGGTCATCTATGACATGATAACGCTCTTTAAAAGAGGGGATATTCCCTACAATAGGATTATACTCGACATACTTCCCATCAAATGCTACGATGACAAGCTCTCTCTCTGCAGCTTCCAGAGAGACATAAAAGACGTTTCCTGTCAATTGTGTCTCTAAAGAACATTTCTTTGTAGCTGTTACGTGCGTATTTCCTGATCCGGTTTGATCTGTGATAAGAGGGTGAGAAGCGTGCGCTTTTTTTTGTTTTACCTTGGCCTTTGTCATAAAAGCATCATTGAAAACTTTTCTATAGTGCCGAAGTGCCTGCTTGGCAGATACCTTATCTTCTATAGTGCGGGAGTGTGCCCAGTGCAGTGATCCCCGTTTTTCTATGATCACATTTGATCTGAGCTCGGTCTTTGCAATACGATTGACCATCTTCTGGAGTGCCGAACGGTTCTTA
The DNA here is from genome assembly GCF_058374785.1 of Sulfurovum sp. MH2-6. NCBI lineage: Bacteria > Pseudomonadati > Campylobacterota > Epsilonproteobacteria > Campylobacterales > Sulfurovaceae > Sulfurovum > Sulfurovum sp. MH2-6. The sequence goes on from NZ_CM178170.1 coordinate 2,387,506, forward strand.
TATAACCCCAGATGAATTACATAACCTGCCTCTATTGTTACGCTGAAAAATAGCAGAACAAAAAGGATTTTTCTCATTAATTTTACCTTTCGCCCTACCCTCCAAAACAATAATAAAATTTATTAAGATGTATAGTATATAAAATAGATAAAAAATGACTTAAGCTACCAATTCTATCAATAATCTTTATCAACTTTTATTCGAAAATGCTTCAAAAAACATCCCTATCACAGTACCCGCCATCAAAAAGTAACCTATAGCTCTTGTTACTCCGGAGATCAAAGACTCATATGCCAATACGCCTAAACTACTGAAGAGATAGTGAAAATCATGCATGGCCTCCACACCCAGGAAGGACTTATGCGCAGGCAGGATCGCTCCCTCGTGTGCCGTGGACATATACCAGGCCGTATAATCCATCGAGATCCCCAGGATAAACAGTCCCATCAGAAAAGCGATCCTGTTTCCCTTCTTTTTATAGTAGTAGGCGATACCCAATGGGAAAAGCCACTGAAACAGCGTCCCCATACTCACCATCAGAAACTTCGGACAAGGCAGGAGATAACAGACGCCATGCCCGCCTTCATGTACGATACCTAAAGTCTGGTTGATGGCAAACTGATAGATCGTGAACAAATATTCTGTAATGCTGGTGATATGATGAGACGTGTTTGCGTAGGGTTTATAGTTGATATAAAGGATGAAGAAAAGAATAAAAAATACCAGAACCGCCTTTTTGGCAGATCTAGTAGGAAGAATATCCTGTTCACTCTTCTTTTTGGAGAAAAGATGAGTGAAGTCGGATCTTTTCAAAATAACTCCTTGCCTACACGGCTTCGTGCTAAAGCACTATGACCGTTTCGGTTCCAAACCTATAAACGTGAAGCAGTTCACGTTTATTTAACGGTTTTCATCGCGAGGGTCTACGATCTTTCCTGCAATTGCTGAAGCTGCAGCCACTGCCGAGTTCGCCAAATAGATCTCGGAAGTTCTCGCACCCATACGCCCTACAAAGTTACGGTTGGTTGTGGCTACACAACGCTCTCCGTCACCGAGAATACCCATATATCCGCCAAGACATGCACCACATGTCGGGTTAGATACGACTGCTCCCGCTTCGATAAGGATATCCATCAATCCCTCATGCTGTGCCTGAAGCAGGATCTTCTGTGTACCCGGTGTCACGATCATACGTGTATGTTTAGCCACACGTTTACCCTTCATAATCTCAGCAGCAATTCTAAGGTCTTCGATACGTCCGTTTGTACAAGAACCGATCATTACCTGATCGATCTTAAGGTCATCTGCTACTGCTGTTTCGATCGGCTTACCGTTTTCCGGAAGGAACGGATAAGCGACTACAGGAGAGAGTGCAGCAGTATCGATCGTAATCGTCTGACAGTACTCTGCATCCGCGTCAGCATAATGGATCTTAGGCTCTGCTCTCAGTCCACCGTTTGCAGCTTTTCTCTCTTCAAGGTACTTAAGCGTCACATCATCTACGGCAAAGACACCGTTTTTTGCACCCGCTTCGATCACCATGTTTGAGATAGAGAATCTATCGGCCATACCAAGGTACTGTACCGCTTCACCCGTAAACTCGATCGCTTTGTAAAGTGCACCGTCCACACCGATCATACGGATCAACTCAAGGATGATATCTTTTCCGTAGATGTGTTTACCAGGCTTCCCTGTAAGCTCAACCTTGATCGTCTCAGGTACTTTGAACCAGTTACCTCCGGTGATCATACCGAATGCAAGGTCTGTACTTCCCATACCGGTAGAGAATGCACCGAGCGCCCCGTGCGTACAGGTGTGAGAGTCCGCTCCGATGATCACATCACCAGGAACAACAAGCCCTTTTTCCGGAAGCAGTGCATGCTCGATACCCATATCCTTCTCATCAAAGAAGTACTTCATATCATGCTTGTAGGCAAACTCTCTACTGATCTTTGCCTGGTTTGCTGAAGCGATATCTTTCGCCGGGATATAGTGATCCATCACGATACAGAAGTTATCCGGTCTAGCCAGTTTTGTCGCGCCACTCTCTTCAAATGCTTTGATAGAGATCGGTGTCGTAATATCATTACCGATAATCATATCGATATCTACTCTTACGATCTCTCCAGCCTTTACTTCACGTCCAGCATGCTCTGAAAAGATCTTTTCTGTAATAGTTTGACCCATTATAAAATCCTAATCTTTGAATATATTACGCGAATTATAGCGAAATATGTTTATGCTTTAATTCCCTATCTATAATAAGACTTGTCGCTCGAACGACCTTGAAAGCGAAGCGATTCGAGAGAGCGACGATTTTTTGCTTCGTTTTTTCTAAAAAAATGAAGGGAAAGGTTACTTTCATCATCATGATATTGCAAACAACTTTGCTATAATCCCACTATGAAACTTTTTGAGCTTAAAGCGATTGCAAACCACTTAAATGACTTTACGTTTATCAGCCGTGCAAGACGTGTGGAAGATAACACCATAGAGCTTGTCTTCGATAAAAAAGAGAGCTACTTTTTCACTATGACCAGAGGGCACAGCTTTATCTACAAGGCACCCTCACAACGTCCGATACAGAGCTATAATGCACCCTTTGATACCCTGCTTCACTCACTCCTTGCAGCAAGCAGGATCCTCTCTGTCGAAGTACCGGGAAACGACCGTATACTGCGTATCAAGGTCGCTCCAAAAAGCTCCTATAAAGATAAAGTCATCGTGTTTCAACTGGAATTCACCGGGAAAAATACCAATGCGATACTCCTGGATGAGAATGAGATCATCATCGAGGCCCTCAGGCATATTGATGCACAAAGCTCTTTCAGGGTGATACGTCCCGGTATGGAGTTGCTTGCACTGCCTCCGTTTGAGAGAAAAGAGGAGAGGGGTGAGCTCAATGATGTCGATGCATTTTTAGAAGAGCAGTATACACACATTCAGGCCAAAAAACTAAGAGAGCTCAAAAAACAGAAGCTTACAGCGACACAGAAAAAAATCGATAAACTCAAACAGCTTCTTGACAAGCTGCCAAGTGAAACAGAGCTTGAGAGAGAAGCAGGAAAATTTGCCAACTACGCCAACCTCATCCTGGCAAACCTCTACCAGATCAAACCCTACGATAAAAAGCTTGAGACCTATGACTTTGAGGGGCACCAGGTCACTATCCCTTTCCCGAAAAACATCAAGATCAACAGAATCTCGGATTATTACTTTAACCTCTCCAAGCGTTCCAGGAACAAGGCTAAAAACATTCATATCGAAAAGAGTAACCTGGAGAGCAAAAAAACGTTTTATGAGAATATCCACTATGCGCTGGAACAGGCTACTACACCCTATGAACTGGAACTTCTCGTGCCGAAACGTGCCAAGTCCCTCAGAAAAAAAGAGAAACTCAAAGAGGGGGAACTCTTCTGGATCGAAGACTATAAAGTACTTGTCGGACGCAACAGCAATGAAAACCAAAAACTACTCCAGCTTGCCAAGGCCAATGATGTCTGGATGCATGTACGGGATATCCCCTCCTCGCATGTCATTATCCGCACGGACAAACAAAATCTGCCTGACTCGGTCCTCCAGGCGGCGGCCAAGCTTTGTGTAGACTTTTCAGTGAAAAACCCGGGAGACTACGCAGTTGACTATACCAAACGTAAATTTGTGAAAGTCCAGGAGGGTTCGAATGTACTCTATAACAAATACAACACCATCCACGTGACCAAAGAGGGTGTGGAAATCAGAGTATAACTCACCATTTGATATAATATTCTCCATATTAAAATCAGGGAACAATTATGATACAAAACCTTTCAGAGTATCAACAGCGTTTAGTGACAGGTGTAGGTCTCATCGCACTTGTCTTATTTATAGGGATTATTGACAACTTTACACTTACCTGGGCATTTTTGGGTGTGGTGTATATCATTGCTTTTTTTGAAGCGATGAGACTCTTTGGACTTCGATCCAACAGTGCCTTCTTCTGGGCAGCTTTTATCTGGATCGTCGCCTATTTCTATCCAAATCCTGATGACCTCTTCTTCTTTGTCGCCGTGGTTTTTGGTGCCTCTATTGCCTATTTACACAACTTTGATAAAAGACTTATTTTACCGTTTCTCTATCCTGTCAGCGGAATGCTCTTTATCCTGATGATCTACCATGACTTCGGTATCATGACAATGCTGTGGCTGGTAGTCACCATTACAGTGACAGATACGGGAGCCTACTTCACCGGTAAAAAGTTCGGAAAAACAAAGTTCTCGGATACCTCTCCGAACAAAACACTCGAAGGCGTTTACGGCGGACTCTTCCTGGCGACAGTGATCGGAAGTATCGTCGGTGCCGCTACTGTACCGTTCTGGATCGCGGTAGTAGTCACCTTTATCACTTCTGCTGCTTCAGTATTCGGTGACCTATTCGAATCCTATCTCAAGCGTGAGGCTGGGGTCAAAGATTCCGGAGATGTCCTTCCCGGACACGGTGGCATGCTTGACCGAATCGATGGTTACCTCTTTGGTGCGATCATGATGTTGATCTCTATGAGGGCTTTGATCTAAATATGCAGAGTATCGTACTATTAGGATCTACCGGCTCTATCGGAGTCAATACACTCATCATTGCCAAGCAATACAATATTGCGATCGAAACACTCGTAGCAGGAAACAATATCGAACTGCTCAACAGACAGATCGCAGAACATCACCCAAAAACCGTTGTCATCGCCAATGAAGCAGACAAATCCAAGGTGAATCACCCGGATGTACGTGCGGGCAGTGAAGCGATCTTAACCGCCATCGAAGAGAGCGAAAGCGATACGGTGGTCAATGCGCTTGTAGGGTATGTGGGATTGGCTCCTACACTCAAAGCAACCTCTCTTGGCAAAAAAGTGGCCCTGGCAAACAAAGAGTCACTGGTCGTTGCCGGCGAATTTATCGATATGTCACTGATCACCCCGATTGACTCTGAACATTTTGGCCTCTGGTACCTGATGAATGAGCGTCCCTTCTCCAAGCTTTATATCACGGCAAGCGGCGGGGCATTCAGGGAGTGGGAGATTGAGAAGATGCAAAATGCACGCTTTGCAGAAGCACTCAAGCACCCCAACTGGTCTATGGGAGACAAGATCACCATTGATTCGGCGACCATGACCAACAAGCTCTTCGAACTGCTGGAGGCCAAATGGCTCTTCAACACGACCAGTATCGATGCCATGATCGAGAAGAAATCCATCGTCCATGCCCTGACCGAGTTCAAAGACGGCTCTACCACGGCACACTTTGCCGGGGTGGATATGAAACTGCCTATCGCTTTTGCCCTGCGCAAAGAGGTGAATGAACCGATCCTGCCTCCTACGGATCTGCTGGCTATGGGAAGCATAGAGTTCCTCCCTATAGAGGAGAGAAGATACCCTATCTGGCAGATCAGAGAGCATATCCTGACGAACCCGCATCTGGGTGTGGTGGTCAATGCAGCCAATGAAGAGGCGATCGAGGCCTTTAAGCATGAGAAGTGCAGCTTTTTCGGAATGAGTGAAATGGTACTGGATGCCTATAAAAAGTTTGAAAACTTCAGAGCCTGTACGATCGAAGAGATCATTGCAATAGACAGAGAGGTAAGAGACTATGTTTCTAAGTAATAGGGAGCAGGGAGCAGGGAGCACTAAAAAGTTCCCTATAGATAAAAGCATTGCAATGCAATGCAAACCAAACCTGCTACCTGCTACCTGCTACCTACTCCCTAATAAGGGGGCTCTATGAGAACCCTTATTTTGCATGGGTGGGGCGGAAGCGATGCACCGCACTGGCAGGCAGAATTGGCGGCAGAGATTGCCAAAAACTACGGTACGGTCTCCTTCCCTCTGCTGGATAACTGTCACTTCCCCAGCAAAAACCGGTGGATCAAACAGGTGAAGCAGCTCATCAAAGCGTTTAACCCCGATACCGTAGTCTGCCACTCCCTGGCAAATACACTCTGGTTCTGGCTCTGTGAGGAAGAGGACATGAGTACGGTGGAACGGCTCTTTATGGTCTCACCTCCCAGCCTTGATACAGAAGAGAAGACCATCAAGAGCTTCTTCCCCGCACCTATGCCGAACGATCTGCATGCCAAAGAGGTCCGGATGATCGTCTCTGACAATGATCCCTGGATAACAGTGGATGAGGCCCAAAAAATGGCATCCCGTTATGATATACCGCTCAGCGTCATCGAAAATGCGGGACACATCAATGCAGATAGCGGATACGGGAAATGGGAATGGATAGAACACTTGGTGATGGAGAAGCAATGAGAAGAGATGAAACTATAGGTCGGAGTGCCCTCACCCCGACAATCCAGTCACAAGCAATCACAATAATGTCGGAGTGGGAACACCCCGACCTACTACAAAAGAGAAATGGAATATGATTTTAAGTATTGAAAGCAGCTGTGATGACAGCTCGATAGCGATCACAGAGATAGCAACCAAAAAGGTTCTCTACCACAAAAAGATCTCACAGGAAGCCGAACACTCCTGTTACGGTGGTGTCGTGCCTGAACTCGCTTCCAGACTGCATGCCGTAACACTTCCTAAAATACTCGAAGAGACCAAACCCTACTTTGAGAGGCTTAAAGCAGTAGCCGTGACCAACCAGCCCGGACTGGGCGTAACCCTGCTGGAGGGGATCGCTATGGCCAAGACTCTGGCATCCCTCCAGAAGATTCCGTTGATCTCAGTACATCACCTCAAAGGGCATATCTACTCGCTCTTTATCGAAAAAGAGACCACCCTGCCTCTCCTGGTGCTCCTTATCTCGGGAGGACATACCCAGGTGATACGGGTAGAGAGTTTTGAGCGTATGGAGATACTGGCAACCAGCATCGATGACAGTGTGGGAGAGAGCTTTGACAAGGTCGCCAAAATGATGGGGCTGGGGTATCCCGGAGGTCCTCTCATCGAAGAACTTGCCCTCAAAGGAGATGAAGACCGTTTCGATCTGCCTGTTCCGCTTAGAAACTCAAAGCTGATTGCCTTTTCACTCTCCGGGCTAAAAAATGCCGTACGTCTGGAAGTGGAAAAACTCGGAGGGGCTGAAGGGATGAGCGAACAGGACAGGTGTGATCTTTCTGCCAGCTTCCAAAAAGCGGTCAAGCTTCACCTGCTCCAAAAAAGCAAAAAGATCTTCAAATCCGAACGGATCAAAGACTTTGCCATTGTAGGCGGAGCTTCAGCTAACAAATATATCAGAGGGGCCTATGAAGAACTCTGCAATGAGTTTGGGAAAACCCTTCATGTCGCACCGTTGCAATACTGTTCGGATAATGCGGCCATGATCGGCCGATATGCATTGGAAGCCTATGAGAAAAAAGCGTTTATCGACCCTTATGAGATCGATATTGTCGTCACCAAAAAACAGCAGGCGGGAATGCTCCTGTAGCCTCACACACCTCTATTTTCCAACTCTCCCCAAGAGTTGGGGTTTTACACGTCACTTCTAAGCACTTTTTAGCTAAAATATATACTATTATAACCCCACAAAACGGAGTGCAAAATGGCAGAATATGGTGCTAGTAACATTAAAGTCCTCAAAGGTCTCGAAGCGGTAAGAAAAAGACCGGGGATGTATATTGGTGACACCTCTGAAAAAGGGCTTCACCACCTAGTCTACGAAGTCGTCGACAACTCGATCGATGAAGCAATGGCAGGCTATTGTGATACGATCAAAATCACACTTACAAAAGAGGGTTCTGCGATCATCGAGGATAACGGTCGCGGTATTCCTGTCAAAGAACACCCGACAGAGAAAATCTCTGCAGCGACAGTCGTACTTACAGTCCTTCATGCGGGTGGTAAGTTTGACAAAGATACCTACAAGGTTTCAGGTGGTCTTCACGGGGTAGGTGTCTCGGTTGTAAATGCACTTTCCAAAAAACTGGATATGACGATCTTCAAAGATGGTGAGATTCATACACAAAGCTTCCAAAAAGGTATCCCTGATGCACCGCTGACATCCGGGGACACTACAAGAAAACACGGAACAAAGATCGAGTTCTGGCCTGATGATACGATCTTCACAGAGACAGTGACCTTTAAAAAAGAGGTCCTGATGAAGCGTTTCAAAGAGCTCTGTTACCTCAATCCAAAGATCGCCATCGATTTCAGGGATGAGAGAGACGGGACGAAAGAGCTCTTCCACTTTGAAGGGGGTATCCGCCAGTTTGTAGAAGATATGAATACCAAAGAGGCGCTCTCTACTGCACAGTTCTTCAGTGGAAAGGCAGATGATATAGAGATCGATGTTGCGATGATGTACTGCCAGGCAGACAGTGAAAAGGTACTCTCATTCGTAAACAACATCAAAACGCCTGACGGGGGTACCCACGAAGCAGGATTTAGAGCCGGTCTCACCAGATCACTTGCCAGCTATATCTCCAAAAATGCCAATGCCAAAGAGAAAAATACAAAAATCACCGGGGATGACTGTAAAGAGGGGCTCATCGCTATCGTATCCGTACGTGTTCCTGAGCCGCAATTTGAGGGGCAAACCAAAGGAAAACTGGGTTCAAGTTATGTAAGACCTTTGGTTCAAAAACTCTTTAGCGAGAACTTCAACAAATATCTTGAGGAGACTCCGATCGAAGCCAAAGCGATCATGGAGCAAGTCCTTCTTGCTGCACGTGGACGTGATGCGGCAAAACGTGCAAAAGATCTTGTCAAACGTAAAGACTCTATGAGTGTCGGAACGCTTCCCGGTAAACTCGCAGACTGTCAAAGTAAAGACCCTGAGATTTCCGAGATCTACCTGGTGGAAGGTGACTCTGCAGGAGGTTCGGCAAAACAGGGACGTGACAGAGTATTCCAGGCGATCCTGCCGCTCAAAGGTAAGATTCTGAATGTCGAAAAAGCACGTCTGGAAAAAATTCTCAAATCAGATGAGATCAAAAATATGATCACGGCACTCGGATGCGGGATCGGTGATGAGTTTGACGAAGAGAAACTCCGTTACCACAAGATCATTATCATGACCGATGCCGATGTCGACGGTAGCCATATCCAAACGCTTCTGATGACTTTCTTCTTCAGGTTCCTTAGACCGGTGATCGAGAATGGATACCTCTACCTGGCACAGCCACCGCTTTACCGCTATAAAAAAGGGAAGAATGAGATGTATCTCAAAGATGATGTAGAGCTGAACAACTTCCTGATCGAAAACGGTATATCGGCAATTGAAAGCACGACAATGGGTAATAACGACCTTATCGATCTCTTCAAGCTTGTGGGGCACTACAAAATGACGCTTAAGGACCTTGAGAACCGTTTTGCCCTTCCTGAGGTAGTACGTTATATGATAGAGAACCCTGATATCATCGGGACATCGAATGAAGCGCTCTTTCAAACGGTTGAAGGCTACATTAACGATCTGGGCTATAACATCCTCAACAAATCGGTTACGGAAGAGCAGATCCACCTTTATGTACAGACAAATGACGGACTTGAAGAGTTGATCATCGATGATGTCCTCTTTACCAACCCGCAGTACAACAGTGCGATCGAGATCCATAAACGTATCAATGACCATATCACAGAAGAGTTTGCCAACCAGGACCTTCTTGAACTTTTCGAACAGATAGAGAGTAGTGCCAAAAAAGGTGCCTATATCCAACGTTATAAAGGTCTGGGTGAGATGAACCCTGAACAGTTATGGGAGACAACCATGACACCTGAGAACAGAAAGCTGCTTCAGGTGAAGATCGATGACCTGGAGAGTGCCAGTGAAACCTTCACACTCTTTATGGGTGATGAAGTTGAACCGAGACGTAACTACATCGAAACCCACGCAAAAGATGTCAAACACCTGGATGTATAATGCTCTTATCCGAACTTGAGGAACGGGGAAGACGCTTCAAGCTTGCCCTCAGGGCAGCTCTACCGATTCTTCTACTGGTGGGGCTGGTCTTCTACTCCAGCTACTTCAAAGGTGAAGTGATCGATCTTAACTTTGAAAATAAACTGCTGATCGCTGCAATCGTTTTTATCTCCGTCTATTTTATCTACTTCTTTTTGGAACGGAGTGTTGAAGAGTCACTGATAGACCCTGTCACACATGGATTCAACGAAAAAGCATTCTGGCAAAAACTCAAAAAGAAGAAATCCAATGCCTTAGTACTACTGGTCATCGATAACCTCTATCTGATCAATCAGAACTATAGTAACGAGCAGGTAGATCTCCTGCTCTATAACATGATACAGAAGATAGATCATTATTTGCGGGAGAAAGGGATAAAAGAACCACTCATAGCAAGACGTTACGGTGCGGAGTTTCTTATAGGCTTGGATACAGTGGATGAACCTATACAGGATATTATCAATGTTTTTATCGAAAAATACAGTACGATTGACAGTATAGAGTTGGATTATCAGTATGCAGTGATCACCAATCCAGATTACAATCTCCAAAAAGACATCTCGCAGCTTAGAAATATTTTGAATTCTAATCAAAGTAAAGGAGAGTCCTCCAGAGAGCTGGTTAAAGATGCAAAAGAGTATAGTGAAATCGAGCAGACCATTATCACCGCTATGAAAAAAGGGGAGCTTTCACTCTCTTTCCGTCCGCTTCTTAACCTACACAGCGGCCGGATAGACACCTATGAGATCGCAGTCAAACTAAAACATCCAACCAAAGAGTATATTTTACCGCGGGTCTATCTACCTATTATCAACAAAATGGGTCTGGGAAGGGAGTATGATATGATGCTGCTTAAGCACCTTATCCGGTTACTGCCTTTGATTGATCCAGAGATCTCTCTCACCTTCAATCTTTCGCCTTTTTCATTGAGAGATAAACAGTTTCAGGACAAGTTCTTTAAACTGCTTGAAGAGTCAAAGATCGACGCATCCAGACTCATCATTCAACTCTATGAAAGAAAGACACACCATAACCTTAGCGGATACCTTAGAACGCTCAAACAGATACGGGCACAGGGTATACGTATCTGTATCGACAATTTCGGTGCATCAAATGCCTCTATGGAATACATGAAGCACTTCTCATTTGATATGATACAGTTTGACAGAGAGTATGTCACAAAACTCTCTGACAAAACCACTGTGGCAATGCTGGATTCATTGATAAAAATGTCCAAAGAGCTTGGCATTACTACTGTCGCCAAATGGGTCGATAAAAAGGAACAAAAAGAGAAGCTTAGATCACTCGGCATCGATTATCTGCAAGGATTCGGGATCGCAAAACCGGTTGATGAATACCAACTTATAGAACAATACAATAAAGGAAAACAATGAAATACGGTGAAAAAGAGATACGTGAATTTGACATTAATGCAGAGGAGAACTTCTGGCCAAATGAACATGAAAAAAATTATACGATCAATATAGAGCTCCCTGAGTTTATGTGTATGTGCCCAAGATCCGGTTACCCTGATTTTGCGACACTTAAACTCGCCTATCAGCCGGACAGAACAGTCATCGAACTCAAGGCACTCAAGCTCTATATCAACTCATTTATACACAGATATATCTCCCATGAGAATGTTGCCAATGAGATCTATGATACACTCCACAGCAAACTTCAGCCAAAGTCAATGAAACTGATCGCTGACTTCAACCCCCGTGGAAATGTGCATACAGTTATAGAGATCGATAGCGAGAAGTGCTAAAGAGAGATAAGCTGTAAGCAAATAAAATATGTCAATCTGACATATATTCACTGCTTCCTCTAAAAATCTATTATGATATCTCAAAAGGAGTTGTATGATAGATTTTTTAGAAGTAAGTGAACGAATTCGTACGATCCTGCGTTCTACACTGAAAAAAGAGAAGATTTACGACAGAGACATCGCGCATGCTCTCAAACTTGATCCCCAATACTATGCCGTGATAAAAAAACGTAAAAGGATCCCTTATGAAGCCATAGCACTCTTTTGCCAACACCACAAAGTGAGCATGAACTGGATACTTTTCAGCCAACCTCCAAAGTCATGTGAGAAAACAGCTTGATATTTTATTTGATGCCCCATTTTTATAAAGAATAAACTCACTTCAAAATACCATCTGAACAGTATCTGTTGCACGCGTTCCATAGCATCCAACCGCTGCTTCCGAAATCTTCACTCGCACGTATCTGTTCATTGATCTCTTTATTACCGTAATAACGTCTGTCAAAAGCATAATCTTTAAATGCCTGTAGCCAGGGACGGTAACGAAGAGGAGAACCATCCCGTTTATCACACCAGCCATATAAAGGTACTATTGATAAGTAAAATAAAGAGTATACATCTGATTAAAACAGGTCTAAAGGATCGATAATGAGTGATGAGACTAACCATCTTTTCCCTACCAATCACTTTGTCTTCCTGCCATTGCAACCTGTTTTTCATTACGGTTAAAAGATATTTTTTTAGCGTATGGGAAGTGTAGAAAAGAGTATAGATTTTTACTTCTAGAAGTAAAAATCAACTAATGATCAAAGCTTGATAAAAAAGAAGTATTTCTTCTCCTCAGTTGATTTACCAAAGCCGATCACTTCAAGATCACTGTACTGATGGTTCACGTTGAGTCTCACTTCATACATCATCTTATCCATATCGTAGATCAGAATATGCTTGATCAATTCACCGATTGTCAATGTATGGGAGGAACCATCGATCCTGATCATCAGTTTTCTGCCTGCTTCATCCAGTGCAAAACTGTTAAGTGCTGCCTCACCGCCATAAATGAGCTTTTCAGGATCATTGGCATCCTCTTTGAGCAGCATGGCATGCACCGTAAAGTCAGGCTCATTGCCTATCTCTACCCTGATATCTTCAATAAGGTCTATAATGAATTTCATGGAGTTCCTTTAAATACTATGCTATTGATATTTTAATTATATGAATAGAATAATATTTTAAATGGTTTAAATTTAGAAGTAGTTTACTGTAGTTTTCTCGAAGAGAGTGCAAGCACAAGGAAGGTTGTATTGAAGGAGCGTACTCCCAGTACGTGACTGAGATGCTCCCTCAAAGATGCAGTTCTGGCACTAAATGCCGATACCCCCGTCGCTAAAGCGAAAGTGGGGTAGAAATACTGCTAAAGATTAGCCGTTACGCTTTTCGATGATTTCACTCAGTACGTAACTGAGTTACTCCTTCAAAAATGCAGTAAAGTACTGCTAAAGATTATCCATTTCTCTTTTCGATGATCTCTTTAGCTACGTTACTTGGAACTTCCTCATAGTGATCGAATTCCATAGCATAAGTTGCACGACCCTGAGTCATCGATCTAAGGTCAGTTGAGTAACCGAACATCTCTGAAAGTGGTACAAACGCGTTAACGATCTTGTTACCAGCTCTGTCGTCCATTCCGTTTACCTGGCCACGTCTTTTAGAAACGTCACCGATCACGTCACCCATGAACTCTTCAGGTACTTCAACTTCAACTTTCATCATTGGCTCAAGGATCACTGGGCTAGCTTCTCTACAACCCTCTCTGAATCCCATAGAACCTGCAAGTTTAAACGCCATCTCAGAGGAGTCAACATCGTGGAAAGATCCATCGTAAAGTGTTACTTTAACATCCTCTACCGGATAACCTGCTTGGATACCTCTAGCCATAGCTTCCTGAATACCTTTATCAACAGGCCCGATGAATTCTTTCGGAATAGCACCACCTTTGATCTCATCAATAAACTCATAACCAGCACCAGCTTCTTGTGGCTCGATTCTGAGGTATACATGACCGAACTGTCCACGACCACCAGACTGTTTAGCGTACTTGTACTCTTTTTCTACAGAGCTTCTGATCGTTTCACGGTAAGCAACTTGTGGCGCACCAACTTCTGCTTCTACCTTAAACTCTCTTTTCATACGGTCAACAATGATCTCAAGGTGAAGCTCACCCATACCAGAGATAATAGTCTGTCCAGACTCTTCATCCGTAGCAACTCTGAATGATGGATCTTCTGCAGCAAGTTTACCAAGTGCAATACCCATTTTTTCCTGGTCAGCTTTTGTTTTAGGCTCAACTGCAACAGAGATAACCGGATCCGGGAAGTCCATTCTCTCAAGAACTACTTTATCTTTCTCAGAACAAAGTGTATCACCAGTTGTAGTTGACTTAAGACCAACAACCGCACCGATCTCACCAGCGTAGATCTCAGATACTTCTTCACGTTTGATCGCGTGCATCTTCATGATACGACCGATACGCTCTTTTTTGTTCTTAGTTGAGTTAAATGCATAAGAACCAGACTCAAGAACACCTCTATAAACACGGATGAATGTCAATTGACCTACAAACGGGTCAGTCATGATCTTAAATGCAAGTGAAGCAAACTCACCGTCATCAGTAGATTCTACTTCAACTTCAGCCTCTTCATCATCCATCATTGTACCCTTGATAGCCGGAGACTCAATTGGTGATGGAAGGTAATCTACAACAGCGTCAAGAAGTGTTTGAACACCTTTGTTTTTAAATGCTGTACCAACTGTCATTGGAACGATGTGCATTGCGATAGTTGCTGCTTTGATCCCTGCTTTGATCTCATCTTCAGAAATCTCTTCACCTTCAAGGAACTTCTCCATAAGCTCTTCGTTACCGTCAACAGAAGAGATCTCTTCGATCATCTTTTCACGGTACTCTTCAGCTTTATCCATAAGTTCTTCACGGATATCCTGCTCAGAATACGCAGAACCCATTGCAGCCTCAGCATCCCATACGATCTCTTTCATTTTTACAAGATCAACAACACCTTCGAAGTTATCTTCAGCACCGATAGGAAGCTGGATAGGAACCGGGTTACCTTTAAGTCTCTCACGGATCTGTCTCTCTACTTCGTAGAAGTCTGCTCCGGTTCTGTCATACTTATTTACAAATACGATAGATGGTACACCATATCTGTTTCTTTGTCTCCATACAGTCTCAGACTGAGGTTGAACCCCACCAACAGCACAGAATACAGAAACTGCACCGTCAAGTACTCTCATTGAACGCTCAACTTCGATCGTAAAGTCAACGTGCCCCGGAGTGTCGATGATGTTGATCTGCTTACCAGCCCAAGTACAAGTCGTCGCAGCAGAAGTAATTGTAATACCTCTCTCCTGCTCCTGCTCCATCCAGTCCATTGTAGCAGCACCGTCGTGAACTTCACCGATTTTGTGCTCAACACCTGTATAGAAAAGGATTCTTTCAGTAGTCGTTGTTTTACCAGCATCAATATGCGCAGCAATACCGATGTTTCTTACATCTCCAAGTTTATGAGATCTTGCCATAACTTATTTCCTTACCATCTGTAGTGAGCAAATGCTTTGTTAGCTTCTGCCATTTTGTATGTATCTTCTTTCTTCTTGAAAGCAGAACCTTTTTCAGTTGCAGCATCCATAAGCTCATTGCTAAGACGCTCCATCATAGTTCTTTCATTTCTTTTTCTTGCTGCATCAACAATCCATCTGATTCCAAGTGATTGCTGTCTTACAGGTCTAACTTCCATAGGTACTTGGTAAGTCGCACCACCTACTCTTCTACTCTTTACTTCCATCAATGGTTTTACATTATCCATTGCTTGGTTAAAGATCTCGATACCTTTTTCACCTGTCTTTGATTCAATTCTCTCTAACGCAGAATAAACTACTTTTTGTGCTGTACTTTTTTTACCATCAAGCATTACAGCATTGATGAATTTTGTTAAAACTTTAGAACCGTATACTGGATCCGGAAGTACCGGTCTTACGGGAGCTTTTCTTCTTCTCATTTTTTTACCTCTTCAATCTTAAATTGTTGATTTACTCAAGTCTTGTCCACGAAGGTTCACTGACAATACCTGCATAAGCCTTCTATAAAGGCCCACCTCTTTTAAGTATTTATCCTAAAATAATTATTTAGGTCTCTTAGCACCGTATTTAGATCTAGCAACAGTTCTGTTAGCCACACCTGAAGTATCCAATGCACCACGAACAATGTGATACTTAACACCAGGTAAATCTTTTACCCTACCACCACGTACAAGTACGATAGAGTGCTCTTGAAGGTTGTGACCTTCACCACCGATATAAGCGATCACTTCGAATCCGCTTGTCAATCTTACTTTAGCAACTTTTCTAAGTGCTGAGTTTGGTTTCTTTGGAGTAGTTGTATATACTCTTGTACAAACACCTCTTCTTTGAGGACAGTTTGCAAGCGCTGGTGATTTTGATTTTTTAATCACCTTCTTACGTTCTTTACGAATCAATTGGTTAATTGTTGGCAATCGTAATCCTTTCTGTGTTATTTTGAATTGAATCTTTGGTTTTTACACCATCTTAAAACACTAATGTGCTCTAAAATCGTATAATTCCAAAAAATTATCACTAGAAAAATGGAGGCATATTATATCGAAAAATTCTTACAATTTTCTTATGTTTTAAGGGGAGAGCAAAGCGGGATAAATGCCCTGAATTAAAGGAGTAGAACGACGTTTCTGCTTTTCAAATCTTATTAGAAAGCCGAATGCTCTTTTCGAGTCATACAGAACCACACATGTGGTTCTGCTGCTACTCTGCTGATGTACTGAATGTGATATTGTCGATATCGACCATACCTGTCCCCACAGGGATCAAACGACCGATAACCACGTTCTCTTTCAGATCTTCCAATGCATCTACCGTACCGGCGATAGAAGCTGAAGTCAGTACTTTCGTAGTATCCTGGAACGATGCTGCCGAGATGATAGAGTCTGCACCAACCGCTGAACGCGTAATACCTACAAGCAACGGCTCAGCAATTGCCGGTTCACCGCCAAGTTTAAGCACACTCTGGTTCTCTTCCTGGAACTTACGTCTGGATACAATATCTCCAGCGATGAATTTACTGTCACCACTGTCTACAACTTTCACCTGACGCATCATTTGTGACGTTACAATCTCAATGTGTTTATCTGAGATGTTAACCCCTTGACGGCGGTAAACCATTTGTACTTCAGAGACAATGTACTCATAAAGCGCTTTCTCACCAAGTGCTGCAAGGATATCATGGCTTGAGATCGTACCGTCAGTCAATTTCTCACCTGCGTGTACATAATCTCCCGCATGCACCAATGCAGTTTTATTCTTATCAATGAACTGCTCAGTGATCTGATCACCCTCACCTGTAATGATAAGTCTTTGTTTACCACGTAGCGGTTTACCGAAGCTTACCACACCGTCAATCTGTGCGATCAAGGCGATATCTTTTGGACGTCTTGCTTCAAAGAGTTCAGATACTCTTGGAAGACCCCCGGTAATATCGCTTGATTTGATCGCCGCTTTTGGCGTTTTAGCAAGGATATCTGCCGTACTTACTTCTGCACCATCCTGAACAAATAGGATTGTCTTAGGATCAAGCTGATAACGGATGATCTCTCCTGATTCTGTTGCAAGAATGATCGCCGGTTTATAAGCCGCCGGGATATATTCATTCAACTCAAGTCTTGACTCTCCTGTTACTTCATCGAACTGCTCGATAACTGTAACACCAGGGATGATATCTTCAAACTTCAACGTACCTTTTTGCTCTGCGATGATCGGCTCTGAGTATGGATCCCACTCTGCCACTACCGTCTGCTCGATCACTTCAGGAGCAGAGAGGAGATCTCCTCTTTCCACTTTCTGATCATTCGATACCTGAAGCTTCGATCCTCTTGAGATATAGTGTCTTCCCGCTTCCCTGTTGTTCTCATCGACAACCACAGCAAAGAGACCTTTTTGCGTCACTGCATCACCCTCTTTACTGTCAGGATGTGCTTCAAGGTAATCTCCTTTAAGCAGGAAGAACTTCACCGTACCGCGTGATTCAGAGATCACTTTTTGTGTCACAGGTGCACCATTTTCCACTTTAAGCTCTGAAGCAAACGGGATACGTGACGGTACAGACCAACCTTCATTGATCATATCAACAATAGAGTCACCCTCTTGTACCATATCACCGTCTTCAAACGGAAGGAAGAATTTCCCTTCGATCTTACCTGCAACCCCTGCAAGTTCGTTTGATTTTGCTACATCAGACTTTCTTAGGTTGTATTTGATCTCATCCTGACCATCAGCCGCTACAGAGATGACATACTCGTCGTGTGTAATCTGGATCTTCACTTTACCTGAAACCGTCGCTTTGATTTTTGGCTCAACCAAAAGTACACCGGCATTTCTTCTGTTTGCAACGATCAATTTATCTTCAGTATTTCTATAAACTGAAAGGTTATAGTAACGGATGAAACCTTCTTTCGTCGCTACGATTTGTCTCTCTTCCTTACCTGCTGTCGCCGTACCACCGGTGTGGAATGTACGTAGTGTAAGCTGTGTACCCGGCTCACCGATCGATTGTGCTGCGATAACACCGACTGCTTCACCACGTTTTACGATCTTGTTATCTGCCATGTTCAGACCATAACACTTCGCACAGATACCTTTCGGTGCTTTACATGATGACGGAGCTCTCATAACTACCGATCTAACTCCCGCATCCTGAACACGCTGAGCCATCTCTTCATCAATCAATGTTCCCTCAGAAAGCAGTACTTCAGAGGTAATAGGATCAATCACATCCTGAGCCAATACTCTACCGTAGATACGATCTGCCAATGGTTCGATCATCTCGTTACCCACAACGATATCAGATACTTCCACACCTTCGTGTGTACCACAGTCATTCATCACGATCTTCACGTTTTGTGCAACATCGATCAGTTTTCTTGTCAAGTAACCTGCGTTCGCTGTCTTAAGTGCTGTATCGGCAAGACCTTTTCTCGCACCGTGTGTTGAAATAAAGTACTCAAGTACGTTCAGACCTTCACGGAAGTTTGAAGTAATCGGTGTCTCAATGATCGATCCGTCCGATTTCGCCATTAGACCCCTCATACCTGAAAGCTGTCTGATCTGAGCGGCAGAACCCCTCGCACCAGAGTCAGCCATCATGTGAACTGAGTTGAATCCGTCTTTATCGGCTCTGATCTTCGCCATAAGTCCTTCAGCGATACCGTTGTTCGCATCCGTCCAGATATCGATAATCTTGTTATAACGCTCTTGATCAGTCAAAAGACCCGCACCATACTGTCTCTGGATCTCTTTTACATCTTCAGTAGCGGCCTTTACAAGTTCCTCTTTCAGCTCAGGGATCTTGATATCTTCAACAGAGATCGATACACCGACTTTCGTTGCATATTTGAAACCCATATCCTTAAGATTATCCAGGAATGTTGCAGTCTCTGCAACCCCGCCGATCTTGTAGATATAGTCAACAAGCGCACCGATATCTTTTTTCTTAAGAATCTTGTTCCAGTACTTTTCAGGTACATAGTCAGGAATGATCGATTTCAGGATCAATCTACCTGCAGTCGATGTCGTGATACGACCCTCTACCACAGTTCTGATACGTGCATTCAGGTCAAGGGACTGCTGTTCAAATGCGATCTCAACCTCTTCTACGTTCGCAAAGAGTTTGTGCTCACCTTTGACATCATTTTTCTCAAGTGTCAGGTAGTAAAGACCCAAAATCATATCCTGAGACGGTACGGCGATCGCTTTACCTGATGCAGGAAGCAAAATGTTCATTGAAGCAAGCATCAAGACTTTCGCTTCGGCTACTGCTTCATCTGAAAGCGGCACGTGTACTGCCATCTGGTCACCATCGAAGTCGGCGTTGAATGCCGCACAAACAAGCGGGTGAAGCTGAATCGCTTTACCTTCGATCAATCTTGGGTGGAACGCCTGGATCGAAAGTTTGTGAAGTGTCGGTGCACGGTTAAGAAGAACAGGATAGTTCTCAACAACCTCTTCCAGACACTCCCATACTTCGTTCTCCTGTTTCTCGATCATCTTCTTCGCTTGTTTAAGGGTCGTTGCATACCCTTTCTCTTCAAGCTTCGCCATCAAGTGCGGTTTAAAGAGCTCGATCGCCATCTTCTTCGGAAGACCACACTGGTCCATACGGAGGTCCGGACCGACAACGATAACCGAACGTCCGGAGAAGTCAACCCTTTTACCGAGAAGGTTCTGACGGAAACGACCCTGCTTACCTTTGATCACTTCAGAGAGTGATTTCAATGGTCTTTTGTTCGCACCTTTTACTGCATTTCCTCTTCTACCGTTATCAAAAAGCGCATCCACAGACTCTTGAAGCATACGCTTTTCGTTTCTAACGATAATCTCTGGTGCATCAAGTTCGATCAATCTTTTCAAACGCTGGTTTCTGTTGATGACTCTTCTATAGAGGTCATTTACATCCGATACCGCAAACTTACCGCCGTCAAGACTTACAAGCGGTCTTAGGTCAGGTGGAAGTACCGGAAGCTGAGTAAGCATCATCCATTCCGGTCTGTTTCCTGAATGCAGGAATGACTCGATCACTTTCAATCTTTTTACGATCGTTTTTCTCTTTGCTTCTGATCTTGTTGCCTGGATCTCTTCTTTAAGCTGGTTGTACATCTCTACGAGGTCAAGGTCTGCTAGAAGCTCTTGAATGATCTCACCACCCATACGTGCATCCAGATCTGTATCAGAAAAACGCTGCATGATCTGCTGGTACTGCTCTTCGTTAAGCACATCGTACTTCGCCAGCGGGCTAAGTCCTTCACTGTCGTAACTTGCACCACCCGGTGTTTTTACGATATATGCTTCGTAGTAGAGTACACGCTCAAGGTCTTTCATCTTCACACCAAGCAGTGTACCGATACGTGAAGGAAGTGAAGAGACATACCAGATATGTGCAACCGGTGCAACGAGGTCAATGTGCCCCATTCTGCTTCTTCTTACTTTAGATGTCGTAACTTCAACACCACACTTTTCACAAACCACACCTTTGTAACGCATCTTCTTGTACTTACCGCACAGACACTCGTAGTCACGGATCGGTCCGAAGATTTTTGCACAGAAAAGCCCGTCACGTTCAGGCTTTAGTGTTCTATAGTTGATCGTCTCAGGTTTTTTAACCTCACCGTAACTCCAAGAAAGAACCTTCTCAGGACTCGCTACTCTCAGTTGAAAGGCTTCGATATCACTCGGTCTCTCTTCACTGTTCAGATCTATCGGTATTAAATTTTCTAGTTGCTTACTCATCGTCAACCTCCACTTCATTTTTCGGTGCATAAAGTTCTGCATCAAGTCCAAGGGCTTGAAGCTCTTTTGTTAGTACGAACATTGTCTCAGGAACACCGGACTCAGGTACCGGCTCTCCTTTTGTAATTGCTCTGTATGCTCTTGCTCTACCTTCAACATCATCTGACTTGATTGTGAGCATCTCTTTTAGGATGTGTGATGCACCATACGCTTCAAGTGCCCATACTTCCATCTCCCCAAATCTCTGTCCACCAAAGAGTGCTTTACCACCCACCGGCTGCTGTGTTACGAGAGAGTAAGGTCCAGTCGAACGTGCGTGTACCTTCTCGTCAACGAGGTGGTGCAGTTTAAGCATGTACATATATCCTACGTTAACACGCTCCAGCATCTGTTCACCGGTTTTCCCGTCAAAGAGTGTCATTTTACCGTCAGTATCTATCTTAGCCAACGCAAAGAGTTTCTCAAACTCTTCAATGTTTGCCCCTTCAAATACCGGTGCGGCAAACTTCACACCTTTTGCCCAGTCTCTACCGTACTTGATCAGATCCTCATCACTCATCTTCGCCAATGTCTCTTTCGCATTCATCAGTTTTGCAACATCAGCGATATTTGTCATTTTCGCTCTAAGCTGTTCAACGAAATCAGCCTGCTTGCTATCGAACATCTCCTGAATTTGAGTACCAAGGTTTTTACCTACAAGCCCCAAGTGTACTTCAAGGATCTGTCCGATGTTCATACGAGACGGTACCCCCAGTGGGTTAAGAATGATCTCAACCGGCGTACCGTCTTCCATATACGGCATATCGATCTCAGGTACGATGTTGGAAACGATACCTTTGTTCCCGTGACGTCCTGCCATCTTATCCCCGACTTTAAGCTTACGCTTCGTTGCAACATATACTTTTACAAGTTTCGTTACACCTGAAGGTAGGATATCGTCTTTTTCAAGTACTGAAAGCTTCTCTTCATGCTCGGTTTTGAGTCTCTTCTTCTGCTTAAGGAAGTAGTTTTTAAGTGATTCATACTCTTTTTGAACCTCGTCAGAGTAAGACTGTACCACACCTCTTAGGGCAAATCTGTTCACCTCTTTGATCACTTCCTGATCAATGATTGATCCTGCTTTATACTCATCCTCACCGATCGTTACATCTTTAGCAAGCTGTTGTTCTGAAAGGTACTTAGCGATACGAAGGATCTCTTCTCTATCTATCATCAGAAGCTGATCATGGTGATCACTATCTAATTGTGCTTTCTCTTCTTCATAGGCTTGGATCGCACGTGCATCTTTCTCGTATCCTTTTTTC
This sequence comes from Sulfurovum sp. MH2-6, assembly GCF_058374785.1. Taxonomy (NCBI): domain Bacteria; kingdom Pseudomonadati; phylum Campylobacterota; class Epsilonproteobacteria; order Campylobacterales; family Sulfurovaceae; genus Sulfurovum; species Sulfurovum sp. MH2-6. Next base: position 2,409,837 of record NZ_CM178170.1, read on the forward strand.
GTAAATACCTTGATATCTACAACCACACCTTCCATAGATGCAGGACAGTAAAGTGATTTGTTCACAACATGCCCGGCTTTTTCACCGAAGATTGCTCTAAGTAGTCTCTCTTCAGGTGTAGGTTTGATCTCACCTTTTGGACTTACTTTACCCACAAGGATCATACCAGGCTTCACATAGGTACCGATCTTAACGATTCCCGACTCATCAAGGTGAAGCAGTTCATCTTCACGGATATTCGGGATGTCTCTTGTGATCTCTTCAGTACCGTGCTTAAGCTCTCTTGCTTCTACCTCTTTTTCATAGGTATGCACTGAGGTAAAGGTATCTTCACGGATCAGTTTCTCAGAGATAATGATCGCATCCTCGTAGTTATACCCGTTCCAAGGCATAAAGGCAACACGGATATTCTTACCGATCGCAAGTTCACCCTGGTCCATGTTGGCACCATCGGCGATCACTTGTTTCGCTTCGATCTTATCTCCAAGCTTCACGATAGGTGTTTGCGTAAATGTCGTGTTCTGGTTCGTTCTCATGTTTTTATCAAGTGGGTAGTGGTCGATGTATACACCGCTCTCATCTTCACCCATGATATAAACATTCTTACCATCCACTTTTTCAACCGTACCGCCACGTGTAGCTTTGACACTTTCCCATGCATCACGGCTTACGATCGCTTCCATACCCGTACCGACCATCGGTGCTTCAGTTTTGAGAAGCGGTACTGCCTGACGTTGCATGTTTGATCCCATAAGCGCACGGTTTGCATCATCGTGCTCAAGGAATGGAATAAGCGCTGCAGCAGAACCCGAGATCATCAATGGAGAGATATCGATAAGGTCTACTCTCTTTGAGTCGTTCAACTCGATGTTACCGTTCAGTCTTGTTTCGATCAAGTCACCTACGATCTTTCCATCTTCATCAACGATGGTTGAAGCAGGCGCGATACACTTGTCTTCTTCCTGTGTTGCAGTCACATAGATGATCTCATCCGTTACTTTACCGTCTTTTACCACTTTATACGGTGCTTCGATAAATCCGTGCTCATTTACTTTCGAGTAAGTAGAAAGCGTGTTGATCAAACCAATGTTTTGACCTTCCGGTGTCTCGATCGGACAGATACGCCCATAGTGTGTCGGGTGAACGTCACGCACTTCAAAGCCGGCTCTCTCTTTTACAAGACCACCTTCACCCAGTGCAGAGAGTCTTCTTTTATGCGTTACCTCAGAAAGCGGGTTCGTCTGGTCCATAAACTGAGAAAGCTGACCGCTTGAGAAGAACTCAAGGATCGTGTTCGTGATCATCTTGGAGTTGACAAGATCATGAGGCATGAGATCATCAAGGCTTCCTGAGATCGTAGTCATCTTGTCCCTGATCGCTTTTTGCATCTTCACAAGACCATTGTGCAGCTCGTTACCAAGCAATTCACCGATCGCACGGATACGTCTGTTACCAAGGTGGTCTCTATCATCGATATGACCTTGACCGTTTTTCACTTTGATCAGGTATTTCACTGTATTGATCAAGTCTTCTGCAGTCAGGATAGTCGTATACTCCGGTGTCTCAAGACCAAGCTTGTGGTTCATCTTCATACGACCGACTTTTGTAAGGTCATATCTCTCCGGATCAAAGAAGAGCTGCTTCAAGAATGCTTTTGCTGCTTCAGGAGTAACAGGCTCACCCGGTCTCATCACTTTATAGATACGGATCGCTGAAAGTACATTCTCATCTTCGATCTCTTCAGTCTGCTTCAAGAGTCTCAAGCTCTCCTGATCAGCAATGAAAGCATTGATAATAGAGTTGTCCGATCCTTCTGCAAGGTCATCGATAACCATGATGCTGTCGATTCCCTGTTCGATCATCTTCTTGAGTTTCGTCTCATCAAGCGGTGTGACTACATCGTAAAGTACTTCACCGCTCTCCTGGTCGATCACAGGCGTAGCAAGGTGTCTCTCCATCAGTACATCAACTGGATATTCTACCCACTCCAGTCCCTCTTCCTGTAGTGCCTGTGCTTTTTTCTTGGTCAATCTCTTACCAAGGTTTACGACTGTCTTACCGTTTGCATCTTTGACGTCATAATCGGCTCTACCGGTAAAGTCATCCGGATTGAACTTCGTAAGGAATCTGTTGTCCTTGATCACGATCTCTTTTGTAGAGTAGAAGAGTTTTACAATGTCCTCTTTAGAGTAATCCAATGCTCTGAACAAAATCGTTACAGGAATTTTTCTTCTTTTATTGATACGTGCATAAAGAATGTCTTTTGAATCATATTCAAAATACAACCAAGAACCGCGATCAGGGATGATCTGTGCTGAGTAAAGAAGTTTTGCCGCAGCCGTAGTCCCCTCTTCTTCCTTGAAGATAACACCCGGAGATCTGTGAAGCTGGTTCACGATCACTCTCTCAACACCATTTACGATGAATGATGTTCTGTCTGTCATCAATGGGATGTCACGTACAAATACTGCCTGCTCTTTGATCTCTTTTGGATCAAGTTTTTCACCGGTCTTCTCATCTCTGTTCCAGATCGTCAAGGCGATGTTCATCTTCAATGAAACAGAATAAGTAAGCCCTCTCTCCATACACTCACGTACAGTATACTTAGGCTTGATGATGTCTGAACCTTTGTAGGTAAGTGTCAGTCTGTTTTGTTGGTCATGGATAGGGAAAGATGTTTTAAAAACCTTCTCTAATGTAGAGTTCTTTCTATCTTTTTTACTCATCATCAAAAAGTCATCGTAACTTTGTTGTTGAAGTTGTAAAAGGTTTGGGATCTCTATTTCTCTTGGGGTTTTTGAAAAATCGACACGAAGTCTATTACCAGAATGTAAAGAGTTTAACATGGTTATCCTTCTTGTGAATGGTTAAGGTTAATGGTTAATATCGTTGTTATTAAAGTTTCGTAACTTATAAATTACATATAGTTAGATACACCAAGAAACTATTAGAGGAGGGTATGAAAATGTCTCATCTCCGAATAGTTTATCACTGTACCTAACGAAGGTTATTTTGTCAAGTCAGGCGGATGCCTGACTTTGGAGTAAAGTAATATCGATTACTTAAGCTCACAAGAAGCACCAGCTTCTTCAAGTTGTTTTTTGATATCTTCAGCTTCTTCTTTAGAAACACCTTCTTTAAGTGTAGATGGAGTCTCTTCAACAGCAGCTTTAGCCTCTTTAAGACCAAGACCAGTGATCGCTCTAACTACTTTAATAGTGTTGATTTTTTTCGCACCAGCGTCAGTAAGAACAACGCTGAACTCTGATTGCTCTTCTGCAGCTTCAGCAGCACCAGCACCACCAGCAGCTACTACAGTAGCCTGTGCAGTTACGCCAAATTTTTCTTCAAATTCTTTTACTAGCTCAGAAAGTTCGAGCACTGACATGTTAGAGATAAATTCAATTACATCTTCTTTAGTTGTTGCCATAATATTTTCCTTATTATATCTATTATGCTGAAATCATAAATGATTTACTTATAAGAGAGCAGTGATTGCTCTCACCACCCGCTATTAAGCCTCTTCTTCTAGTTTCTTCGCTAATGCATCCAAACCGATTGTAAAGTTCTGTACCGGTGCATTCCAAACGTTGAGAAGCATACCAAGAAGCTCGTCTCTTGTAGGAAGTTTCGCCATAGCATTGATTGTTTCAAGGCTTGCTACTTGACCTTCGATCAGACCAGTTTTGATAGAAAAGTGATCTTTGTTGTCAGATGCAGCTTTATCAGCGATTTTACAAGGCAATACTTGAGTTTCACCCCAGATAAAGATATTAGTATCTGTAAGTTCAAGTGCTTCGCATCCAGCTTCTTTGATCGCAAGTTGTGCAAGTTTGTTTTTAACAACTCTTACTTTACACTCTTGCTCACGTGCATTGTTTCTTACTGCTTCAAGTGCTTCAACTGTCATACCTTTGTAATCACAAACGACAACAGCACCAGCTTCTTTGAATTCGCCAGCCAACTCAGCAACGATCTCTGCTTTTTGTGCTCTAGTTAACATATTTTCTCCTTTCGACCTACAACAGGGTGTGAATCATTCACCCATCTATCTCTTCAGATTAGATTAATTAAGCTTTCGCCCCTATTGTCTTTGACCTAAATTTGAGAACAGTATTCTCAAAAAAGAAGTTATATAAAAATAACTGCTCTATTGAAAATAGCTCAAGAGACAGCCTAAGCTGTTCTTGATTAAAAAAATTGGATTATTTAATTTCCATTACTTCTGCAGCATCCAATGTCACTGAAGGACTCATTGTAAGTGACACTGCCGCATTGGTGATGTATCTACCTTTTGCAGATGCAGGTTTTGCTTTGTTGATTGTTTCAACAAGAGCTGTAAAGTTCTCTTTGATCTTCTCAGTACCAAAGCTTACTTTACCGATACCAGCGTGGATATTACCTTTTTTGTCAACTCTGAAGTTTACCTTACCGGCTTTCGCTTCAGATACAGCTTTTTCCACATCCATAGTTACTGTACCGGTTTTAGGGTTAGGCATCAAACCTTTTGGCCCAAGGATTCTTGCTACTTTTCCAAGTACACCCATCATATCAGGTGTAGAGATTACTGTATCGAAGTTGATGTTTCCTGCCTGGATCTCTTCGATAAGGTCTGTACTACCTACGATATCAGCACCGGCAGCTTTAGCTTCATCTGCTTTTGCGTCTTTTGCAAACACTGCTACTCTTACAGTTTTACCTGTACCGTGTGGAAGAACAACAGAACCTCTTACCATTTGATCTGCATGTCTTGGATCAACGTTAAGGTTAAGTGCAACTTCCACTGTTTCATCAAACTTAGCTGATTTTAGTTCCGGAAGTGTAGCCATTGCTTCATCAACACTGTATACTTTCGCTGCATCTACTTTTTTTAGTAGTGCTTCTCTTCTTTTACTTACTTTCTTTGCCATTATATTCTCCGCTTTTATGCTCCCACATTCTATCAATGTGGTCATGATTCATTATTCTAAATCGTATTAGTCTACGATCTCTACACCCATACTTCTACACTGACCGGCGATGATATTTGCTGCCATCTCTCTGTCGTTTGTATTAAGGTCTGCAATCTTCTGATCGATGATCTCGTCAAGTTTTGCTTTGTTGATCGTACCTACTTTAGTTGTAATAGGGTTATCAGTACCTTTTTTGATCCCTGCAGCTTTCATAATAAGCTCTGATGCCGGCGGCTGCTTAAGCTCAAATGTAAAACTCTTGTCTGAATATACAGTGATGATAACAGGAACTTTGAAGCCCATCATATCTTTTGATTTTTCATTGAATGCTTTACAGAACTCCATAATGTTCAAACCACGTTGACCAAGTGCAGGTCCTACCGGTGGCGACGGGTTGGCAGCACCAGCAGCAATGATCATTTTGAATTTACTATCAATCTTTTTTGCCATCTCTTTGTCCTTCTATTTTGATTTAACCACTCGGGTTATATGATTTTTTCTACTTGTGTATACAGTATCTCTACCGGTGTGTTTCTACCAAAGATAGATACATTCAGCTTCAGTTTACCGTGATCAAGGTCATACTCCTCAACAATTCCGGTAAAGTTTGCGAATGATCCATCGATGATACGTACCATTTCACCTTTTTCAAAATCTACCTTAGGTTTAGGAGCTTCTTTTCTCTCCATTTTCTCTAAGATATTTTTGATATCTGCCTCAGAGAGTGCAGTAGGAGTCTTTTGTTCACCGATAAATCTAGATACACGTGGCAAAGACTGTATCTTATGCCATAAATCAGTATCCAGATCTATATGTGCAAATACATATCCTGAATAAAGTGTTCTCTCAGTGATTTTCTTCTGACCGTTTTTAACTTCAATTACTTCTTCAGTTGGGACTACAAGTTCTTTGACTTTATCTTCGATTCCATGATCAATTGCCAGTTGTTCAATTGCTCTTTTTACAGATTGTTCACTACCTGCATATGTCTGGATTGCATACCATTGATAAGCCATCTTCTATCCTATAATACTGATGAAACGATGGATGACATTAATAAGTCAACCAGTGCTAAAAATATTGAAATAACAGTTACTACGAGAACAACCGCTAAAAATGCTTGTCTTACTTGTACTTTAGTTGGAAATATTACTTTATGTATCTCTGCTTTCGCATGTGCAATAAAAGTTGAAAGTTTTTCCATTTGTATACCCTTTTAGTGGCAGGCCAAGAGGGATTCGAACCCCCAACACCCGGTTTTGGAGACCGGTGCTCTACCGTTGGAGCTATTGGCCTAGCTTTGAATAAAGAGGCAAAGCTATTAGAGCTTCATCTCTTTATGAACAGTGTGTTCTTTACACCACTTACAATATTTTTTAAGTGCAAGTTTTTCTGTTGTATTTTTTTTGTTCTTTGTTGTGTGATAGTTACGTCTTGTACACTTCTCACAACCTAGGTGAACAGTTTCTCTCATCATATTCTCCTATGATGTATGCAAGGGGAAACCCTTGCAGACAATTATTCGATAATTTTACTTACGACACCGGCACCAACTGTTCTACCACCCTCACGGATCGCGAACTGAGTACCTTGCTCAAGAGCTACTGGAGCGATAAGTTCAACGTTGATTTTAACGTTGTCACCTGGCATAACCATCTCAGTACCTTCTTGAAGTTTGATTGAACCAGTTACGTCAGTTGTACGTACGTAGAACTGTGGTCTATAGTTGTCAAAGAATGGAGTGTGTCTACCACCTTCCTCTTTAGTAAGTACGTATACTTCTGCTTCAAACTTGCTGTGTGGAGTGATTGAACCTGGCTTACAAAGAACCATACCTCTTTGTACTTCGTTCTTGTCAATACCTCTGATAAGAACACCACAGTTATCACCTGCTTCACCACAATCCATCTCTTTACGGAACATCTCAACACCAGTAACAGTTGTTTTCATAGTGTCTTTGATACCTACGATTTCAACTTCGTTACCAACACATACAGTACCTCTATCTACTTTACCAGTAACAACTGTACCACGACCTTGGATAGTAAAGATATCTTCGATTGGCATCAAGAAGTCTTTATCAGTATCTCTTTGTGGCTCAGGGATGTACTCATCTACTGCATCCATAAGTGCAAAGATCTTCTCAGACCACTCACCAAGATTACCAGATTTTGCTTCTTCAAGTGCTTGGTATGCAGAACCAGCGATGATTGGTGTATCGTCACCTGGGAAGTCATACTCAGAAAGAAGTTCTCTAACTTCCATCTCAACTAGCTCAAGCATCTCTTCTTTATCTTCATCATCAAGCTGATCTTCTTTGTTCAAGAATACAACGATGTATGGTACACCTACTTGCTTAGAAAGAAGGATGTGCTCTCTAGTTTGAGCCATTGGTCCATCAGTAGCAGCAATAACTAGGATCGCACCATCCATTTGTGCAGCACCAGTAATCATGTTTTTAACGTAGTCGGCGTGACCTGGACAGTCAACGTGAGCGTAGTGTCTAGTCTCAGTTTCGTACTCTACGTGAGAAGTAGCGATCGTGATCCCTCTTTCTCTCTCTTCCGGAGCGTTATCGATCTGATCATAATCCATTGCGTTACCTGCACCCATTTTCAGGTTAAGACACATTGTGATCGCAGCAGTCAGAGTTGTTTTACCGTGGTCAACGTGACCGATAGTACCGATGTTAACATGCGGTTTCGTACGTTCGAATTTTTCTTTAGCCATGCTTTTCTCCTAGCTTGATTATGTTTTGAAAGGCAATATTATACCTAATATTTCTTATGACCCCATAAACCCATATGGACAAAACTATTACAGGCCTGTAACACTTTTGTCCATATATTATATTTTGGAGTGGAGCCCATAGTGAGACTTGAACTCACGACCTCTTCCTTACCAAGGAAGTGCTCTACCCCTGAGCCATATGGGCATAAAACCTTAATTAAGGTTAATTAACTTATCACTGTTTGACATTGTTTTGAAAAATTATGAGTGTTTGATTAAGTAGTAATGTGAAGTATTTAATGGTTTTCACATCAGCTCCCAGATCATACCATGGAGCGGGAAACGGGACTCGAACCCGCGACCCTCAGCTTGGAAGGCTGACGCTCTAGCCAACTGAGCTATTCCCGCGTCGTTTATGGTCAACATGGTGGTGAGTGGAGGATTCGAACCTCCGAAGACGTAGTCAGCGGATTTACAATCCGCCCTCGTTGGCCACTTGAGTAACTCACCAAAAATCATTAAAATGAATTAATGTTAATGTTGTTTCTGGTCAAACACTGATAAATTTTTATGGAGCTGGTAAAGGGACTCGAACCCCCGACCTGCTGATTACAAATCAGCTGCTCTAGCCAACTGAGCTACACCAGCACCATCATTCTAAGTTGTTCCACTCAAAATGGACGGGAATTATAGACAAAAAAGTTTTGGTTGTCAAGGGTTTTTTGAAAAAAAATTAAAAATTTCTCTTTTTTATCTATTTTTATTAAAATACACCCCTAAAATACGACGTTAAGATGAGAAAAATGAAAATACTATTAGCACCAAGCGAAACAAAAAAACCCGGAGGTGAGCAGCCTTTTGATATCAGCAGTCTACTTTTTAATGAACTGCTTCCCTATAGAAACAAGCTTCTGCATCACTATATGAACATTCTGCAGAGAGGCGATCTCGTCCAACTCTCAAAAATGTTCGGACTCAAAAAAGAGACAGACATAAGAGCACATATGAAAGATATCATTCATGAACCTGCGATAAAAGCCGTTGAACGATATACGGGTGTGGCATTTGACCATCTTGGGTATGAGACACTTGATGCGCCTGCAAAAGACTATATAGATAGACATGTCATTCTCTTTTCCAATCTTTTCGGTGTACTCCGTGCCGATGATATGATACCGGAGTACAGACTCAAACAGGGGGAAGCGGTGGGAGAGATCAAAGTTGAGAAGTTCTACAGGGAGCATCTCACAGAATTGATGGACCATTATCTTGCCGAGGAGGATATCCTTGATCTGCGCGCCGGTTTTTATGATAAGTTCTACAAACCTTCCAAACCCTACACAACACTTAAGTTCGTTAAGGAGGGAAAAGTGGTGAGCCACTGGGCCAAAGCCTATAGGGGGATCGTACTCAAAGAGGTAGCTAAAGCAGGAGTAGAGACTCTTGATGCCTTTATGAAACTGCCGATCGAGGGACTGAGTGTCCAGGAGATACAAACGAAAAAGAACAGAACCGAGATCATCTACGAGATAGAGGCATAGCTTCAGCTATGCTGTCTCCTCTCTTACACTAGAAGGATTCTTACTCTCTATAGAGCGCATAGAGCTATACAACATACCTTTTCCTCTATATACGTGATTGACATAATACGCTCAAATCATTGCCAAACGATCGACAAAAAATGTATACTAAAAAAAGATTCTTTTATGCTATATTTCACTTCTGAAAATATTGGCGTTGATGATGAGACAAAGGTATGATAATGAATGAAGAACTCCTCTTGGATATAGAGAAAATTAGACAATACATCCTTGAATACAACACCGGACTCTCTCTAAGTGTCCACCCTTATGAGATCGCTGATCTGCTTATTGAGATCGAGGAAGAAGATAAGCGCCTCTATCAGGAACTTTTAGCAGAGCTGCCGCATATTCTGCTCGCAGAAGTCCTTGTCGAGCTTCCAAAGCTCCTGCAGGAAGAGTTTTACCTGGCACATGGGGCCAAAGAACTGGCCGAGCTCACACAGGAACTGGATACCGATGATGCTGCCGACCTGATCCAGCATATCGAGGTGGTCGATGAGGCCAAAGCCGGTGATATTCTCAGCAACCTCTCTAGTGAAGATAGAGATACGATCGAAGAGTTGATCTCCTATAATGCGAACGAAGCGGGTGCCTATATGCAGGTGGAGGTTTTTTCGGCACATACCGATGAGACGATCGGAGATTCGATCAAACGGCTCAAACATATGAAGGCGACCAACCAGGTAAGCAATGTCCACCATGTGTTTGTCGTATCAGGCAGAAAAAAGTTTCTGGGGATGATCCCGCTTGAGGACCTGATCCTGCATGGGCCCAAAGAGTACTACAAAGATATCATAGAAGCAGAGGGAAAGATCACCGTTTCAATCAAAGACAGCGATGAGATCAAAGAGGCCATTGAAGCCGTCAGCAACTATGACCTCAGTGTCATACCGGTAGTCAATGAGAAAGGTACCCTGCTTGGACGTATCACCTCGGATGATATTTACGATATCATCGAAGAGGAAGCAACTGACCAGATCTACCACCTGGCAGGGGTGAATGACGAGGCTGAACATGAAGAGAGTCTCTGGAAAGTAGGAAAAGCCCGGGGAGTTTGGCTGGGGCTGAACCTTCTGACCGCGATCGCCGCTTCACTTGTCATCGGTCTCTTTGACACGACCATCCAGTCACTGGTTGCACTGGCTGTCTTGATGCCGATCGTTGCCTCTATGGGCGGCAATGCCGGTACTCAGACACTGACCGTTACCGTCAGACAGATGGCACTTGGGGATATCGATCTCGATGAAGCCAAAGAGACCATCTATAAGGAGGTAGTCGTTTCACTGATGAATGGGATGCTCTATGCCCTTGTGATGGGGCTTATCGCATACTGGTGGTTTGCTCTGCCGATGCTTGGCGTGGTCATCGGTGCGGCTATGATGATCAATCTTCTCTCTGCCGGATTTTTTGGTGCCGTGATCCCTTTGGGGCTTAAAAGGTTCGGCATTGACCCTGCCATTGGATCAACCGTGTTACTGACCACAGTGACAGATGTCGTAGGTTTTTTCAGTTTCCTTGGTCTGGCAACCATGGTTTTACTTTAAATTAAGGATATAATGCAGTTATGGAAAATTCTGAAACCCAACAACACACTCCGTTCAAATACATTATCGAAGATTATTGGGACATCGCCGTAGGGATCATTGCCATCCTTATCGCTATCATCATGCATAAAAGCGGCAGCGGCACGATGGCTACCATGTTCGCCGCACTGGGGATCGCCGCACTCTCTCTGACAGTCTCCGAGATCGCAGAGATCCTTTCTGAAAGACTGGTTGAGCCCTACGGGAGTATGGTACTTACCTTCAGTGCGGTCATTGTAGAGATCGTACTGCTCTATCTTATCCTTCGTGAAGCCCTGCACTCCCCTGAAGTCGTAGAGACCGTCAAAGGAGGTATCATCTCTGCAGTGATCGTGGATATGAATGTCCTCTTGGGGCTTGCTGTGTTTATCGGGGGGTTGAAGTTTGTCGAACAGGAGCACAACAAAGAGACCTCAAGTACCTACACGACGATCCTTTTTGTCACAGCACTGGCACTGTTGGTACCCAGCCTGCTCAGCCATACGGAACACGGAGATGAAGTGATCAAAAAAGCCAGCTACAGTATCGCTGCAGTGCTTATGCTCTTCTATATCATTATCTTTATCTTCCAGACCAAGACACACACACATTTTTTCCAGGCTACGGCAAAAAGCCGTTTTTTCAGGCTGAAAAGAAAACTCAAAGAGGGCGAAGAGCTCAATGAAGAGGAGCACAGCGACTATATCTTTGAAAAGTTCAACACTATCGCCAACTTCGTTGTTGTCTTTGTACTTATCGCCCTGATCGCCATCGGGGCGGAGGTCTTTGCCAGCGACGGGGTAAAACTCGCCAAAGAGTATGGCATCTCTGCAGGAATTGCCGGTTTGATCATTGCGATCATCTCGGTCTCGCCTGAAATCTTTACTGCCATCAAGGCTGCACGAAATGACCAGATACAAAGGGTCGTCAATATCGCCATGGGAGCTTCAGTGGTCTCTATCCTGCTCACCGTACCGATCCTCCTTGGGCTTGCCTATCTGAGCGGACTGAGTCTCATGCTGGACTTCAACCCCCTGCAGGTAGGCGCACTGATCATGACGGTGATCCTTGCATGGAAAAGTACCGAAGAGGGACAGACCAACTATTTTGAGGGGCTTTCCCACCTGATGTTCTTTGTCTGTTATGCGATCATCGCGGTATATTATTGATATCCAATCAATGATATACCATATACAATGAGGATAAGATGAAACTACCAAGCGAAGAGACACTCTATAAGATCATGATCTTTTTGCTGTCACTCTTCGTTTTGCTTGGGATACTTTTCGATACACACTATAACTAAAGGTACGTATATTTATGAAAGAAAATCTATTTGAAATGGGAGCGAACTTTGGAGATGAGTGGTCATCAGACAACAAAGAGAAACCCTCCAAAAACAAAACAACAGAGGTGAAACCACCCGAAAAACATCAGCTTCACTTTGCCAAAGAGAAACGGCGAGGGAAGGTAGTCACGATCGTCAAACCTTTTCAGCTGGAGAAGAAAGCGCTTCAGGCACTCTTGAAAGTATTGAAAAAGAAACTGGGTACAGGAGGAACGATCAAAGAGGATACACTGGAGTTCCAGGGAGAAGTCGCCGAACTGTTGCGTACCCACCTTGAAAATTTGGGATATAGGTTTAAGAAGTAGGTAGCAGATGAGAAGCGTAAAGTAAACAACAACTACTTGTTGTTTATAGCTTCGGAACCGGAACGGTCGTAGCGAAGCGAAGCCGTGAAGGATTAGGTAGCAGGTAGCAGGTAGCAGGTAGCAGGTAGCAGGTAGCAGGTAGCAGGTAGCAGGTAGCAGGTAGCAGGTAGCAGGTAGCAGGTAGCAGGTAGCAGGTAGCAGGTAGCAGGTAGCAGGTAGCAGGTAGCAGGTAGCAGGTAGCAGGTAGCATTTTTTCATGGTTTAGGTAAAACCACCCTTAAACAGTAAAAGCTTTTCAAAGAAAAGCCTGCCAAACCTGCTACCTGCTCCTTACTATCTACTCCCTATTTCAGATCCGGTCTTTGATCCGCAGGAAGTTTGTCCAGATCCGCTTCATCAAACATCTCGACTTTCGGGATCAGTATCGCGATCAGTGTTACGGCGATACCGAAGATCAGTACGACGGTATGTTCACTTCCAGGGAAAAGTTCGGGCAGTGTCAGTTTCCCGGCACTCTCTCCCATCAGCGGCTTAAAGATATCATCATAGTAGAGTGTGAAGAGCAAACCTCCCAAGAGACCACCGATCGCACCGACCAGAACATCGATACGCCCCTCGGCGATTGAGACAGGCCCCGTTCCGGGACATTTACCCAGGATCGCCATCGCGATACCAAAAAGTATACCTCCGATCACAAGCCCCTGCCAAAGGATCGGCTTCACATGATAGTGCGCATATCCCGATTCGATCATAAAGTAGAGCCCGATACTGCTCAACCCTACCGTCAAAAAGAGCATTTTGGGAACGATCGTGTCTTTCAGCATCGAAAACCCTGCGATCTTCTCGAACTTATCTACCCTGGTATACTGGATGATCCCGCCAAAAATGATACCGATCAGCAGGACGAGCATCAAAGAGCCGTACTCCTGCTGGACGACATTTTCAAACATCTCTCCGATACGAGAGAAAAGCCCTGTATTTTCTGTCACTGTGTTCATCCTACTTCTCCTCGTTTTGATATAACGTGATCTCAGCAAAGCCAAGATCACTACGTTGACACTGCGTCCACTTCAGCAGTGGGCTCACTGCACTTGTGCAGTTCATTGAATAAAAATGTTTCATTTTTATTCCTTCTCTTTTACATTATAAAAGAGTCTACCCGTGATAATCAGTGTCACCATTACCACACCACCGAAGATGATCGCCGAGATAGCGATCTGACTCATCCCTGAAAGGAAGTGACCGCTTGTACATCCTCCTGCCATTCTCGCCCCGATGATCATAATGAATCCGGCAAAGAAACTCCAAACCATACGGGAAAGCACTGACGTGTTTTTATATCTCTTCCATCCTGTCGGGATGAAAGAGATACGGAAGGATTTGGTCAAAAAGAGAGAGGTGATAAAACCTCCGATCAGCATCCCAAGAAGCATCACCCCTTCCCAGGCACCTGATTTTTCGATCTCTTTGAGATAGCTGTACTTCTCAAAATCAAGATCAAATACCAATCCTGCAAAGTACGGTACATAGGTCGAAGCACCGATCGCCCTGTCTGCCCCATAGATAGAGAAGGTCATCAACAAAAGTGCGGAGAGCAGTATCCCGCCCATCCACCATGGAAGTCTACTCATAATAACCCTTTATTATTTTTGTAAAATTATAACAGAGGGTTAACTAAATAATAAAATTTAATTATCTTATGAAGTTGTTCAATTTTAGTGAGGAGCGATCTAACTCTGGTCACACTATGATCGGTACGCTCCTCTCAACGGCCTGTCGCAAGTGTATAAAGTACCATCTCATCATTTTCCAGAAATGCGTTCACCTCTTCGTCATAATAGGCGCCGATCCCGCTGCATCCGATCCCCAGATAGTTTGATGCGATATAGAGCCGATGTCCGATGATACCAGCTTTTTGATACATGGCCTGATAGTTACGGGCTTTGGAAGTAAGGAAAAAGGTCACCGCACCCTTCTCCGCCAGACTATACTGCTCAAGAGAGAGATACCCCGCCTCTCTTGCAAAATCTCCGTATTTGATATAGGCACCCTCTCTCTGAACGCCAAGCGGCATATCCACTACCCGGTTGAGTACGGCATAGACCGATACCTCCTCGTCGCAGTCGGAGAGTACCGGTTGCGTGATCATCTCCATGATATAAGAGAATTGTGCTTTGGTGATCGCACCGCCCTCAAATCCCCTCTGGGAACGTCTATTGAAAATCGTCTCTTTAAGTGTATCATACCTATAGTCAAACCTGGGGGCATTGAGTGCTTTTCGGCATCCTTCAAGCCGCATTGTCTCCCTGTACGCACGCATGATCTTCTCATTGGGTTCAAATGTTCCGCTCCCCTCTACATAAGGCAGTGCAAACTCCACTGCATCGATCTTCTGCGCTTTTCTGGGGATGGCCAGCATCGCTGCAGAGAGGAAGAACTCTCTCTCCTCAAAGCCGAACATCCGGTTGAGTTTCTCTCTATCCATAGTGTAGAGTATCTGTACGGCATGCGGTTTAAGCAGGGCTGCAGCTTCTATACTTCCAAGCAGATGTCCTGCATCCAACAGACAATAGCGAAAGGCACGGTCTTTATACTTCCAGCTGGAACGGTAGTAGATCGCCGAGACCAAAAAAAGATACCCCTCCATCGCATGATCATACCCCAGATAGGGCTCCAGTCCCTCCTCTTCGCTAATGGGTGCGATTAGCGTGATAGCGTGCGTGGCTACCTCATAATGGTAGACCCCGTCTTCTACTCCCTCTACCCCTCTTGACTGAAAATAGAGTTCATTGGGATAGAGTGCGCCTGCACTGGGATTGATACGGAGGTAGTACTCAAAACCGGGATAACTCTTCTTCGCCGTCAATCCCGCAATGTGGTAGAGGAAATTATCCTCTTCATTCTCAAGGTCGAGTTTTCGTTTTGGATAACTGTCAGGATAGTTTTTATAGGTAGAGGGTTGAGAGGACCAGTCAAGCTGATTGGGATTGCTCCTCACCGACACATAAGAGTGTTGTGTCTGCTCATGATACCAAAACATCAAAGACCTCTTGGTGTCTTCTCTTCAGAGCTTCGATCTTCTGACACGCATCTGCAAAGAGTGGGGCATGTTCTATCTCCGGTCTGCTCATATGCTTGTAGCGCTCATAGGAGGCGATCACCTTCTGCGCTTTTGCAGGCATCTTCTTTCTGTTGCGTTTGATATGTTCAAAAGTGATCGCACCGTTGATCAACCCCTTGACAAGATTGCGCAGCGGATGGTAAGAGAGACGTAGCGGATGCCATGCCTCCTCAAGCACTTCGTGTGCTTCAAAATACTCCTCTTTATCAAGCAGCATCATATATTCTCTGAGTGCACCTTCAAGATCATAATTCATCTTCAGCATTAGATATATCCTCTCTTCACCATCCCTATCGCCATTGCCATAGAGAGTCCGTCATTGTTATACCCCTCTTCCCGGCAATTCTCACAGGTGTCACCGCAGACAAAGTCAGTATCCTCCAAGATCTCCTGAACGGTATTGATCTTATGCTCCTTGATGTACGTTGCAAGCTGCCCCAGTGTGACATCATGGCAGTAACATATCAGTGTACTCTCATCAGGCATCAGGATATCTCCTTATTTGTGTATAATGCCAATATAGCATATCAAGGTAAAAGTATGACAAGTGAAGAGAAAAATATCATCAAAGAGAAGATAGAGAGCGATATCGCCACACTTACTTTGCAGATCAAAACACTTGAAGAGAAAAACATGCCCGTTGCTACCGACTGCAGCCTCGATGCGCTTACCCGTACAGAAACGATAAACGCACAGGAGATCAACCACAAGATACTTGATGCATCCAGGCTACGCCTTACCAGACTGCAAAATGCCCTGCTTCGGGTAGATAGAGAGATGTTCGGTATCTGTATAGAGTGCGAAGAAGAGATAGGCTTCGAACGGATGAGCATCCGTCCTGAATCTGTAAAATGCGTGGCGTGTGCAAATTAGTGCTGAGTGCTGAGTGCTGAGTGCTGAGTGCTGATAATAGCAAATCACACTTTCGTTCATCTTATCAAATATTTTTCTCAACACTCATTGCTCAGCGCTCAACGCTTATTAAAGGCTTTCTATGTTTCCTACTACTTTTCCGACAATAGAAACCTCGTCCGGAGCCAGGACTTCAGGAGAGTAGTTCTTGTTATCCGAGATCAACTCTACCATCCCGTCTGCTCTTTGGCGGATACGCTTGATAAAGAGCCCTGCTGTGGTTGAAGCAATAAAGATACCGTCTTTGTTGAGACTCGTCTGGGTGCGGTCGACAAATACGATCGATCCGTCCTGAAGGGTCGGCTCCATCGATTCACCATCCACATGGATCGCTTCCAGATCGGTATTGCCCACTCCTACCATACTGTGCATCACTTTCTCATCGATCGTGATCATCTCGAAATTTTCATCAAAAACCTCGGCCCCGCCCCCTGCACTTGCACGGATATCCGAAAAGTAGCGTACATGAAAGAACTTTTCTGTCTCCTCTTTGAGCATATCGACCGCCTGATCGAAGAAGAGCCAGTTCACTGATATCTTTCTAAGGGCACAGAACTCCAGGATCTCTTCATAAGGGATGGAGTTACGCTTCTTCATCGTAGCAAAAGTACTCTGAGGGATATTGAGAGCAGAAGCAACATCTTTATCAAAGACTTTTTTCCCCGGTACACTTTCAGAAATCACATCTTTCAGTTTCTCGATAATTTCACTTAAAATCAACATTTCGATCTCCTTATATTATATATATCACTCAAGTGAGGATTCGTTTTTACATTATAGTATATTTTTTCTAAAAGTATTACAATTTGGGATATTTTTATTATTTTAATCCATATATGACATATTATTTAACAAGAAAACGTCATATCTAAATGGTGGCTTTCGTGATTGGCAGCGTGATAATCACGCAGGGGCGGTCTGTCTAAGAGACTATATGCTTAAGAAATTTTCTTCTAAGCGCATCTATATAAAAGGATGGAAAATGAATTATAAAAGCGAAAGAGATCTTATCAATGAAGCGATCAATGCAGGATGCCAAACTGTAGCCCAGCTGGCACTCTATATCAAATTACACACAAAGGTCACAGCCTAGTCCAGGACTAGTACTGTTACCTCATCCCCTTTCTCTTTGGGTCCCTCCTCCTCAGAAGTAAAGAGCAGCGCCACATCTCCAAGCATATTGGTCAGGATCGCAGAGCTTCCTACCTTTTTATCTTCAAAATCAACATGATACTTGCCACCTATCAGATTGAGGTTACATGCGGTAAACTCTGCTTTTTTCGCACGTTTGTTAAACGGTTCATCCAGTATCGCTTTGACCTTACGCAAAGCGCACTTGCCTTCCTGCAGTTTTGCGATCAACGGCAAGAGATAAAGTAGTGCGGTTACGGTTGAGGAGTAGGCAAAGCCTGGCAGCCCGACAATGAACTTGTCTTCTTTCCTTGCCACCATAATATGCTGCCCCGGTTTGATACGTACACCTTTGAAAAGGACTTCTGCACCGAGCTCAGCAATGACATCTTTGACAAAGTCAAAATCACCTACGCTCACCCCACCGGTCGTCACTACGATATCACTCTGCTCCAGTGCAGATGCTACTGCATTCATGATACTCTGCTTATCATCCTTGACACAGCCCATCTGAAGTGCCCTTCCGCCGTACTTCGCGGTAATAGCTTCGAGGATATAGTTGTTAGAGCTTCTTATCTGGGCATCATTGGTCTGCGTCTCTCCGAGCTCTAAAAGTTCTGAACCTGTAGAGAGGATAGCGACAGTCGGCTTCTCATAGACCAACGGAGTTACCACATTGAGACTGGCCATCACTCCGATCTGAGGGAAATCGATCATAGTACCTTGAGGGATCAGCTTTTGCCCTTGGGCATAGTTTTCACCGACTTCTCTGACAGCAAACCCGTACGGCACTTCCTCTTTGATGATGATCTCATCACCCTCCACCTCTACATTCTCTATAGGGATCAGTGTATCTGCACCCTGAGGCATCAATGATCCGGTAAAGGTTTTGATACAGCTTCCGCCCAGTACTTCCTCTTTTTTGTCGGATCCTGCAGGGTTGATACTTGCGATCTTTAGCCTTCCCAGAGTGATATCCTCATGTTTGAACGCATATCCGTCCATTGCCGACGTCGGGAAAGCCGGAGAGTTATGATCGGTAATGATATCTTCAGCCAATACATACCCTAATGACTCCATCAGGTAAAGTTTTTTTGTCTTATAATGATTGATCTGCTGATCTTCTATGATCTGCATCGATTCGTCAAAGTGCATAAACATATATGTTGTGTTCCTTATCTTCGTAGGGTGCGTAATCACGCACCATTTTAATCTATCGTTTCTTGGTGCGTGATTACGCACCCTACGCGCAGTTAGTGTAAAAGTCCTGAACCGTCCATCGGCGTACTACGATCTTCTGCGTAGATTCTTTTGCCCGCTATCACGTCATACTTCCAGATCGGGGCATTGGCCTTAAAGTCCTCTACAAACTCGTCAATCAACTCCAGTGCCACACGGCGCTTGGGAGAAAATACCGCAGAGATATATGAAGAGGTGTGCACAGGGACATCACCGATAGCGTGTGCCATCTTGACGATCGCTCCCCGCTCTTTGGCTTTTTGCTGCCAACGCTCAAACCATGATCTCAATACCGGTTCATAGATATCAAAGCTCAGTGCATCTATCTCACCTTCAGCACGGATCGTACCGACAAAAGGGATATACGCTCCATAGTTTGACTCTGCTTCTTCATCCAGCCAGCGCCCAAAGATCTCTTTGACATCCAGCGGTCCGCTATATAATTCCATTAAAAAGTTCCTTTTTAAAGTGAAAAGTGAATAGTGTAGGTTGTTTTGCAAAGCAAAACTTTTATCAAATTAAAGGCGGTACTTTTAGTACAGCATACCCTCACTACTCTCTCTTCACTTTTCACTATTAGCTTATTTTGATAAGATCAAAATATCATCCACCACACACAGGAGGAAGGATCGATACCCTGTCTCCATCTTTGAGTTCAAAGTTACGATCATTCACCATCGTATCATTTACAGCTACGGCACACTTGCTTAGCCAAGGTGCGATCGTCTCATCTTCTTTTAGCTTGACAGAGACATCGGCAAGTGTATCGGCCTCTATCTCGATCGGTGCTTTACCTATAGGACCTAAAAATTCTACTTTTATCATATATCACTCTTTTTTTATGCTAATTTGGAGAGAAGCTAAGCTCCTCTCCACGCTTTTGTCCTCAGCGGACAGCTCTTTGCTAATTTGAAGAGAAGCTAAGCTCCTCTCCACGCTTTTGTCCTCAGCGGACAGCTCTTTGCTAATTTGAAGAGAAGCTAAGCTCCTCTCCACGCTTTTGTCCTCAGCGGACAGCTCTTTGCTAATTTGAAGAGAAGCCAAGCTCCTCTCCACGCTTTTGTCCTACGACGCTGCATTTCACAACTTTTCATTTAGTAAAAAGATGGCATCAGGCTTTCGCCAGGAAGTGCTTCGCCTGCACTGCATTTTAATGTTTGTCAGCGGACGGCTCTTTGCCAATTTGAAGAGAAGCAAAGCTCCTCTTCACGCTCTTCTCCTCAGCGGAGACTTCACAGCGCCGGTACTCTTTAAAGTATAAAAACATAAAATACTTTCCAATTGACTCGGATTATAAAAGTTGTTTGCTATAATTACGCTTAAAACCTAAATTCGACGAACTTAGGTTTATCAGATTTTTGGAGCATATCTATATCGATGTTATTTGGTTCTATCAGTTACCTTAACCTTCTCCCTTTTCAGCTCTTTTTGAAAAAACATATTCGCTCCAATGCCGCAAAAATGGCCTTTGGCTATAAGCGTGCCGTACCGAGCCAGATCAACGCCTCACTCAAAAGAGGAGAGGTCAATGCCGCTTTTATCTCATCGATAGAGTCCAGAAGACGTCAATGTACCGACCTGGGGATCATTGCAAACAAAAAAGTCTATAGTGTCTTCGTCATTCCCGGAAAAGAAGAGATCGATCCCGCTTCCGCTACTTCCAACCGACTTGCAAAAGTGCTGGATCTTAAAGGGCAAGTGCTTATCGGGGACCAGGCACTCAAGTATTATCTCTCAGGCGGTGAAGGTATCGACTTGGCAGAGGCTTGGTATGCAGAGACGAAACTTCCTTTTGTCTTTGCCCGGCTCTGTTATAACCGACACAAAAAAAATGTAGAGGCACTGGCAAAAGAGTTTGCTCATACCAAGGTACGTATACCCCAATATATGCTGAAAAGAGAAGCCAAAAAAAGAGGGATCACACCCAAAGAGGTGTTGTGGTACCTGGAACATATCAACTATACCATGGACTACCGATCTAAAAAAGCGTTAAAGCTTTTCTTGACTCGTGCACACAAAAAACACTAAAAAGGCCGATTGATCTTGTCGCACAATCTTTTGAGTCTCTCAAGATCCATAGGTTTTGCATAATAGTACCCTTGGACCTCATCGCATTCAAGCCCCTTGAGATACGTTAACTGCTCTTCGGTCTCTACACCTTCTGCTGTGATCTTCAAATCAAAGGTCTTGGCTAGAGCTATGATCGCTTTGACAATAGCGACACTCTCCTTTGACTCCGGAATTCCATCGATAAATGACTTATCGATCTTCAGGCGTGTAACGGGAAGTTTTTGCAGGTATGCCATCGATGAATATCCGGTACCGAAGTCATCAATGGCTAATTCCACCCCCATATCTCTTAATTTGTAGAGCGTCTGAAGTACCTGTTCTTTATAGTTGGCAGAAAAGCTCTCTGTGATTTCAAGCTCGATCATGCTCGGATCAATCTCTGTATTTTGTATCACCTTCTCAACCATCTTGGCAATATCATCCTTAAAAAGTTGAATGATTGAGATATTGATGCTTACCTGCTGCATCGTATATCCCTCTTTACGCAAATTCATGAAATCACTACAGGCTTTTTGTGTCACCCACTCACCTAATGGTATGATGAGATTGGTCTCTTCAAGCAGGTCGATAAACTCATCCGGTCCAAGAAGACCAAAATGCTTGCTTTCCCATCGAAGAAGGGCTTCCATACCTATGATTTTCCCGGTACTGATCGATATCTTCGGCTGATAGAGAAGATGGAACTCTTCACCGTGACGGATCGCCGATTTCAGTGCATTGATCCATTCCGCCCTCTTTTCCACTTCAGAGGCCAACTGTTTTGAAAAGAAACTGTATCCGTTATGTCCACGGTCTTTCGAGTGATACATCGCCATATCCGCATGTTTGATCAGGGTCACCGTATCCTCCCCATCTTCAGGGTAGACAGAGATACCGATACTTACGGTAGTATTGAGCGTATGTTCATCCAATACAAACTGTTCATTAAAGAGACTCAGGATCTTTTGCGCTGTCTCTTCAAGTACTTTTGCCCCTTCTATATTTTCGATCATCAGGATAAACTCATCTCCGCCGATACGTGCCAAAGTATCGACAGAACGTATCGCATGGTTCAGTTGTGTCGCGACTGCCTGCAAAAGCTTGTCACCGACATTGTGTCCCAGCGTATCATTGATCTGTTTGAACTGATCGATATCTAAAAACATAATCGCCAGCTTTGTGCCGTTTACTTCCGCTTTATGGAGCGCATATTCAAGTTTGGACATAAAAAGACGTCTGTTAGGCAAATTGGTCAAAGCATCATAAAAGGAGAGAAACTCAAGGTCTTTTTGGGATGCTTTCAGCTCCCTCTCCCGCTTTTGTATCGTCTGGGCCAATTGATTGATATTCTCAGAGATCATCTCCAGTTCATCGCCGGTATGAACAGCTTCTGAGGGGGTATAGTCGCTACGTTCTATCTTCTCTATCTGCCCCATTACCTGGTTAAGCGGCTGTGTCAACCTCCGTAAAACAAACTGATGCAGAGATAACAGTACAAAGAGAGTGACGATCACCAAAATAGAGAGCAGCTGATACCTGTTCTCATACAGGGTATCAAGAAGTATTGAAGTATCAAGCCCGGCAGTGAAATAGACCATACCGTTTTCGGTTTTGAGCTTTACTGCTGTGCAATAGCTGTCATTTTTCTCAAAAACTTCCAACCCATCAAATCCTTTGGGGTTATTGAGGAAAAGCGCATGGGACGCATACGGTGAGTGCTGACTTGTCTCCAGCTTCATCCCCAGCGCATTGGAGAGTGCCGATAGATCACTGCTTGCAATGATATGGGAGATCTCGATATGCGCCTTGATCTGCTTACCATCCTTGCTATAGAGACTCTGATGTGACTTGATGACCAGATTTCCGTTTGCATAGTGATAGGTTATAATGCCTTCAGGAAAGTTTTGCATACTATAGTACGGCCTATGCTGAAAGGGGATCAGCGGATCTTTTTTGTAGGATATCTTTTGATAGGTTTGTTGACTCTCAAGTTTACTCTGGAGTATCCGGTCACCTTGCTCATAAGAGAAAAAATTCAGTCTGTACTCATCCCTCTCCTTCTGAACAAAGGCGATGAGTTCTTCATCTTTATCATAAAGGGCGATATCATCGTTCAAAGAGAGCTTCACTCTGTCAAGCAGTTGCTTGACGATCATTTTTTTCTCTTCATCCAACAATATCGCATGATAGTCATACTTGTTTTGATAGTTATTGATCAGGTCAATCGAGCTGATAAGATACTTATCCGTCTTAATGAAGGAGACCCCCTCCTTTAGCTCTTCCTCAGTCTGTTTGGTTTCATTGTAGAGTCTGGTAAAACCATTGACCATACGTTTTTTGGTATTTGCCATATAATTTTTTTTCATGACCGTATCAAAATAGATACCCAAAAAACTTACCAGTACAATGATTGCAACCAATACTAAAAGTGAAAGACTATGGCTGAGTTTTAGATTTTTCATTTTTAAAATATAGGGGACACCTCTTTAACGTTCTCTTTGGTCACCAATTTCACCGGTATCTGAATATGTTTGGGGACACCCTCCCCTTTCAGCAGTGTCACTGCAACCTCCGCAGCTTTTTTCCCTCCCAGCGGGAACAGTACAGAGGCGCTCTGTGTCCCCTGCATAATGGCCTCTTTTGCCTCACTTGTATAGTCACATCCTACCATAATCAATGAGTCCGGGTCAATACCGTGGCGACGTAACACGGCACGTACACCGCTTAACATACTGTCACTTTCAGAGAAAATGGCATCCAGCCGGATACCTTCAGAGATAAGCTTTTCCATCTCTATAATCGCATCTCTTCTCAGGTAGTTGCCTCTGCGTGTGATCACTTGAATCTTTTCATACTTTCGGATCTCTTCCAGGAAACCTTGTGTTCTTTGCTCTGTGACATCAATATTTTCCAACCCCTCAAAGAGCAGTACTTTTCCCTCTTGGTTCAACTCCTTGGCAATAAACGCTGCTGCAAGTGTACCGATTTTCCGATTGTCCGAATTGATAAATGTCGTGTAGCCATCCGTATCAACCCCCCGGTCAAGGATCACCACCTTGATACCTGAACTGTACGCTTTTTCGACTACCGGGACTATGGCTGAAGCATCATTGGTACCTACGATCAGGACATCCACTTTTTGTGCGATAAAGTGCTCTATCTGATTGATCATCAAGGAGATCCTGCCTTCGGCATCTGAAGAGAGAAACATTATATCGGGATAATGGGAAAGCGTCTCTTCTACCTCATGCACTTGTGCTTTCCTGAAATCATTTGCCATCGTATCCTGAGCAAATGCCACCAGAGATTTCTCCGAGGCACAGAGAAGA
Source organism: Sulfurovum sp. MH2-6 (assembly GCF_058374785.1). Lineage (NCBI taxonomy): Bacteria > Pseudomonadati > Campylobacterota > Epsilonproteobacteria > Campylobacterales > Sulfurovaceae > Sulfurovum > Sulfurovum sp. MH2-6. Next base: position 2,434,098 of record NZ_CM178170.1, read on the forward strand.
CCCGTTACGATAAACAATAGCCATATCACATAGCGCACGGGCTTCATCGTTCCCTCCTTCTATTAGGAAAATGATCTACTCGATCTCAGCGATCGCCTTGTTGATTCTTTCTACTGTCTCTTCCACTCCCAGGATCGCCATGATCTCATCCAGTCCTGAACCCGTCATACTTCCAAGCAGACTGACGCGAAGCGGCTGGCCGATCTTACCGAATCCGATCTCTTTGGTCTCAACGATCTTCTCGAGTACCTCATGGTAGTCACATGGAAGGTGGAGTGCCTTTTCCCAGTTTTGCAACATCTCGGCAAAGTCTGAAAGCACCTCTTTTGCCTCACCTTTAAAGGCTTTTTTTGCTGCTTTCGCATCATATACTGCAGGGCGATGAAGGATCAACTTGATCTGCTCTGCCAGTTCAACAAGCGTCTTTCCTCTCTCTTTGGTTGCATCAAGCAGCAGTTCGATCTTATCATGCTCTCTGATATCCACACCAAACGGGTGAAGCAGATCCGCCAGTCTATCGTTCGGCGTATTTTTGATATAGTGGGCATTGAGCCAAAGAAGCTTGTCCAGGTTATAGTTTGAAGATGATCTGCTCAGGTTGTTCGGTTCAAAATGTTCTATCATCTCTTCGATACTGAAGATCTCCTGGTCCCCGTAACTCCACCCGAGACGCACAAGGAAGTTCAGCAGTGCTTCAGGCAGGAATCCAAGCTTCTCGTACTCCATTACATCGGTAGCCCCATCACGCTTTGAAAGTTTTTTCCCCTGTTCGTTATTGATCATCGCCACATGGTAAAACTTTGGCAGCGTGAAGCCCAATGCATTGTAGACAACGATCTGTTTAGGTGTGTTGTAGAGGTGATCATCTCCACGGATCACATCACTAAGCCCCATCAACGCATCATCAATCGCTACGACGAAGTTATAGGTCGGTGTCCCATCACTCCGTGCGATGATGAAGTCATCCACTTCGTCTGCTGAAACACTGAACTCACCTTTGACACCGTCTGTAAAAGAGATCGTTCCCTCTTTTGGTGCTTTGATACGAATCACAGGATTCACTCCCTCCGGAGGTGTCCCAGTAAAATCACGGTATCTTCCGTCATAACGGGGGCGCTCACCTGCAGCCATTTGAGACTCTCTAAGGGCATCAAGCTCCTCTTTGCCCATATAACATTTATAGGCTTTCCCCTCATCAAGAAGCTGCTGGATATACTTTTTATAAAGATCAAAACGTTTGGATTGATAGAGTACTTCACCGTCATAGTTCATCCCTACCCAATCAAATGCCTTAATGATCGCATCCAGTGCCGCTTCCGAGTTACGTGCAAGATCCGTATCCTCGATACGGAGCAGAAACTCTCCACCTGTTTTTTTCGCCCAAAGCCATGAGAAAAGTGCGGTTCTAAGTCCGCCGATATGCAAATACCCTGTCGGAGAGGGTGCAAAACGTGTGACTGCCATAGTAATACCTTGAAATTAAATTATGAAATTGTAACAAAGTTGTGGTTAAAAGGAGAGTGTCACACCGACAAAGAGAATACTCCTCTCTGCCGATGTATTTTCGGCTAAGTTTTTGGACTACTTAGACCTTCTATTTTGATTTGACATCGTTTTTGACATTCTCTACCGTTGATGCCCCGATACCCTTCACTCTGACAAGATCATCTACAGAGCTAAAGGCACCCTTTTTTCTCTCTTCAATGATCGCTTCAGCTTTTGCAGCGCCGATGCCCTTGATCGCCATCAGCTCCTCTTTTGAAGCCGCATTGAGTTCACTGACGCTCATCGCCATCAATGAACTGCCGACAAACACTAAGATACCCAGAATGATTTTCTTGAACATTTTGTCCCCTTTTTATTGATATTACCCCTCTTCCAAGAGGCAACCTATCTTAGCATATTTATCTTTACGTTAAATATAGTGCATTTAAGCTATCATGTTAAAATTTCTTTAAAAAAGGTACTTCATGACCTATGCATGGGAGCTTGCATTCAGTGCATTTCTGATCTCATTGGCAGTGCAGATCATTACTATCAGATACAGCAAAAGGTTTAACCTCTTTATAGACTCTCACCTGGAGGATAAACCTCAACGGTTTCACCAGGATTCAACACCACGTGCAGGAGGGATCGGTATTCTGCTGGGTATGTTCACCCTCCTCTTCACGCCTATCGGCTGGAAACTGCTTGTTTCAATGATCTTAGCCTTTTGCAGCGGTATCTTTGAAGATTTTCACCGATCTATGCCGCCAAAGGTCCGTCTGCTCTTACAAATGTTTGCTGCCGGAGCTGCGATCCTGCTTATGCACTCGGTTATCAGTTACCTGGGCCTTGGTATCTACCTGCCCTACCTTGTAGCCATCACCTTCAGTCTCTTCAGTATCGTGGGATTGATGAATGCCATGAATATTATCGATGGCTTCAACGGTCTTGCATCGGGAGCTGCTTTGATCATACTGCTTTCTCTTGGGCATACCGCATTGATCGTAGGAGACCAGGAGATGCTCAACATGATCCTGATCGTGGGAAGTACCCTGCTGGCATTTTTTATCGTCAACTTTCCCAAAGGGCATATCTTTATGGGAGACGGAGGGGCATACCTCATCGGCTTTGTCATCGCACTGATAGGTATCTTTTTGGCAAGTACCTACACCAAAATCAGCCCGTGGTACATTTTGGCTATCCTGATCTATCCTGTATGGGAGGTGATCTTTTCGATCTACCGCAAGCTGAAAGCGGGACGTTCCCCTCTGCAGCCGGATGCCTACCATCTTCATATGCTTGTCTACAGGCACCTTACGAGAAACAACCCGCTGACTTCTATACTGCTGCTTGCGGGTTACGCACCTTTTATCCTCTTCTCATCGCTATACCCGCACAACTCAAAAGCCAATATCCTGATCGTAGTGGTATTTGTCATATGCTACGGTATGCTCTACCGCTTTCTCTTTCAAAAAGAGAAAACAGCGTAGTGCTTTCTCTTATTTTTTGAGACGATAGATCTTGCTGTAGGGGCTTGATACCACAAGCTCGAATAGATCTGAGTTATATTTCCCCAGTATAAACATCTGAACATAGGTAGAGTGGAATGTCTCTCTGTCCATCATAAGAAACTGTCCGTAACTTTTCATATAGATGACAACATACTTGCCCTCTTCATGATACGGTTGCGCTTTAGCCTTTACTTCACCATTGGTTAAGTTTTCTGTCACGATAAACAACTTGATATCACTTTTTTGTCTGCCAAGGTACAGTTCACCTTTTTTCACATCCATCACAATACCGTTGCTAAACTTCCAGAGTTCATTGTTCTGCTCCGCCAGAGATAAGGAGTAGAACTTAACCTCACGCAACGGTTTCCCGGTATTCAGGTCCAGATTTCCAAACTGCGTTACCGTAGGGAATATCCGCAACATACGGTAAGGAAGATAGAGGTAGATATCTCTTGTCTTTGGAGGCAGTTGATAGCTTGGCAGCTCCAGTTCAGAGAGCATCAGATTCGGATCGAGCTGATCCTTCTGTCTGTTTTTAAAGAGCGTGTCTGCAACCACTTTATACCCGGAGTCTACATAGGTCTCTACTGCCAAACGACTGAGGTTAGCCGCAAGTTCCGCAGAAGGGGTCTGTAGAAGCTTTGAAATGATAAAGTTGTCATTCTGGTGCTTCCCGCCATCGATCAATGTATTGGTTTCAGAATAAAACCAGACAGGGTACCCGTAGTCCCACCAGGTCAAGGTATAGTCTTCAGGCTTTGCTATCGACTTCAAGGTCTCCAGGTCCTGTACCTCATTGTTTGTCAAGACCGTCGGGACTTTATATCCGATGATATGCGTGATATTGGGGTAGAGCAGTGCAGCAGTAGCGGCCACGACCAATGCATACTGTGCTTTTTTACTGCCGAAGTAACTTCCCAGAAGATAAAAGAGGTAGACTGCACCCATCGCTGCTACCGGCACAGCATATACCGTAAAACGCAGTCCCCCCCACAAGGCGAACATACCAATCCCCATCAACGGAAGTGCCAAAAGAAACGCACGATGCTTCACGACCAACAGCAGATAACCCAGCATTGCAACAATCAATCCGGGTACCGAACCGCTGATACGGTTGGCAAACACATCAAACGGTATCTTACCTGCCTCTCGTACCGTCTGATGCACTCCAAAGAAATGAAGCCCTTCAGCTTTGGTTCCCGTAGCCATATAGCTCATCATCTTGCCCAGGATAAGACCAAAGACATTCCCAAAGAAAAGCAATGCGATAAAGGCTGCTGCGGATGCACCGATAAGATATTTCTGGGATATTGATGTTTTTGAGAGGACACCGTAGGCTGCCAGAACCAACACGATATGGACCAGATACTCGGAAGGATCAGGCAGGCCGAAGGGGATCATCGCAAGGAATACCAGCAAAAGTGAGCTATAGGTCAACTTCTCTTCACGGTGATACCAGACAAGATAGAGCCCATAGATGATCCCTATCGCATAGATGACCGATGCACCCTGATCATACAAAAACGGGTAGATAGAGATCGCGATCGCCGCATACAAGGCACTGCGCAGATTGAAGTCAATCGTACTCTTCATCAAAAAGTACAGAATGAACATCGGCGCCATCGCCGAAAACATATCGGTATCATAGTAACCGATCATCGTACGGTTGTAGTAGCTCCATGCGATCGAACCCAGCAGCGCAGCGAAAAATCCCCAGAGAGCCTGACCATACAGTCTTGCGATCAAAATAACAGGGATCACCACGAGACTTGATATCACTGCCGGTAGATAAAGTGTCACTGTCTCCAGACTAAAAGGGGTCAGCTTCACCAGCCAGGTCGTCAAAAAGACCATCCCGTAGCTATAGATATCCGGAATCCTCGGGTTGTGCTGATGCATATCAAAAAGCGCCTGCTGCGCACCAGCCGCAAAGAAGTAACCATCATTGGTATTGATCATGATTTGATCATTCCAGTAAAAATTCGGGTTATCCTGAAACTGCCATACCCATATCATACGGATCAGAAAACTAAAGGCGTAGGCCAAAAGCATCAGTAGCACTAGATATTTTGTATCAACTCTTTTATTGTCATTCATTGGGGACTGCATATATACCTCTCTGGATTTTTATGATTTATACTTCAAAAGACTTCTATAAGTATACCAAGCAAAGTAGTAAACCGCTTTATACCAGGGCAGTTTTTCTACTTCACGGTAAAGTTTCCAGTTATATTTACTTGTAATGATCTTATTGCTGGAGATAGAGTCTGTATGTATCCTGTAATAGGCCAAAGGTTCTTGAAGCGCATAGGCATAGGGAACTTCTTTTAAGATCTTCAGCCATAGGCCAAAGTCCTGCCGCTTGCGTATCAGCGGCATAGTGACTTTTCCCAATATCCCGGTGTCATACACCGCTGTCAAACATCCGATGATATTCTGCTTGAGAAGTTCATGATAATCCACCTTCAACGGCACAGTGATCTCATCTTTGATCTGATCTTTAGATTGTTCAAAACGGTAGTATCCGGTGTAACTCAAAGCGATGTTTTCTTTTTGCATAAAGGCGATCTGTTTTTCAAGCTTTTGGGGCATCCAAAGATCATCCGCATCCAAAAAGGCGATGTATCTCCCTTGTGCCTCCTCGATCGCCCTGTTTCTTGCCACTGCAGGACCGCTGTTCTCTTCCAGCACAATACACTTAATGCGTGTATCTTTTTGTGCATAAGCGTCAATAAGCTTCACAGAATTATCCGTACTTTGATCATCAACAATGATCATCTCCCAGTTATTATAGGTCTGATCCAACACAGCCTCTATCGTCTGGGCAATGAACTTCTCACTGTTATAGGAGGGGGTGATGATAGAGACTAATTCACGCATCACATTTCCTGCTTAAAAAGTCATAACTGCCTGACCACATCAGTTTAAGATACCGATAGAATGTATACTCTTTTTTGTACTCTTTGTGATGTTTCAAACTGAAATATATATCCACAATAAAAGACAGATACCCAAAAACTCTTGCGAATACTGCTCCTTTTGCAAACACAATCTTTGCGGTCCAATCATTTCCTGTGCTGTTTTGCGGATGTTTTACAATAGGTATCGGGACAAACAGCATTTTTGCTTTTCTTTTATACAGATCCATCGTAAAAATAAAATCCTCACCCGAAGGATACCTTTGAGTACCTGGACCAAAGTTTTCATCAAACCGTATTTTGTGACGGAGAATAAAGTCACTCTTAAAAGCGATCTCCGTTGTTCCTATTCCGGTAAGTGTGCGTAAGCTATGCCATTGTTTTACTTTGGGATAGGACTTAAAATCCTTATCCTCCAAGTCTAAAATTTTAAATGATATGAAGTCCGCAGAAGGGTTTTCTTTAAAAGTTCGGCGTACATTACCCAATGCATTTTTGCACAAAACAACATCATCATCCAGTATCAAACAGAGAACAGAAGGTCTAATGAGATTTAGAGTATTGTTTCTATTGATCGCTACGCCTCTGTCTTCTAAAGCACTATAAGTTACATCTTCTCGTTGTTCAAGTTCATTGATAAATTGCTCTATAGACAGATCATCTATCTCACCATTCTGCTGATGACTGATGATATAATGAATATTTTCATCGTAAGACTGTAAGATATTTTTGATGTTTAAAATTCTACTGTCTATCGTAGATATTAATACATATAGTTTATTGATCATTTTATTAATTGTTTCACTTTGTTGATAACGAATCCTTAGATTAAAATCATTGCAAACTCTTTTTATTCTATAGGCTAGATTTAGATTATCTTATTTTAGCATAACTCCCAAAACACCCTGATATTGCTAGAGAGTCTCTTTCTTAAAACATATTAAATCAGCAACTACAAGAATTATCTCATGAGACTTCTAAAATTTTATTATATAGATTACTCCATGAGTACTTTTTGATTATATAGTCTCTCAAACTTTTTCTACTTATTTTGTTCGTTTTATAATAAAGCTCATATGCTTTCAGAATTGCTTCACTATAGCTTTTAGGACTTAGCTCTTGAGCATAAATGGCATAATCAGCAAGTATATCTACCGTAGCAGTCTTTACGATACTACTGTCAAAAGCAACGGTAGGAATACCACAACTTGAAGACTCCAAAAGTGTTTGCCCAAAAGGTTCATAGATTGAAGGGAGTAAAAAGATATGTGCTTTACTATAATATGAAACCACCTCTGCCTGAGCACCCTCAAATTTCACTCTTTCCTCTAACTTTAATTTAGCAGATAATGTTTGAAGCTCTTTAAGTAATGGACCATCTCCTACGATCGTTAATCTATAGTTAGCAGGAAGATATAAAAGCGACTCAATAGCTATGTTGATGTTTTTAGCCTCAGTTAATCTAGCAACGATAAGTAAATGAATGAGTGAGTTACTCTGCTCTTCTATATAGTAAAATCTTTCGGAATCTACTCCAGGTGAAGTTTTAATCACGGTACATGATTTATCAACTGAATGTACTTGTTTTTCCATATTGTCACTAAATACAAATACTCTATCACTCACTTTAAAAGCCAAATACTGTAAACAGTAATGATAATAATAAGATATATTACGGATTATAGAGTTTGAATATTTGTTTGCACTTTCAAGCGTAGTCTGATATTTCACGACTCCGGGAACGATATAGTTTATATTTCTCAATCCGGCAAGATAACAAAGCACAGTACTAAAATGATATCTACTTATTACGATATCACAACCTTCTTTTTTCATCTGTCTATATGCATTGATAGCGTTTTTCCAATTTAAAATTATTTTTAATACTTTATTTTTATTTCCTGGAACATGATATCTGATAATACGACAATCCAATTCCTCTCTTTTGCTTGAACCTTCAACTTTATTAACAATATCACTAGATACAATTGTTATATTATCTTGTGTTCCAGCTTTTGCAAGATAGTAAAGTGAATTTTCTATACCTCCAATATTTGGTAAATAAGTACTACTTGTAATTAATACATTTTTCACTTTTCATTTCTCCAAAATACTCTTAGAAGAAAAATAAACAATTTCTTTCCATGCTAAATCGTTTTTTGTCCTACCAAAACCCAAATAATCTAGACCCTTACCAATAGTATTATTGTAAATTTTATTAATAAAAAATTTTTTATGTACCAAAAAATTAATATTGTCTAACCCAGATGTATGTTTTAAGTATATATTTTCCCTATCTATATATGGACAGGCCGATATATTAATATTTTTTCGCATTGATGCCATTTTGAACCATAGATCATCTGTCGTAGGAGCAATATTTAAATATTTTTTATCCAGTAAAAATTGAATATCCAGAAAGGATTTTTTAAAAACAGTACCTGCGCCATTGGTTGGTAATATATTTATTTGTTTGTGAGTCTTATTGATTAAACTCCACATACTGTAGTTTGTATATTTTCCAAAAATATTCTTTTGCATCTTTCTCGCTCTGCAACATACAATATCTTTTGGATTTCTGTCACTCTCTTTCACTAAATTTTTTATCCAGTTTTCACCATATAAAATATCATCATCCGCCGTGATAATCAAGTCGTCATCTTTAACTAAATTTTTCTCAAATAAAGGATTTAATTTTCTATATGGTCCTGTATTTTCAACAAAATTAACAATAACTTTCTCATTGTTTTTCAACCAATCGGGTAACGTTGATATACCCTCGTCAAATAAATAAGGTTGTTTTGAAAGATTGATATAAATGAGGTCCGGTTGTAAAGTCTGTTTTTGCAATGAAATCAACATATAATACAAAAAGTTCAATCTATTTTTTGTAGAAGTACAGCTTATTATTATTTTTCTATTTTGCATTTTATGGTTTCCTTAGTATATTTTTAACTGAAGTTAAAAATGAATAAAAATAGATATAAGTATAAAAGTATAATCTATTTTTCGATGGTACGCTATATCTTAATTTTAATAAAATATTATTTTTATATGCATGATTATATATTGATTGATATAGTGGATACGATTTCCTATATAACGCCATATTTAAATAGTCACAATGAATATTTTTTATTCTTAAATCTACTGCTTCACCGGGAATGTCTCTCATCTGTTTCATCATTTTAGTTAAATGTATCACTTGTTCAAATCGCTCGATTACTTTATCATTTGTCATCTTTTTTGTATTTATAGTATATGAGCCAGATACATTTCTACGATATACACTCATTGTTTTTGGTAAGTATGCCAACCCATTTTTTCCAATAATTGCTTCTATAAAATAGTCCCCAAACGGCAATTTTTCTTTGAAAAACCATTCTGGCATATCCTTTAGAGCTCGACTCCTAAATAAATATGATGCTGTCGGAGCAAATTGAGACAAAGAAGCGATCGCATCAAAACCATTTAATATTTTTTCTTCATTTCCATGATAGTATTTAATAGTTTTATGATTATTTACAACATCATCCATTTCAGCCGGATGAATACTAATATTTAGTTTGAAATAGCGACTTAATAAACCTACCTGAACCTGCAACTTTTCAGCATCTGTCCAATAATCATCCCCCTCACAAAGTGCAATAAACTCTCCCTGTGCTCTAGGGAAGTTAAAGGTTGGATTCATCGTATACCCTTTAGAATACTGATTTTCCACTTGATAAATTGGCTTAATAAGCTTCGGGTACTTCGCCTCATACTCTCGAATGATATCTGCCGTACGGTCGGTAGATGCATCATCATGTATGAGTATCTCAAAAGGGAAATCTGTCTCTTGTATTAAAAAACCCTCTAGTGCATCTTCGATATACAGTTCATGGTTATAAGTGATACAGCACACACTGACTACAGGTTTATTTAGATCACCTTTCCAGTTTTGTATGATCTCTTCCTCTGTTCTTAGCTCTCTCACCTTCTTCCTCTCATCTTTTTCATCACTAGTTCTTTTGCCATCTCATACGCATGCAGTTTCAGGATATGCGCTCCTGTCAAATACAGCAATACCGCCATACTTCCAAATGCTACCAGCTCTGCCCAGCTTCTCCATTGCACCCATAGTTGCAAAGTGTAGACTACCAATGCAACACCACTACTGAGCAGCATCACAGGGGTGAAGTCAGCTATCTGCTCTTTAATACCATAGTCTATGAGCTTAGCAGAGTAATAGCTGTTTGGCACATATGCCAAAAATGAACTAATGATCTGACCTATTAATATCCCCATGATTCCAAACTTTATACTAATCGAGAGTATCATCACGATCAAAATCTTTTTAAGAATTTCTAAGTACAAAAATAGATCTGACCTACCTTTGACTTTGAGGATATTGAGGTTTATCGCATGAAGTGGGTACATAAGCCCGGCTACGCTCATTAGCTGTAAATATACCACCGCACTCCACCACTTTTGAGGCAACAAAAACTCAAACAAAGGTTCTGCCAATGCTGCCAAAAACAGCATCGCGGGAAAGAGCAAAAAAGTCGTCACGCCTATCACTTTTTTGTACCCTTGTTTGAGCCTTTTATTATCATCTTGCATCGTAGCCAATGCAGGATAGGTTACTGTCTGTACAGAAGTCACAAGCTGAGATATCACAAGCTCTTTTATCTTTTCAGCAAAAAAATACAAGCCCGCTACAGATGCACTGAAAATCTTGGCGATCACTATCACATAAAGATTTCTAAAAACAGTATCAAGGATACCTGAGAGAAAAAGCTTATAGCCAAAGTTGTACATACTCTTAAGCGATATAACACTAAAGCTCATAGTAGGTCGCCAAAGTCCCTGTAGCCACAAAAACAATGTCAAAAGCAGAGCTGAGACTAACATCTGAGCCACTAGTACCCACACGCCAAACTCGAGATACGCCAAGACAACAGCAACAATACTGGAGATTGTCACAGCAGGCAGATTAGCTTTCAGCTGGGCTTTAAAGTTTAACTCCCGGCTCAAAGTAGCTACCTGCACCACCTGAAATGAATGTATAATGACTGCCAAAGATGCCACACGTACCAACTCTATCAGCCTGGGTTCTTCATAAAATTCTGCTATATATGGAGCCACTACAAAAAGCACTCCATAACTCAATATTCCCAAAGCAATATTCGCATAAAAAGCAGTGTCAAAGTCAATCTGACGGGTATCCTTCATGCGAATAAGCGCTGCCTTGAAACCTGACTCCATCAATGTAGATCCAAGTGCCAAAAAGACAGCCATCATCGCTACGAGCCCATAGTCTTCAGGAGCTAAGAAGTATGCTAGTATCAACGTTACAACAACGCTGATCCCACGCCGTGCTAACTGTTCTGCAAAGTTCCACGCAATACCTATAGTAGTTTTTTTAGCTAGACTCATTTAGTACTATTCTCTTTATTTATCATATATTTACTTCTATTGTCTCTCTAGACTCTAAACCAGAATCTCCTACTATAGTGATATTGTCAGTATTACTAATTTCATCTTTATGATACTCTATAAAACTATCATCTATATCATACAATACTTACCTCCATCGTTTTATAAGAAAAGTCTCATAATGTACGAATTGTTTCTTTTTTCAATAACTGTAAAACCATTTTTTTTATAAAATTGAATTGCACGTTCATTATATTGATTTACTTCTAAGTTAACTATCCTAAAGTCAATTTTATTTAAATGTTTTAACGCACTATTTAATAACTCTTTTGCAACGTTTTTGCCACTATAATTTATCTTAACTCCAAAAGTAGATATAAAAGCTACTTTCGTTTCTAAGTCATTACAATACATTGACACTATACCTATATCATCTCCTTCATCTTGCGCTATAAAGGTTTGAGCATTATTAGCTAACTTCTCTGCATAATTTTCAAGTGAGCTTACTTGCTCAGATAAAGAAGGAATATAGTAGTCTTTAATTTTCAGTAAAAGAGCATAAATTCTTTGCTTTTGTTTATTTTTTATATGTTCTATATACATTTGAGTTTTAAAGTTTCTTTAGTAAATTGAAATTTTCTTGAGCCTTGTTTTTTACCTCAGGAATTTTTTTCTCTAAAAATTCTTTATACTGAATATTATTATTCCAACATTTTTTGATTTTACCGATAATATCTTCCTTGATAGCTGGATCAGCGACATACTCTTCCACCCCTGCAACAGTTGCAAATCCCATAATTTTATGTGCTTTAGGTTCATGTCCGTAATCTATGATAACGGTTGGTACACATTGAGAAAGTCCACCTACTGCACCGTGAACCCTACCGCTTACAAGCATGTCAAAGTTTCCAAGTATGGCCTTAGTTTCCCAAGTATCATATATGCCATCCAGTGCATATACGTTTTTAGCGATTCCTCGTTTATGCACCACTTGCTGGAGCTGTTTTATGATAGGGTAATCTCTACCGTGTATTAACTTAAACTCTTTTGGAGGTATCGGGAAACCGTTCGAGTGAGACATAAGATATACATCCAAACCCAACTCTTCAGATATAAATTCTATTGCTTCTGCAAATTGAGTGAACTCACTGTCTTCTCGTTTTTCTTTATCAAATGGTCCTAGAGTAAAGTTCCATCCACATAAGATAAATCCAACTTTTGGTCTATTGCTATTCAGACCTTCGGCTTTTATAAGTTGATTTACCTTTTCACCTTTTGCAGGTTCGAATATAAATGCTGGACAAGCCAAGCTTTTGGTATTTGATGTATTAAACCCTTCTTTATTCATCAGATCTATACTAAGAGGCTCTCTATTGGTAACTAAATCAAAGTTTTCATATACTTCTTTAGCAAACTCTTTTACTTTTTGATTTTTGAATGGCCCTGGTGAGCCTGCAAGCATAACAGTCTTTTTACCTAATAACTGAGGAACTCTATCCTTGATAAGCCCTATTAAAAACCTGTCTTTACCTAAAAAGTCCGCATTATCTCCCCATATATCACCACTAAAGTCTATGACCAAGTCCGCCCACTTTACCTCTCTTATATATGGTGTTTCCTTTGGCAGCGTACCTGTTTTTCTATATATGTCTGCACTTGCCAACTCACTTAGAGCTATATCCAAATCATCTTCACGCCAACCATAGTAAAGTTCCATTGGCAAGCACTCAACGCTTTCATCCTTTTGAAACCTTTCACTCATTTGCATGGTTGTTTTGATCTTGGCATTTGGAAACACTTTGTAGAGTTCTCTCACAAATGGTTCAATAATATAATAATTTCCAATATTCCCAAACTCCATTCTACCCCAATGAAGTGTACACTGTCCTATAATTAATATATTCATCTAATCGTTCCCTGTTAATGTATATTGATTTAACATCTCTTTTATCTCACTTTTACTATTAAACATAAGGATATCAATGATAGATAGATATGGGATGAAATCGTAGTTAAATTGTTTATACTCTGGTAAATCAGATTTTAAAAATAGAAGCTCTATATTTTCAGAGCTAAACACATTTTTATCATACAACTCCACTCCACCTATCGGATTGATATATCTATTGGCACCCACTGCTTTATTGAGCGCGATAACCTTATCTTGAGATTTTAGAGTATGGTCTATATTTATCGTTGATGATATGATTATTTTAGTATCTATTTCTAAAAATTTACATACCTCAACAATAGAGTGATAGATATAATCAAATAAATTTTTTCCCTCAAACAAAAAAATCTTTTGAATCAATGGATATACTTCATCAAAATATGGAGCCTTTCTGTAACTACTTTGTATTTGTCTAAACATTTTATCAATCTGTTGATATGAGGTTTCAGATAAAAACCGATCTTTCACATCTAAATAATCAGAATCTTTTTTTATGGGTATAGAAAATAATGTTTTTTGCCCATTAACCAAAATATTATTTCTATGGAACCAACCCTTTTTAGAGAATTGAATATTATCATACACGATAAATGTATCTACGGCATTGATAAGTTGCCAATATCCAATATATGGGCATAAATAGGGCTGCATAATAGCTAATGTCATAACTGCCCTTTCACTGTTTTTATAATTGCCATTTGATCTTTATATGCTAGTTCACTATAAAGTGGTAAACAAAGTATCCTCTTTGAAATATCTCTTGAATTTTCACACTTTTGTTTTGCTTCAATATACTCCAAAGTATCAAGAGAGGGATAAAAATACCTTCGTGGGAAAATCTCTTTTTCATTTAATGCTTTTTGCACCTTCAGAAGTTCTTCTTCACTCTTAAATACTACCGGACAATAGCTATAGTTTTGCGTATCATATTCATTTTGTTTTTGAAACTTCACTATGCCATATAACTCTTTTTTATATAAGTCATATACTTCCTGTCTTTTTTTATTTATGACGTCCATCTCATCAAGCATACACAATCCCATTGCCGCTTCAAATTCGTTCATCTTGGCATTGGTTCCAAGCTCAGGAATAGACTCCGGATTTTTTATACCAAAATTGATAAGGTATCGTGCTTTTTCTACTAGACTGTCATCATTGATGATCAGTGCTCCGCCTTCAATTGTATGAAAAAGCTTGGTTGCATGGAAACTGAGCGTCGAGATATCACCATAGTTAAGAATACTCTCTCCTTTATAGTTCACACCGAATGCGTGTGCAGCATCGTAAACGACTTTCAAACCATATTGATCTGCAATCTTTCCTATTCTTTCTACTTCGCAGGCATTTCCGAAGACATGGACCGGAACGATCGCTTGCGTATCGGGAGTGATCAACGCTTCTATATTGTCCGGGTTTAGATTGAAAGTGTCAGGGTCTATATCTGCAAAAACCGGCTTGATCCCATTGGTCACCAAAGAGCTTGTTGTTGCGACAAAAGAAAAAGGTGTGGTGATAGCTTCTTTACTTAAACCAAGTGTTCTGTATGCGATTTCCAAGGCTGCCGTCCCATTGGCAACCAAAACGATATGCTTCACGCCAAGATACGCTGCAAGCCTTTGTTCAAGTTTTCTTACCAGTGGTCCATTATTCGTCACCCAGCCATTCGCATAGATCTCATCCACATATGCTTTATATTTATCCTTATCGGGGAGGTGGGTTTTGGTTACATTAATCATGATACCGCCCTAAATACCACTGCACGGTCTTAACAATCCCGCTCTCAAAATTCTCTTCAGCTTTCCATCCAAGCTCACGCTCTATCTTGGTAGCATCGATTGCATAGCGCCTATCATGCCCTGCCCTGTCTTCGACATAAGTGATCTGTTCTCTATAACTGCTGTTTTCTTTTGGCCTTAGCTCATCAAGGATACTGCAAACCTGCTGTGCGATATAGTTGTTCGTGCGTTCATTCTTTCCACCGATATTGTACACCTCACCACTGCTCCCTTTATGATAAGCCAAGTCGATCCCCTTGCAGTGGTCGAGTACATAAAGCCAATCACGGATATTGTTCCCATCCCCATAGATAGGAATTGTATTACCTGAAAGTGCATTACGGATGATCGTAGGTATCAGTTTTTCATCGTGCTGTTTTGGGCCGTAGTTATTGGAACAGTTTGTAATAACCGTATCCATCCCATAGGTATGATGATAACTGCGAACAATCATATCGCTTGAGGCTTTAGATGCTGAGTAAGGTGAGTTGGGGGCATAGGGGGTAGTTTCAGTAAAAAACCCGGTTTTTCCTAGACTTCCATAAACCTCATCCGTTGAGATGTGATGAAAACGGCATCCTCTATAGGCATCTTTGTATACAAAAGGTCGCTCCATCCACTTCTTATAGGCTACATCAATGAGTGTAAAGGTTCCATTCACGTTAGTCTCGATAAATACTCCAGGATTTTTGATAGAGTTATCTACATGGCTTTCAGCCGCGAAGTGGATCACACCCCGGATATCATACTCCACAAAAACCTTTTCAACCAGTTCCCTGTCACAGATATCTCCTTGGACAAATTGATACCTGGGATGATCTTCTACCTCTTTTAGGTTTTCAAGATTTCCTGCATAGGTTAAAAGATCAAGATTGACCAGCTTATAGTGAGGATACTTTTCTAAAAAATAGGGAAGAAAGTTCGACCCTATAAATCCTGCCCCTCCTGTCACCAATATCGTTTTAGTTGTTGGATTAGACATGTTTCTCTTTCACAAGGTCTTGAAGATATTCTCCATAACTGTTTTTACTCAATGGTTTGGCTATTTCCAATACCTTTTCTTTAGTGATCCATCCATGATTATAGGCAATCTCTTCCAGACAAGCGATCTTGTACCCCTGTCTCTTTTCAATCGTCTGGACAAACTGTCCTGCATCTATAAGACTCTCATGTGTTCCCGTATCCAGCCATGCAAACCCACGTCCAAGCAGTTGCACTTTAAGCTTGCCTCTCTTAAGGTACTCTTGATTAATCGAAGTAATTTCCAGCTCTCCCCTCTCTGAGGGCTTCACTTTTTTTGCTATCTCTATCACATCATTATCATAAAAATAGAGCCCTGTAACAGCAAAATGTGACTTTGGATCTTGCGGTTTTTCTTCGATACTGATCGCATTTCTCTCCTGATCAAATTCAACCACTCCAAAACGTTCCGGATCTTTTACCTGGTAACCAAATACGATAGCACCATTCTGCAACTGAGCTGCATCTTGCACCATAGGCCGAAGCCCGCTACCATAAAAGATATTATCACCCAGGATCAAGCAGACACTATCCTCGCCGATAAACTCTTCTCCCAGGATAAAAGCCTGGGCGAGTCCTTCCGGTGAAGGCTGTGCTTTATACTCCAGTCTTATCCCCCAATCACTTCCATCTCCTAAAAGCTCTTGAAACTTCCCTTCATCTTCAGGGGTCGTGATGATAAGTATCTCAGTAATTCCGGCTAACATCAAAACAGATAGAGGATAGTAGATCATAGGTTTGTCATAAATAGGAAGCAGCTGCTTACTGATACTTTTAGTGATAGGGTATAATCTGGTACCGCTTCCTCCCGCTAAAATAATCCCTTTCACTCTCCTTCTCCTGTATCGTTTTCATATAAATTCTTATCTTTCTCTAAACTTTCCTGCAACACCTCATACTCTCGCTTTTTAATCTCGATAAACGCTTCGGTTAGACCGATTTTCTTTTTCAGTCCTGCTTTGGTGAGGAGGTAACGGTAGGCTCTTTTGTCTTCAGCTTTGACGAACTTGTTCATCTTCACATAGCCTTTTTCGAGCAGTGCCTTGACGACATAGTTCACCTTCCCTACACTGAAACCTACATTCTGTGCCAACTCTTTTTGGGAACTGCATCTCTCGATATGTTGCATCACCTGCAGGTGATCTTTCTCTTCCGGTGTTACTTGCATAAAAACTCTTATGTAATATTCATTCAATGATTGAATGAATATTGTATACTTTTTCATATCTTATGTCAAATGATTCAGACAACAAATTACTTATCCCTGTAACTTTTACCCCTTTATGCTATAATTTTTAAAATTAAATCGGGACTGATCATTCAATGCTAAAAAAAATCACACTTTTACTAAGCCTGCTTTTTTCTCTTTCTGAAGCGAAAGTACTGGATGCCATCGCAGTCACTGTGGATGGTGAAGCGATTACCACTGCCGAGATCCGTGCAGTAAGAGAACAGATGGATGTCTCCAAAAAAGAGGCGATCGACATTTTGATACAGGACAGACTCCAGCAGATTGCTATCAGGGATATTCATGTACCCGAAAGTGATGTGGACAAAAAAATTGAGATGATCGCAAAACAGAACAATATCAGTGTCTCTAAAATGCAGAAGGTCCTCAAAGAGCAAGGCACCTCGTGGACGCAATACCGCACAAGCATACAAAAGGCGATGAAAAAAGAGAAATTCTTTGCTCAGAAAGTAGCCAGAGAGATGCCTCAGGCAACAGATGAAAAACTGATGGCTTACTACCAAGAGCATCAAAACGAGTTTATGATACCTGCCACGATCTCTGTAACCGAGTATAGTGCATCCACAAAAAAAGGGCTGGAACAGCTTATGAAGAGGCAAGAGGGAGTTGAGGGGAAAGCCCAGGAACTGGATACCGCTGCGCTCAATCCAACAATGCTTCAGATGATGCTTCAGACACCAACCGGAGGATTTACACAGCCTCTTAATGCAGGGGATAGATATATCGTCTATAGAGTAGAATCCAAAAACGGTCAGGCACAAATAGCATTTGAACAGGTAAAACCGGTACTTGCAGGTAAATGGCAACAGGAACAACGGGAAAAAGCACTCAAAGACTACTTCAAAAAGATGCGTACCGGTGCAGTTATTGAATTTATAAGAAAATAAGGAAAAGTATGGGACTGAAATCCGATAAATGGATACGTGATAAATCACTGAATGAAGAAATGATCACCCCTTTTTGTGAAGGATTGGTGGGTGAAGGTGTAGTAAGTTACGGACTGAGTTCTTATGGCTATGACATCAGAGTAGCAGATGAGTTTAAGATATTTACCAACATCAATGCAGAAGTGGTAGACCCTAAAGACTTCAATGAAAACAATGTCGTAGACTATAAAGGTGATGTCTGTATCGTGCCGCCTAACTCTTTTGCCTTGGCACGTACGGTAGAGTATTTCAAAATGCCTAGTGACACCCTGGCTATCTGTCTGGGGAAAAGTACCTATGCCAGATGCGGGATCATCGTCAACGTCACACCGTTTGAACCGGGGTTTGAGGGGCATATCACGATAGAGATCTCCAACACAACACCGCTTCCTGCAAAGATCTATGCCAATGAGGGTATCGCCCAGGTACTCTTTTTAGAGGGAGATGAGCAGTGTGAAACCACCTACTCTGACCGTAAAGGAAAGTATCAAAGTCAGAGAGGAATCACTCTTCCGAGAATTCTTAAAGAATCCTAAAAATTTACGTATAACGTGACATTGCGTTATACGTAAAAGAGATCCTATCCCTTAATAAACTTTCTACCCATTAAACCTTTTTTACTCTTTTGTGTTACAATGCCAAAAAATCAAACCACTCTATAAAGTAAGTACCTATGAAAAATTTAATTATCGTTGAGTCACCTGCAAAAGCAAGAACTATCACCAATTTTCTAAGCAAAGAGTACAAAGTGATCGCCTCCAAGGGGCATATCCGCGATCTTCCCAAAAGTACCTTCGGTATCACGATTGACGATGAGACGGGTGACCTGGTCCCCAAATACTCTATTCCCAGAGATGCCAACCCTACGGTAAAAGAACTCAAAAAACTTGCGAAAGAGGCTGAAACCGTCTATATCGCGACCGATGAGGACCGTGAAGGAGAAGCGATCGGATACCATATCGCAATGGCTATCGGGAAAAACCCTACCGAGCTTCCGCGTATCGTCTTCCATGAGATCACCAAAAGCGCGATCACCCATGCGCTGGAAAATCCGCGCCGTGTCGATATGGACTCGGTCGATGCACAGCAGACCAGACGTATGCTTGACCGTATCGTAGGATATAAGCTCTCTCCTCTGCTTGCAAGCAAGATCCAAAAAGGTCTGAGTGCGGGAAGAGTACAGAGCTCCACCCTCAAGCTCGTTGTGGATAAAGAGCGTGAGATCAAAGCCTTCAAGCCTGAAGAGTACTGGACCATCGATGCAAAATTTCAAAAAGATATCGATGCCGCTATCTATGAGTTCGATGGACTGAAGATCGAAAAGCTGACGATCAAAAACGAAGCTGAAGCGACGAATATCACGACTACGGCAAAATCTGAAAGCTTTACGGTACTCTCTATAGAGAAGTCCAAAAGAAAGACAAAGACACCCCCGCCGTTCATGACCTCAACCCTGCAACAGGCTGCCTCCACACAACTGGGATTCTCTCCGAAGAAAACAATGATGATCGCACAGAAGCTCTACGAAGGGGTAAAAACCGACCAGGGTGTTACCGGTGTCATCACCTATATGAGAACAGACAGTATGAACCTGGCAAAAGAAGCCGTAGAGAGTGCGAGAAGCTATATCAAGGAGAATTTCGGAGACAAATATCTTCCTTCCAAGGCCAAAAGTTATGTCACCAAGTCCAAGGGAGCACAGGAAGCCCATGAAGCGATCCGTCCGACCAATGTGCATTTCGATACCAAAATAGCGCCGGAATATCTCTCCGGCGATGAACTCAAGCTCTATCTCCTGATCTATAAGCGTTTTCTTGCCTGTCAGATGACCGAAGCACAACTTGAGTCGCAAAGCATCCTTTTTAAAGGAGACAAGTCCGTTTTCAAGGCAAATGGAAGAAAACTCCTTTTTGACGGTTTCTACAAAGTCACAGGCTATACGGAAAAAGACAAGCTCTTGCCTGAACTGACTCAGGGGGAGAGTGTCAGCCTGGACGATATCCAGCAGGAGCAACACTTCACCGAACCCCCGGCACGCTACAACGAAGCAAGTCTCATCAAAAAGCTTGAATCTTTGGGTATCGGTCGTCCAAGTACCTATGCACCGACCGTGACGATACTCCAACAGCGTAAATATATCGAGATCGAAAAAAAGCGTATCCATCCTACGGAAGTTGCCTTTACCGTGACAGAGATGCTTGAAGAACACTTCCCCGAGATCGTGGACAGTGACTTTACTTCGAATATGGAAGAGGTGCTTGATGAGATCGGTGAAGGACACAAAGAGTGGCAGAAGGTACTCAAAGAGTTTTATACCCCTTTCATGCAAAAGGTCGAAGAGGGGAAAAAGAGTATCAAGAGCCTCAAAGTAGCGATACCTACCGGGGAGATGTGTCCAAAGTGTGGTTCCGAACTGCTGCTTAGAAAAGGACGTTACGGCGAGTTTATCGCATGTAGCAATTTCCCTAAGTGTAAATACACCAAAAATACCGACGGTACCGAACCGGAACAACCCGAAGAGACAGATGAGAAGTGTGACAAGTGTGGCGCACCGATGGTCATCAAAGAGTCTCGCCGCGGAAAATTTTTGGCATGTTCTGCCTATCCGAAATGTAAAAATGCCAAACCCCTCAACCCGCCTAGAGAACTCGATGTACCCTGTCCGGAGTGTGGCGGGAAACTACAGGAGCGGGAAGGAAAACGCGGAAAGTTCTTTGGATGTACGAACTATCCGAAATGTAAATTTATCGCCAACTTCGAACCTGTGAACAAAAAGTGTCCGGAGTGTAACTATACGATGGGTAAAAAGACACTTCGCGGTAAAGAGGTCTATGAGTGTCTTAAATGTAAACACCGGGAAGATGTACCCACGGAAGCATGATGAATCAACTGGATGCAAGATTTACTCCCCTGGTCGAGGCGGTATCATCGGTACTATACGGCAAAGAGGAGAGCATCACACTGGCACTTGCAGCCTTCTTTGCCAAAGGGCACCTGCTGGTTGAGGATATTCCCGGCGTAGGGAAAACCACGCTTGCCAAAGCACTTGCTTCACTGCTTGGACTCGAGTTCAATCGTATTCAATTCACCTCTGATCTTTTACCCTCCGATATCCTCGGGGTAAACTACTTCAATCAAAAGCAATCAGAATTCGTCTTCAAAAAAGGTCCCATCTTCACCCAGTTCCTGCTGGCCGACGAGATCAACCGTTCGATGCCCAAAACCCAATCAGCCCTGCTTGAAGCGATGGAGGAGAATAGTATCACGATTGATGGGGAACGTTACGAATTGGAAGAACCTTTTTTTGTGATGGGGACACAAAACCCCTATGAAGAGGTCGGTACGTTTAAGCTTCCCGATTCCCAACTGGATAGATTTATCTGTGCCATGAGCATCGGCTATCCTGCCCATGAAGCAGAACGGGCTATCCTGGCGCAAAAAAAACCTAAGCGCATTCCTGCACATACCCATATCACGCCGGAGGAGATCAAAGAGATACAGGATGCAGTAAGCCGAGTACACCTGAGTGATGCTCTGCTGGACTATCTGCAGGCCATTATCGCATTGAGCCGGAACGGCGTATACTTCACACACGGTCTCTCTACAAGAGGTGCACTGGCATTGGCGCAAATGACACGGGCCTGGGCCTGTATGCATGGAAGAGACTATGCCATTCCTGACGATGTGACTGCGGTTGCACCCTATGTCTCTCTACATAGACTGCACTTCAAAGAGGGCAAAACTACGTTAGAGCGCATCAGACATGTTATCACTTCGAATACTCAACCAGACGCGTAAACGTCTGAAACAAAAAGCAACACTGGGTTCGCTTCTGGTTGTGATCATACTTTTCGGGCTTTTTCTGGAAGCCTATATGCATAACTTCAACCTGGTCTATATCGTCCTTTTTTTTGTCTTTGCTTTGGCATTTATCGCTTCACCTTTCGGGATAGTCAATATGTCCAATCTCACACTTACACTACAGGGTTCAGAGAGACTCTTTGCCAAGGAAACATCCTCTCTCTACTTCTCCCTGAACAACAACAAAAACAGGGAAAGCTACGCACTCACGCTTGAATGTATGAATAAAACGCTTTTTATCCCCTCCGTAAAAGCGCACACACAGGAGATGATTACACTCTCCCACATGCCTGAGCATAGAGGAGAGTTGAAGATTCAAGAGTGTCAGCTCCAAAGTCTCTTCCCTTTAGCCACCATCCGTTTTATTCTCCCAGTAAAACTGAAGCCCCATAAAGTCATCTACCCTCACCCTAAAGGGAGCAGTTTGGAGACATTTTTAAGCCGTCAGAAGGGACGCTACGGTCTGGAGAGTGATTTTGAGGGGATCACACCCTACAGCGGCAATGCACCCCTGAGTAAAATACATTGGCCCTCTGTGGCAAAGGGAGAAAATGCACTGAAAAAATTTGCCCATGAGATACCGCTGGAACAACTCCACTTTGACTTCTATACGGCAGGCAAAAGCGATGAAGCCAGACTTTCACAGCTGACACGCTGGATACTGGAGTGTGAGGCGCAAAATCTTGAGTTTCAAGTTCGAATGCCCCGGGAAAATCTGAGTTCAAAAAGGATGTCTATAGATGAGATACTTGAAAAACTGGCTCTCTACTAAACCGACTCCGTTAAGGGTACTTGATATTGCCTATATTGTTGCCTTGATACCATTGGTTTTTTTTATCAAACTTCCGATCCTCTTTTTCCTGCTGCTCGTCCTGACGCTGCTTATTATCGATAAGAAACCTACTGCTTTCACACTCATTACTGTTACAGCAGTAGGCATGGTTGCGATATTCTTCTCCCTTTACGGCAGTTTCAACCTTGCAGGTCTTTCCCGGCTTAAGCTCTTTGTCGAACTCCTGATTTATATCCTTCTGGTCGCCATATCCCTGCAAAGGCTTACCAAAGAGGTCAACTTTTACCTGAAAATCTCTCCTCTGCTGCTGCTGGCAATGAGCCTCTTTTTCTTTCACTCTATACCGATGCTCCTCTATGTAGTATGTGAGGTCTTTATCCTGACAACGATGCTTGTCTGGCAGATCATGCAGTCCAGCCTTTATAGCTCTTTACGGGTCTCTTCAATGCTCTATATCGCTGCCCTGCCTATCGTCATACTCTTCTTTATCTTTTTCCCCCGAATCTCCTTTGAGCACGCGAAATACGGTTTTAAAGGGGATTTGATCCATAGAAGCGGTCATGACGGGCTCATGTACCTGGATAAAAATGCCCTGCTTGTTCCCTCGCAACGTATTGTCATGGAGGTAGGGTTCAAGGAGAAGATCCCTTCTGCTCATCATCTCTACTTCAGGGGAAGTGTACTCTACAACAAAACCGATAACATCTGGAGACCTCTGAAACCCTCACATATACCTTTAAAATCTGACCTTTCCGGGGGGAAAACAACTACCTATAAAGTCACCCTCTACCCTACCAATAAAAAGTGGATATACCTGCTTGACACCCCCGTAGTGCTCCCTCAGAAAGCCACACTCGATTTTCATCTCGAAAGTACAATGCCGGAGCCTGTCAATGACACTTTTCTATACCAGGCTGGCTCTCTCCTCCAATCAAGTTATCAAAGCCGTCTACCGGATACCCTAAAGAGAGTCGCCTTGGGTTACGACCGTAACAGTGACCCTAAAACACAAGCATTAGCCGAAAAAATCAAATCCAAATTCAGCGATCCGGAGCAGAGACTTGATGCGATCCGGTCGTTCTTTAGGGCACAGAAACTTACCTATACCCTTAAGCCTAAACCCTTTGATCTCGACCACTCTACAGACAGCTTTCTTTTTAAAGTAAAAGAGGGATACTGTGTCCACTTTGCAGCTGCGTTTACGACACTTGCAAGGATGAGTGGAATTCCAAGCCGGATCGTGACAGGATACAGACCTGACGGCTCAGACAGCATAGAGAACTACCTTATCATTAGAGAGAGTGATGCACATGCCTGGGTCGAAGTCTATCTTGATGGCTACTGGAAGAGGATAGAGACGACAGCGTTTGCCAGTTCCATCAAAAAGGATAGAGACCGTGAGAACAGTCTCAATAACACTCAAGAGGAAAAAAGCAGCTGGAAAAAGGTGACTCTATACCTTCACTATATCAAATACCAGATAGACACATGGATCCTGGAGTATAGTGCACTGAGTCAGAAAAAGCTCTTCTCCTACCTCAAAACCGATACGCTGTTTCTCGTCAAATTCATCGTAAGCTTTATACTGCTGCTTGCACTGCTGATCTTGATACTTTACCTGTTGAGCCGTGCAAAATGCCATGATGCACTTCAGTGTACACTTAAACCGCTTCTTCAAAAGCTTGAGAAATTGGGAATGCACAAACTTCCGGGGGAGAGCCTTAACCGGTACTTCAGCCGGGTCGAGCAGAAAGAAGATATCCCTCTATCAACCATCAACAGACTTTACCATCAACTCAAGTATCAAAAAACGGCAGGGGATAATACCCTGGCACAGTTGAAACAAGAGGTCAAAAATATTCGTAAAAGTTTAAAATAAAGTGCATGGGAGAGGAGCCCTCCTCTCCCGCGAGCATCATCCATTATCATTGCAGGATTACCTCTATAAGTTTATTTAATACTAATCACCTATCAGCAAAAATTCGATAAAATATTAACATTTAAAATAGTATATTGCAGACATAAAGGAAAAAGATGGTTTTTATCGATGACATCATAGCAGACGAGGTAATGGATAGTAGGGGAAATCCTACCGTAAGAGCTAAAGTAAGCCTAAGTGATGGAAGCGTTGCAAGTGCGATCGTACCAAGTGGTGCAAGTACAGGTAAGCGTGAGGCATTGGAGCTTCGTGACGGCGGTGACAGATACATGGGTAAAGGCGTTCAGCAGGCGTGCGAAAATGTAAACGGACCGATCTATGAAGCACTTGTAGGGATGAGCCCGTACAACCAGGCAGAAGTTGACCTGACGATGAAAGAGCTGGACGGTACACATAACTATGGTAACCTGGGGGCAAATGCTGTGCTTGGTGTCTCTATGGCAGTGGCACGTGCAGCAGCAGCAAGCATGAAAATGCCTCTTTACAGATACCTTGGCGGTGCCAACGGTGTGACAATGCCTGTACCTATGCTCAACATCATTAACGGTGGAGAACATGCAAATAACTCCGTAGACTTTCAGGAGTATATGGTCATGCCGATAGGATTTGACAGATTTTCTGAAGGACTCAGAGCCGCTGCTGAAGTCTACCACAACCTAAAGAAGATCATCGATGGAATGGGTGAGAGTACTGCCGTTGGTGATGAAGGTGGATTTGCACCGAACCTAAAATCAAACGAAGAGCCTATCCAGGTGATTATGGAAGCGATCGAAAAAGCGGGTTACAAACCGGGAGAGCAGATCGCAATCGCACTGGATGTTGCTGCGAGTGAACTGATCAATGATGCAGGGAAATATGTACTCAAATCTGAGAACAGAGAGCTTACAAGTTCAGAGATGGTAGCATACTACGCTGACCTTTGTGCAAAATATCCGATCGTATCGATCGAAGATGGTCTCAGCGAAGATGACTGGGATGGATGGAAAGAGCTTACTAATGTACTTGGCAGTAAAGTACAGCTTGTAGGAGATGATCTTTTTGTAACCAATGTATCAATCCTTGCTGAAGGGATCGAAAAAGGCATCGGTAATGCGATCCTGATCAAACCAAATCAGATCGGTTCTGTCTCTGAAACAATGCAGACCATCAGACTTGCACAAAGAAGTGGGTATAATTGTGTCATGTCACACCGTTCAGGAGAGAGTGAAGATACATTTATCGCGGACTTTGCAGTCGCACTCAATACCGGTCAGATCAAAACAGGTTCTACTGCGAGAAGTGATAGAATCGCCAAATACAACAGACTTCTTGAGATCGAAGCAGAGCTGGGACAATTTGAGTACCTGGGTGCGGAGCCATTTGCAAAATAACCTATGAGAGTGGTACAAAAAGCAGGAGAGATAGCAGGGTTATCCATCAAAACTTTTCTGATAGGCCTGCTTGGAATTCTGCTTTTTGGCATCTATCTCGGTATTTTAATCTATGGAGAAAATTCACTCACGGTTTTAGATCATCTCAAAACAAAAAAAGAGGCGTTAATTTACAAAAAAAAAGCGTTAAAGGCTGAAAACCGAAGACTGCAAAAAGAGTACTTTGAGCTTAAACAGCTTGAACCCAGTGAGAACTGAAAGAGGAGTAAAATATGAAGCGGTATCTATTGACAGGCGTTGCAATCCTTTGCATCGGGCTGGAGGCATCTGAAAATCCATTTGATCTACAAACGAACCTTAAAAGTTTAGATGATGAACAGAGTTCTCTTATTTCTGAACTGAGAGACTCAGCCGGAGATAAAGATGACCTTCTCCTGGATGAAGAGATAGATGCCATAGAGGAAGGAAACACGACCGATGAAGTAGAAGCATCAGAGAAAAATGCTACACCTTCACAAGAGAGCAAAGTAAAATCTCCGGAAGCAGCTGCCAAAGATACCGAAAAAACAACGCCTTCGGAAACATCGGTAGAAGAAGAAAAAAAGTCTGCCAAAGAAGCAGAGACTCTGGAAGAGATCATGGCAGAGGAACAAAAACAGGCTGAAAAAGAACGTTTAAAAGCATTGGAAGAAGAACGTATCGCCGTGCAGAAATATGAAGCTGAACGCCTTAGAAAAAAACAGCTACAAGAGGCAGCACAAAAGAAAGCAGCCAAAGCCGCTGAAGAGACTCCGGGAACCAAGCAGCCTGAAGAAAAAGCCAAAGAGAAAACTGCGATAGAAGCAGAGATGGAAAAAGCAAAAAAGGCGGTAGAAACCCCGCAGGAAAAACAGCCTGCCTCTTTAGAGAAAAAGCCGCAATCGAAAGCCGCTGAAGAGACTCCGGGAACCAAACAGTCTGAAGAAAAAACCAAAGAGCATACAGCGATAGAAGCAGAGATGGAAAAAGCAAAAAAGGCGGTAGAAACCCCGCAGGAAAAGCAACCTGCCTCTTTGGAGGAAAAGCCGCAACCGAAATCCGCTTTGGATGATATCGACCTGACAGTTGAACAAAAACAGGCAAAAGAGGAAGCAGACAAGCTTTACCTTGAAGCGATCAAGGAAATGGATGGAGAGTAATCTCTGTCTCTCTTCTCCTTCCCCTCTTTCTCTCTTATATTTTTTTACCGGTGATAAATTTAATCGTGATCATTGAGATCAGTATCTCAAATATACTTGCCAGAATCAGTTGATAATAATGCAGTTGTTTCAGTAGATGTGCTTCATATCCGATCGTCGCTACAGCAATAAGAAGTGTAAGCGGCATCGACAGGGAGAGTGCCACCAAAAGCGCATCCTTCCTGCTACTCAACCCCTGGAGTACTGCCGCAGCCAAAACCCTGGAGGATATCATCAAAAATGTGATCAGCAGTGCACCGGAGACCACTCCAGGTACAACAAGTGCTTTGATATCAAACGAAGCACCTACATGTATAAAGAAGAGGGGAACCAAAAATCCGAATCCCAAACTTGACATTTTCTCTTCAAGCTTCTTTTCATGGTGAAAAAAGGCTGAAATGGCAACACCGGCGATAAATGCCCCCAGTGCCAGTTCAAGCTCCAGGGAAAGCATCACTGCGATAAGAATAAAAAAGAGTGCGATAGAGAGACGTATATCCTGGTCCGAGGTATCAAACTTTGGGACCAGGGTACTCTTAAGCTCAGGATACCACCAAAAGAGTAGATGTAAAAGGCGATAGACAAAATAGACGATCACCATAAAAAGTACCAGGTAACCCAAATGGACCAAAAGGGTAATATTCACCCCTGTCTTACTTGCAGCATCAAACACTGTCAACACGGTAATACTCGCTATTTCTCCCAGGACACCCGCGATAAATGCCATACGTATCCAGGGCTGCTCTTTACCATAAGCTTTGGAGAGTGATGCCAGAAGACCGATAGAGATCAAAGGCATGGAGATGATGATCACCGTATCCAGATCAAAGAGGAACCCGGAGAGCGTCGAAAAAAAGACCATCGCGAAGAGAAAGAGTATAGATTTTTTGATCACCGTTTTAGAACTTCCGCTGATCTGCTTCAAGTCCACTTCCATGCCGGCAAGGAACATGAGATAAAGAAACCCAATCTGGGCAATCAGCGCAAAGTATTCACTCTCTACAATAAACCCCAGGTAGGCAAAAAAAGATCCTAATATAATTTCAACCGGAGGCGTTGGAACACGAAGAACCTTCGCCACAAAAGGACTGCCCCATATCAGGAGAGAAAGGGTTAAAATAAGCAGAATATTCTCTTGCATGCTTTTACCTGCGTGGTTTAATGTTTTTCACAACTTGTTGCGATTTCATATCCTAATTCCTGAAGTATATGTTGATCTCTTGATGGTGTGCTGCCTGAAGTTGTAAGATAATTACCTATCACCATAGCATTGGCGCCTGCTTCAAACATTTTATTTTCCTGCCCATTGAACAGCAGTTCCCTTCCGCCAGCAACCATCAGAAGTTTCTCTTCACCCAACAGCTTACGTGCTTTCCGTATCACTTCAACGGCCTCATCAAGCTCTATATTACGTGTTTTAATAGGTAGTGCGGGATTCGGGTGGTAGAAGTTCAGCGGCGTGGACTCCGGCTGAAGAGAAGCGATAGAGTCAAGCAGGTCATTACGATCCTGTTCTGTCTCACCCATACCGAAAATTCCCCCACTGCAAAGTGCCAATCCTACCGACTTCACATTTTCACAGGTAGTGTAACGCTCATCCCAACCATGCGTCTGACAGATCTCGGCATAATATCGCTCTGATGTCTCAAGGTTATGGTTATAACTATCCAGTCCATGCTCTTTGAGATATCTAAGCTGTTCGACAGAAGCGGTACCGTTACAAGCAATCAGGTTTAATCCATCTACCTCTTTTTTGATTGCCTGTGCTGCTCTTGCAACAAAATCTACCTTTTTGTCATCCAGTCCCTTGCCTGCTGTCACAAGACAGTAACCTAATGCTCCATACGATTGAGCGATTTTCGCTTCTTCTACGATTCTATCAATCTCTTTATAGGTATAGCGCTCTATATCCGCATGATACCGTACACTTTGTGTACAGAACTTACAATCCTCTTTACAGGTTCCTGAGAGGATATTGTTAATTGCACATAAAAATATCTGTTTTTGTTTCATCATGATCGGATTATACCCAAATCCTTTCATATATTAATAAAGCGGAATATTTGAATCAGAAGTTCAGGATAGCAGGTCCCAAAAGGAACCCTTTTCTTTCCTGCAGCCATTGAAAAAATGGAAAAGAGGGGTGAAGTATGTCTACTTTTCAGAAATGTACGGAGTTTACTCCGTCATCTCACTTTCATCTACCGTAAGACCTGCACCAAAACCAAGTCCTTCTTTGATCTTGCCTTCGATCTCGGCACGCAATTCAGAATTCTCTTTGATCGTCTGTTTTGCATTCTCTTTACCTTGCCCCAGTTTTTCAGCACCATAGCTAAACCACGCTCCCGATTTGTCGATGATATCCAGTTTTACCCCGTAATCGATCAACTCACCTTCTGATGAAATTCCTTCACCGAACATGATATCAAACTCCGCTTGCCTAAATGGCGGTGCGACTTTATTTTTCACCACTTTTGCTTTCACACGGTTACCGATCTGTGACTCGCCCTGTTTAAGGGTAGCGATACGTCTTACATCGATACGTACCGAACAGTAAAACTTCAATGCATTACCGCCTGTCGTCGTTTCAGGACTTCCATACCCCATAGTACCGATCTTCATACGGATCTGGTTGATAAAGATCACTGTAGTATCGGTTTTATGTAGGATTGCTGTGAGCTTACGCAGTGCTTGTGACATCAAACGTGCCTGAAGTCCTACGTGCTGATCCCCCATCTCACCTTCGATCTCTGTTTTCGGTGTCAGAGCAGCTACCGAGTCGACAACAATCAAATCGACCGCACCTGAACGCGTGAGTGTCTCAAGTACATCAAGTGCCTGTTCCCCGAAATCCGGTTGTGAAACCAAAAGGTTCTCCGTATCTACGCCGAGATTCTTTGCATAGATCACATCAAGTGCGTGTTCTGCATCGATAAAGGCACAAATCTTCCCCTCTTTCTGTGCAGATGCGATCGTCTGCAGTGAAAGTGTTGTTTTCCCTGATGACTCCGGACCATAGATCTCTATGATCCTACCGACAGGAATACCGCCTATCCCGAGTGCCATATCAAGTCCAAGCGAACCGGTACTGATCGATTCGATAGGCTCGATCTCTTTATCCCCGAGCCTCATCAGGGTACCTTTTCCAAACGCTTTATCAATCTGCTTGATCGCCATATCCAATGCTTTTTGTTTGTTTGCGTCCATTGCCATAGTCATGATCCTTACCTTTTAATATGAAATTCTATCACCATTTTAATAGGTTTAGGTCATCGTATAAAAAAATATGTCATATTGTCATACTTTTTTTGAATTCAAACCGTTGACATCCCATATAGTGCCAGGAACACAGGGCAGGGATACGCTTAAAATATAGAGTGTGATACAGAAGTATATACCTCATCGCACTACCCATATCCATCAGATGGTTTTGCTTTTAGGGACGCTTATGATAAAATGATGACATTACTAATTGAAGCGAGTTTAACCCGATGAATCCTATCCAACTAGCCCACTCACCCGATGCTGATGATATCTTTATGTACTATGCGATTAAATTTGGCTGGGTAGATACCAAAGATTACCAGTTTGAGAACATCGGATTGGACATAGAGACATTGAATGAAGAGGCACTCAAAGGTACTTATGATGTCAGTGCGATCAGTTTTGGCATGTACCCGTTGATCAAAGATGAGTATGCACTGCTTCGTACAGCAGTCAGTTTTGGTGAGGGGTATGGCCCCAAACTGATCCGTCGTAAAGATAAAAAGCTTAAACGCAATTTTAAAGTGGCCCTCTCCGGGAAATACACTACCAATGCCATGCTCTTTCGTATCTACTACCCTGAAGCACGTCCTGTCTATATGAACTTTCTTGAGATAGAGGAAGCTGTAGTCAACGGAACGGTGGATGCCGGAGTTTTAATTCACGAATCAATCCTTGATTTTGATGAGAGCCTGGAAGTCGAGAAGGAAGTGTGGGATATCTGGGTAGAACTGGCTGGTGAGGGCTTACCTTTACCGCTTGGAGGGATGGCGATACGCAGAAGTCTTCCGCTCAACCGTGCCATAGAGATAGAGAATATCCTCATTGACGGGGTAAAAGTAGCCAACGATCGAAAAGAGGAACTCTGTACCAAACTGGAGAACGATGCACTTGTACGTATCTCTGACAAGATGCTTACAAAGTACCTGGATATGTATGCATCGGATGAATCCATAGAGCTCAGTGCCCTGCAGATTCAGGCACTGGACAAGCTTTATGAGTTAGGCTACAAACATGGACTATGGGAGACACCGATAAAAACGGAAGAGTACCTCATCCCACGAGAATACAGTGAGCTCCGCTCAAGATAGTAGGGAGTAGATAGGAGATGAAGAAAACATACCCTATATATCATCGTGTTGCAGAGCAACACATACCAAATTTACTACCTGCTACCTGCTACCTGCTACCTTTTAAAAAACAAAGGCAAACCTTTGTTTTTTAAAACCATCGATTTTTCAAAATACTCCAGTATCAAAGTGGGGCAACCTACAGAAGTACTGATAGTGGAAAAAGGTGATGAGATACCTCAAAACCGTTACCTGATCGGAGGAGCCAATAATCTCCTTGTCTCCCCTACCCCGCCTCCACTGATGAAACTGAGCAAAGCCTTTGCCACTATTATCCAGGAGGAGAATATGCTCAGGATCGGTGCGGCCACTCCCACCGGACGCATCGTCTCCTATGCAAGGAAACATAATATCGCAGGTTTTGAGTTCTGTTCCAAACTACCAGGTACACTTGGCGGGATGCTTGCGATGAATGCAGGGGTTAAAGCGTATGAGGTGTTCAATATACTCCACTCAGTCAAGATCAACGGGCAATGGATCAAAGCAAAAGATATAAAGCATGGATACCGCTATGCCGAACTCGGAGGCATAGCTACTGAAGCGAAATTTGAGATCAAAGAGGGGTTTAGTCAGGCACTACTTGATAGCCTGCTCTCTTTACGAACCAATCAGCCTCCGGAGCCGAGTGCCGGCTCGGTATTTAAAAATCCTGATGGAGATTACGCAGGACGGCTCATTGAAGCGGTAGGATTAAAAGGGGTGAAAAAAGGAGATATGCAGTGGAGCCCCATCCATGCAAACTTCCTGGTCAATCTCGGAAACGGCACCTTTGAAGATGCCATCTACCTCATCAACCATGCAAAAGAAGAAGTAAAAAAAGTCTTTGGTATTACCCTAAAAGAAGAGATCAAGATTCTCTAGTTCTTCTTTTCACAGCGTACACATCTGATATAGTTGCTGTCACTCACTTTTCTCTCATAACGGTAGGCATCTACAGGATACACAGCATAATATTTCCCTGTTTTTGCGGGTGTCGATGTCCAGAAATCTGCAGCTCTGGAGTTGATAAAGGCCTCTCCGGGTTCTCTATGCAGTGCCATCAGTTCATCTGAAGTAGGCAATCTCCAGTCTGAATGACCGGCATAGTAAAGAGTGCTACAATATCCTTTTGCATACTGAAAGCTTCCCGCTTTTCCAGAGGTATGGTTGTTCCTGTAGGCTCCGTCTTCTGCATCTTGATATGCCTCATCCTGCCACATCAATCCTGTCTTATCATCATGGTAGACAGTATTCTTCCCGCAATCATTTGCCGGTGCTTCTATCGCAGGTACAAGTTCCGGGATATCCTCCGGTGCAAGTTTTCCTCCTGCCATCAATAAAACAGCTGAAAACAATGCTGATGAGATCAAAACCTTTTTCATATTTTCTCCTTTTACCAATATTATTCAATATGATAATATATCATTACTCAATTTAAGCTAAAATTACTTTATTATGCATAAATCTCGATCTTCGCACCGTTTTTTATCGATTTCCATAAGATATCCATCGCCCTGTTCGTCACTGCGATACACCCTTCAGTCCAATCATATGCCAAAGTATACTTGTCCCCTCTTCCGTCTGCATTCCACTTTGGCTGTCCGTGAATGGTGATATACCCTCCGGGGTCTACGCCTCTTTTTTTCGCCTCTGCGATATCCTCTCGATCCGGATAAGAGATCATTAATGACTTATAAAGCCTATTGTCACACTTTTTTCTCACGATCGTATATCTGCCTACAGGTGTTCTATAATCTCCTTTAGAAACCTTATCCCCTTTTGTACCGTTCTTCCCCAATGAGATACGGAACTCCTCTACCAGTTTTCCTTTGCGATAGAGATGCATGATATGCTTCTCTTTATAGACAATGATTTTATCTGCCAGTAATGACTCATCTATCTCAGCACCATTTGCAAGCGCCTGCCAACAGGTTTTGGTCTCATAAGGTGTCTTGTCCACCTTTCCATACGCTACAGGTTCCTTGTTACAGCCGGAGATCCATAACATTGTAACGGATAGTAAAAGCATGGTTTTTACGCTTATCTGCATCGTTTACCCCCAGTCTTCATGATGATGTTTTGATTTATGTTTGTCTTTTTTGTAAGAGACACGGTTTTTCATTTTTTGTAAACGGTTCAGGTTACTCATCTCTGCCTCTCGGATATCCGAGAACTCATTCTCATCAAAGTGCTCATTCTGACAGGTTTGCTGATAGAGCCTATTGATATATGCTTTCAGTTCTCTATGATATTCTGAGTCAAGGTGAGTCTCCTCTCTCTCATCCAGTTTCTCCTTCAGCATTTGAAACTTGGAGATAAAGGATTCTGCCGTACAGCTCTCATCTCTAAACATACGAAAAAGATTTTTTGACACTTTTTCCAACTCACCGATATATTTTTGTCTTTGGTATTTGTCAATCTGTTTTTGGGTATAGCGTGCGATCTCTGACCTCCTACCTTATAGTTACCGGAACGCCTTCGCGTACGGCATACCATAGTTCTTTCATCTCACTGTTCGTCACAGCTACACACCCCTGAGTCCAATTCTGGCTCAGGGTATAAGCATCCTCTTTTCCGTCTGCATTCCATTTAGGCTGTGCATGGATGGTGATAGCACCACCGGGATTGACTCCTCTTTCCCTGGCACTCTCGATATCTTCCGGCCTTGGGTAAGAGATACAGAGGGAACGATAGTATTTGGGAGAGCAGAGCTTACGATGGATAAAAAACTCACCCTCCGGGGTACGGTTGTCTCCCTGTCTCTGTTTATGTCCTACAGGGTTCTTCCCCAGAGAGACAGGAAGTATACCTTTGACCTTCTCTCCGGCATATAGATACATTTTTCTTTCTGCTTTCATCACAACGATGTGGTCTATGCTTCCTTCACTTTTAAAGTCTGTTGCCTCCAGCAGCTCTTCTCTGCACTCTTCCAGATTATACTCGTCTTTCTTAAGATCCGGATCGGCACACCCTGTGAAAATAAACAGTGACAGAGGTAAAAGCATCAAATATAAGAAATTTTGCACAGAAATTCTATCCTTTACAAAAATGACACTTTGCATTTTAATTGTGTATTTTAGCACAACTACACTAATGAATAAAGCGTGATAAAAAGGGGAGGGAATAAGAGGTAAACAACCCTCTAGTGAGGGTTGTTTATAAAGATTACAGCGCTGCCTTAGCTGCTGCAAGTGCTTCTTCATAGTTTGGCTCTTCAGTGATTTCAGGAACTACTTGTTTGTAAGCTACTTTTCCGTCTTTTCCGACTACAAAGATAACTCTAGCAAGTACACCTGCAAGAGGACCGTCTGCAAGAAGTACTCCGTAAGCGTTACCGAAATCTTTGTTTCTGAAGTCTGAACATACTTTGATATTTTCGATTCCGGCTGCACCACACCATCTTGCTGCTGCAAATGGAAGGTCCATAGATACAGTCATTACTTCTACACCCTCAAGGCTAGCTGCCTCAGAGTTAAATCTTCTTGTTTCAGCGTCACATACACCAGTGTCTAGTGAAGGTACTGCTACTA
The DNA here is from genome assembly GCF_058374785.1 of Sulfurovum sp. MH2-6. Classification (NCBI taxonomy): domain Bacteria; kingdom Pseudomonadati; phylum Campylobacterota; class Epsilonproteobacteria; order Campylobacterales; family Sulfurovaceae; genus Sulfurovum; species Sulfurovum sp. MH2-6. The sequence continues at coordinate 2,469,434 of NZ_CM178170.1, forward strand.
CAAGTTGTACCTTACCTTCTCCTCCTACTGTTTCATCTTGGAGCATTGGGTTACAGTTTGTTACTGTTACTACCGGTGCTGTATCACCAACGTTTACTTCTGTTCCTGCGAGGTTACATGTAATGTCGTTTTTAAAAGTTACTGTTGCCATTAATTTTCCTTTTATTTAAATTGTGTAGAAGCATTATTCCTTAAATAGGATAAAAATAGTCTTAATTAAAAAAATATTTTTTATTTTTTTTGTTTGAGATCTATTGTCGACTGTTCCAAAACCCTTTTGAATGCAGCCTCCCTATCTAATTTATAATCACTCTGTACCTTATAATAGCATGTAAAACCTTTCAGGATTTCCAAACGTACATACCCTTCAAAGTCACTTCCTGTACTCTTTACCACAGGGTTATTGCATTGTCCGATTTTGTATTTGGTAAGTTTCACATAATAGGGACAGGCGGGATCTTCTTTGACTCCAAGCGCCTCTTCTAGGCGTAATTTATCTTGAGGCTCTACCAAAGGGTAGCGAAGGCAGGAGAGGGAAGGAGCCTCTTCCTGCGTACAAAAACTTGCATAGACAGGAAAACGCTCTTCACACCCCGTGAGTAAAAAAGTAACAAATAATAAGGAAAAGAGTCTGTTATTTATTTGCAATGCCCTTCACCCACTTTTCCATAGCAGCATTTGCATCTGGATTCGGCGCTTCAAGAAAACTCACAACAAAAGAGTCTTTCATCTCTGCCACACCGATAGAACGCGGTCTTACTCCCAATACTTCAGGCTTTGGTAATGCTTTACCAAAACAGCAGATAAGATTTTTCGCATCTTTGATATCTTCTGAGATCTCTCCGACTTCAAGTGAAGAAGTATGACCATAGTGGTCAAACTCTCCGATATAGACAGCGACAGGATGTGCTTCTACCTGTCCTTTAAGGTATGCCAGGATCTCATCAACATTTTGATAGCTTGTTTCACTCTTCTCTATCTCGATTGTAAAGACCGGATATTTTTCCATAACGGTAATTTGTTTCATTGGTTTCCTTTTGGTTAAATTTGATGTTTCATTGGTTTTTCTGCTTCCCATCAAGGACGATGAGAATGCATACCTGAGTTTAATAAGCTGAAAAATGAACTGATTCGTCAAATTCAGGTATGTATTCTTTGAAGCGGGAATGAAAAAATATGGAGCAGCCTGTCGTTCCGAGCTTATAAAAGCCGTTTGCTTTTACTTGACAGTTCGCATGATTTCGCACGAGGTTCTGACCTTCGCGGGTCGCTTTGCTCCACCGCTCCGGTTTCGCAGCTATAATCGACACGCAGGTGTCATTTATTTACGCTGCTCCCGACCTCCGTGGCTTCACTTCGTTACGACCACTCCGGTTTCGAACCTATAAATGACACGCAGGTGTCATTTATTTCACGGTTCTCACATTCCAGGGATTCTTGGGATTTTTCCTAGTTTGGACATTTTACAGTACCAGCCCCATCCCTTTTTCATCCAGTGACCTATGATCGGCATAGGGATCATTTTGGCACTCTTGTCGCTTCTATAGACAAATGCTGCACCGTTACCCGTATCCATCACACAGAGGATATTGAGATGCCCTACATAACTCTCTTTTGAGTCTATATTCTGGGAATCTTGGAAGATGTTATAGGCGGTATTTCTCGCCATCACTTCTGCTACGTGTCCCTGCTTCGCTCTCCAGTCCGGCCCCATCAGGTTTGCTGAGTCTCCGATCGCATAGACACCCTCAAATCCTTCTACTTCATTATATTCATTCGTCAAAACAAAACCTGCTTCGCTCAACGGGAGGTCTGAAGCCTCAAGGATCGGATGCCCTTTACCTGCTGAGATGAACATTGTCAGATCAGACTCAACCTTTGTCCCATCCTCAAAACTGATACCATCCGCATCAAAAGAGACGATCTTGGAACCGATTTTCTTGCTGATATTGGTCATCTGGAACATCTTGTCCATCATCAGCAATGCCTTTGGCCCCATCTTCTGCCCAGGTTTATCCATCGGGGCAAAGAAAGTCAGTTCAAAGTTATCACGTACACCTTTACGCTTCAGGTAGGTATCTACATTGAAAAGCACTTCAAACGCCGGACCGCCGCGTACCGCAGAACTATCCTTTGGATTGCCGCCAAAGCCCATAGCGATCTTCCCTTTACCCTCTGCGATCAGCTTATCAAGCTTCCCGTAAAGTGCAGTTGCCTCTTCGGGAGCACCACAGATAGATAAAGAGTGTTCGCCCATACCCGGCATTTGGATCTTACCCTGACCGATCGCAACCACGAGGTAGTCATACCCCTCCATCACACGGCCGCTCTCAAGTGTTACCTTTTTTTGTGCCGCTTCTATCTTGCTTACAGGATCAATGATCAGTTGAAACCCATGTGCTACTGCTAACTTATCGAGCGGAACAGAGACATCTTCTCTTGTTGCCTCACCTGTAGGGATCCAGATTGATGTCGGATAGATATAGAAATAATCACGGTCACTTACCAGTGTGACATCCATCTCATTTCTTCTAAGAAAGATTGCAGCCTCTACACCCGCAAATCCTCCCCCCAGTACCAAAACTCTCTTTCCCGTTGACATCTTTATTTCCTTCTCACTCTGATTAATACTTTAAAATACCGGTTACTTCCTGCGTATTGGCTGCTTCGGCAGACGATACATCAGTCAGTTTCACAATGCTGTAAAGCGCACCCACCAGCAGACCGGAGAGGATAACCAGCCAGATCGTCAATCGCTTCTCTGACTTCTCCTCTCCTCTGTAATCTTCCAAACTCTCCAATGAAGGCTCACGCTGCTCCATCATCACACACTTTACTTTTTGAGTGCTTCAAGTCTAGGGTATGTAAAGATCAGGTCTCTTTCGATCACGATCTTCTCTTTCTCATCAATTGCATACGCCTTGATCTTCACAGGGACCGATACATCCTTATCATGACTCTGAGCCAATGGTTCTTTTGTCTCAAGGATAACCACCTCTTTTGCTTTAAAGCCCGGACCTATCTTGATAGGATTTTTCGGACGTACAATCTCGATCTTATCGTTATTGATCACTTCAAACGTATAGGTATGCGGTTTGCTATCTGTATTCTGGAACAAGAAAAGATAGTCGTTTTGTACCACACCGCCCGGTATCGTTTTATAAAGTCTTGTACCTTTATTGATATTGAGAAGCATATGCTCTTTTTTACTTCCCATAACAAAGAGTGAGACAAGTACGATCGCCAATACGGTAAAGTAAGCGATCACCTTTCCTCTGAGGTATTTTGTCTTACCTTCATAGCGTACGGCCTCTTTTTCACTTGACCATCTTACCAACGACTCTTTTCCAAATGCTGCCATTACCTCCGTACAGGCATCCACACACTCAAGACAGTTGATACACTCAAGTTGAAGACCTTTACGGATATCGATATGCGTAGGACATACGGTCACACAGCTTTCACACGTCGTACACTCTGCTCCCGGTTCCACTTCAAGCAGCGCTTTCTGTTTTGTATACATCTTCTGTCTGTCATTTCCGTGTCCCTGGTAGATCTCTCCACCACGTTTAGGATCATAGACTGCCATAATGGTGTCTTCGTCATAAAGTACTGACTGTACACGGCTGTATGGACAGATGAAGACACAGAAATCTTCTTTAAGGAAAACAACATCCACGATCAAGAAAGCAGCCAAGCCTCCGACAAATCCGAGCAATACCATGTGCTCCATCGGGTTTGCCAAATACGCAAAGAAATCTTCAGGAGGCACAAAGTACCACATAAAGTTTGCTGCAGCCACGAGTGAAAGTACCGACCACATTAGGATAGCAACGACTTTTTTCACTTTATTCTCGGTCTTACTCATATCAGGCTCTTTTTGCTTATTGCTGATACGCTTACGCAGACCAAGGATCTTCGTCTCGATCAAATCTCTGTAGATTACCCTGAAGATCGTTTGAGGACAGGCCCATCCACACCATGCTCTACCGCCCACTGCTGTGACTGCGAAGATTCCCAGGAAGAGAAGCATCAACAGGAACGGCATCAAGTAGAGCTCCTGCATATCAAAGACTGTTCCGGCCAAGTGTAGCTTCTTATGGTCAAAACTAAGCAGGAAAAGGTGATTTCCATTGATGGTGATCCAAGGCATACCGACACCTACGATCGTTGCGATCAGATACGCCCAATAACGTTTTACACTATAAGGGATCCACCCCTTTAAATACTCTTTTTTACTGACTTTCTTTTTTTGAGCTGTTGCTTCCATTTTACAATACCTCATCTTTTAATTTATGTTTTTCAAAAGGACAGATCAGAACCCTGTCCTCACCCTCTTGCATCCCGTCTGGACGATTAACCTCCACCCAGGACCCTTCGACCAATTCCCTAAGGTTTCTTGACTCGATATAATCTTTAAGAGAACTACGACTCACCTCAAGCTCCCGTGCGATCGCACTCACACTCATCCCCTCTTTGAGGTGATCCATGATCTGAACTTTAAATTTATCGAACTTTGAAGAGGATCTGCTTCCTTTAGGGCGCCCTATCTGGGTACTCTTGGATACTTCCGCCTCTCTCAAGTCATTGAGTAGAGGAAAAAGATCAAGGATTTTGCTTGTCTTATCGATCAGCCGCTTAGGATTCACAACATACAAGGTAACCTCTTTGCTCAGTGAACAGTTGATCAGTTTGATCAACTCTTCAGTACGCTGACTGAGTACAGAGAGCGACGAAATCACAATCATGTCCCCTTCGCGTAGAGAGCGCAAAAACTCCTCAAACTCTTTTCTCTCCTCGATCTTAAGTGGTCTGTTTGAATACTCCACTACCTCTTTATCGATTTGAATATCATTAGCCAATGAAAAAGAGAGAATATCACGCTGCTGATCTGACAAACTACTTAAACCGTGAAGCTGTCTGATGTAACCATATACCATTCTATTTCCTTTCTCATTTCTATTATCATACTCTTTTTGATGATTAAAGTCAATGGTTTTTAGATAAAAATCGTCAATTGTATCTTTTTTTCGTCAGACTGTCTGTCTCTTAGCAATATAATTATGATAAAATAACCTGATAATCATTTGGAAACATTTCAAAGGAATAACGTGGATCTTACACATTTAGATGAACAAAACAAACCCAAAATGGTCGATGTCTCAGACAAAGACAATACCATACGTATCGCCGTGGCGTCAGGTATGATCGAAGTGACACCCGAGGCCTATGATGCTGTCATCGGCAATACCGCCAAAAAAGGACCCGTACTCCAAACCGCGGTCATCGCTGCGATACAAGGTGCCAAACAGACCAGTACGCTGATCCCTATGTGTCATCCCTTGATGCTTACTTCGGTAAAGACCGATATCGAGGAGTTACCAGAACTACCGGGATTCAAGCTGACCGTAACAGCAAAGCTTAAAGGCCAAACCGGGGTAGAGATGGAGGCCCTGACCGGAGTCAGTACAGGACTGTTGACGATCTATGATATGCTCAAAGCCATCGATAAGGGCATGGTGATCAGAAATATCCAATTGGAAAACAAATCCGGCGGGAAATCCGGAGACTTTACAAGAGTGTAAGGAGAAAGTATGATACTGGACAATAATACACAGGAAAAACCAAAAATCGAATATCCGACCCAGTGGGGGTTCAAACTCATTGGGCGGGATAAGGATGCGCTACTGGCCTGCATCAAAGAGGTAATGGGGGAAAAGGAGCACCTCTGTTCACTTGGCAACAGATCCAGGACAGGAAAGTTCACCACCTATAATGCTTCATGCGTCGTTGATACCCAGGAAGAGAGAGACAGGATCTTTAGATACTTTCAGGAGCATAAAGATGTGGAGATGGTGATCTAGTATTACCCTCTCTGCTTTACACATTACTTTACTCTCTCCAACATCTTGTCCGCACTCAAACTTACCAGCATAGAGACAATCACATAAGCCAAAAAGAAATAGAGCCCTACCTGTACCTCTGCATGGCTTACATCCGAACCATTGCCGGTCATATAGACCAGCAGCGTAGCCACCACAAAGACATCAAGCATCGACCACTTTCCGATCACCTTGAAAAACTTCACGATACCATGCGCGAACCTGCTCTCCATCACGACAGAAACAAACATCAAAGAGAGGGTTTTCGTCAACGGTATCAGTACGGAAAAGAGCAGGATCGCCAATGCGATAGCGATATCACCACTCTCCCACAGCTTTACAACCGACCCCAAAAGGCTTTTAGACTCAAAAGAGAGTACGACATCACCGATATACTCCAGCTCTTTATGGATCGTAACGGTGAGGAGAGGTGCAAAGAGACCGAAGTAGAGTACGACCAACGCCGATAAGGCACCAAAGAAGGTGAAAAATCTAAGCCCTGCCATTAAAGATCCCATAAAAATCATGGCAAGCATTCCCATTACATAGAGGGTGTAACGCTTCGCCTCCGAGCGATGCAGCTCTTGGGCACTGATGACCTCTTCACGCAATACCCGCTTCTCATTGGCATAATATCCCAGGCTTAACTTCTCCACCCACGCCTTCGCCTGATATTCGGCCTGTTTTGAAACATCCTTCTCCATCACCAGCTTTTGGGTACTCTGCTCATACTTCTTTGCCTGGGAGTAAGCCTGCAGTCCAAAATACCCCATGATTATCACCATCAGGGACAATAACGGTATCATTATCTTATTCTTCATAGAGAGATTATACTATAATCGTTCCTATGAATATAGATAGATTAAAACAGATAGTACTGGAAGCAGGAGAGATCGTAAAAGAGGGATATGTTTCTCACAAAGAGGTCTCGCACAAAGGGGTAGTTGATCTTGTCACCGAATTTGATGTTAAGACGGAGACCTTTATCATCGATCAGCTCAAAGAGGCATTCCCCGGATATGCACTCGTAGGAGAAGAGAGCCATCAGGGGAGTTACCACTATGAGAAGGCGATCTATATCGACCCGATAGACGGTACGACCAATTTCGTACACGGCATCCCACACCTTGCCATCTCACTCGGCGTCTGGGAAGAGGGTGAGCCGGTACTGGCTGTCGTCTATAACCCCATTCTCGAAGAGCTCTTCTGGGCAGTCAAAGGAGAAGGGGCCTACTGTAACGGAAAAAAACTTGAGGTGAGCACGCAAAGCAGACTGCAAAATGCACTGATCGCCACAGGGTTCCCCTATGCCAAGGTCAATGCCGGTGTTGAGTACCGATGGGTGATCGACTGTATGACCAACCTTCTTCCTCATATCCAGGATATCCGCAGACTGGGTGCAGCGGCCGTTGACCTCTGCTATCTTGCCCAGGGAAAAGTAGAAGCCTTCTACGAGATCGATCTCAAACCATGGGACGTGGCCGCAGGTATCCTGATCGTACAGGAGGCAGGCGGAGAAGTGAGCAATGTAAATGGGGAAAGATACAACTTTGACGACAAGAGCATCGTAGCCAGCAATAGCAAAGTACATACACAGCTTCTGGAAAAGCTTGAAAAGATCTAAAGGAGACCTTTCAAGCTACTCTATCACCTCAAAGTAGATCAGGAGCGTACGCTGGAAAAAGTTGTCATTATCATCACTCACCATAACAAAGCGTTTTTTTCCCACACGCGCAAGCCCTTCGAAGTTGTCGACATCCCATCCTTTGTGGGAGTCCATCTTGATGAGTACCTTGCTTTGACATAGACTGTTTTCTTTACAGCCTGCCAGATAGACCTTTTTAAGAGTAATCACAAACGGGTCGAGAAAATCCGTAAAGGAGCGCTCCAGTACCAACAGGTTGCCGTCATCCATTACCTCTATCGCAGTCGTAGCACTTCGCGCTTCAGGTTCCGCCTTGAAGTGCCACGATTTACCGCTGAGTGAATAGATCGTCTGCTGTTTCTTATGATCACTTTTCAGCGGCCACTCTGCTACCATCAATGCCCCATACTTTGGGTGATATGCCAGTGCTTCAAGTGACTTGTTTTTGCTACGGTAGTTCTTGGCCTCTCTCAGCGGCTTGGGAAGTCTGTACTTCTTGATACGTTTGCCGTCTTCACCGAAAAGCCCAAGTTTCGGTTCTCCCTCAAACGAGATCAGCACTCCTCCCCTTGATCCCAGACAGAGCCCCTCTGTGTCTCTTCTCCATTTTTTAAACTTCTTTCCGTTCTCCTTCGTGATACGTGTCGCACCAAGAGGCTTTAAGAGATCGATCTTATCAGAGAAGCGTGCATGAAAAGTAAAAAGTCTTCCCTCGTCACTGATCATGAAAAGCTTTTTTTCTTTGGGATCATATGCAAGGTCTGAAAGTTCAGAGAAGTCTATTCCTTCGATGTTTTTATAAGAGAGATACTTTTGATCAAGTATCTTGATCCCGATTTTTTGATCACATTTGCCGCGTGGAGTAATATCTACGGAAAGCACCCCTGCATAGAGAGAGGTGAAAAAGATGCATATGAGGGGGATCAGTCTCATTTGACTTCTGATTTGTCAGGGAAAAAGTAGATCATGACCAGCAACCAGACGATCCCTGCATCGATCGCCACATCGGCATAGTTAAAGACTGCAAAATCAAATCCGCAGTGCCATGCAACATAATCTACTACCCCCTCATGCACAAACCGGTCATAAAGGTTTCCCAATGCGCCCCCTATCACTAATCCCACGGGAAGAGCATACCGCTTCAGGTATCCCTCTTTGACCACAAAAGCGAATATTCCCGTGACCAATAGTGCCTGTATCCACTTAAGATAGGGACCAAGGAAAGCAAATAGGGAAAAGGCCACACCTTTATTGTAGTGCAGTTCCAGATCGATACAGGATCCTGCACGGTAGTACCCCTCTATAAAGATCGACTTTATCCCCTGGTCAATGATAAATGTGCCGACAGCAGCCAACAAAAAGATGAAAATCCCTCGCATTAAGCCAATGCCCCTTTGAAGAATGTCACACACTCCTCCATCATCTCTTCAAGTACCTTTTCATCTTTTCCTTCCAGTAAAAGACGTACTTTGTTTTCCGTACCGGAGTATCTAAAGAGATGGCGCATACCGAGTTTTTCTACCTTCTCTTTGAGCGCTGGCAGTCCCTCTATCTCGTCAAAATCCCTCTTCTCATCCACAAGTAGGTTCACCAGCATTTGAGGATAGGACTCATAGGGATTGAATGCTTCGCTGGCCTTCTTGTCTTCGCTGACCAGATAGGCTAATGCCTGCAGTGCACTGGAGAGTCCGTCACCTGTCTTGGCATAATCAGAAAAGATGACATGTCCGCTCTGTTCACCCCCGAAGTTCATACCGTTCTCCATCATCATCTCCACCACATGCTTATCTCCGACTGCTGAGCGGTGAAGCTCAAGGTTTTGTGACCGCAGATACTCATCCAGCCCCTGATTACTCATCACTGTGGCAACCATCCCGCCGCCTTTCAGTTCTCCCTGTCTGTGTAGATGTACCGCAAGTACTGCCATAAGCTTATCCCCGTCAACTACTTCACCCGTTTCATCTACCACAACTACTCTGTCTGCATCGCCATCCAGTGCGATACCAATATCTGCACGGTACTCCCGCACTGCTTTGGCCAACACTTCAGGATGCATCGCCCCACAGCTCTCATTGATATTGAACCCGTTAGGCTTATCTCCGATCACGACCACATCAGCACCCAGTTCCTGTAAAATCGTCGGTCCGACCACATAACCCGCACCATTCGCACAGTCAATCACAATACGTTTACCTGCTAACGTAAGATGCTTAGGAAAAGAGTTTTTAATATGTACGATATAACGGCCGATCACATCATCGATACGTTTTGACTTACCGATCATCTTCTCCGTCGCCTGAGAAGCAGCGATCAGATCACTGTCGTTATAGATCTTTTCGATCTGTTCCTCTTTGTCACGGTTGAGCTTGTTCCCTTCACAATCAAAGAACTTGATCCCGTTGTCATAGTACGGGTTATGGCTTGCAGAGATCATGATCCCCGCATCACAACGCATGCTTTCGGTCAAAAAGGCTATCGCAGGTGTAGGCATAGGCCCGATCTGTATCACATCAAACCCTACGGCAGTCAATCCTGATACAATGGCATTTTCGATCATATAGCCACTACGTCTTGTGTCTTTTCCTACCAATATTTTTTTTGTTTTAGCAAATTGCTTAAAATAGATACCCGTTGCCATTGCCAGGCGCATTGATGCCTCAGCTGTTACCTTCTTCCCCGCTTTTCCGCGTACCCCATCAGTACCAAATAGTGTCAAGGTTTATCCTTCATAAAAAATTTTCCAATATTTTACCCAAATAGCATAAACAATCAAGCAATGAACAGTTGTTCACTTTAATATTATTTTAAGTTTAAGATGCTAATATTCGCTCAATATTTATAAGAAGGAACATTATGGCACACCATAAATCAGCACAAAAACGTATCATTCAAACTGAAAAAAGAGCAGAGAGAAACAGATACTACAGAACAAGACTTAAAAACATCACTAAAGCAGTAGAGAGCGCTGTAGATGCTGCAGATAAAGCTGCTGCTACAGATGCACTTAAAGTGGCAAACAAGCAGATCCACTCAATGGTAAGCAAAGGTTTCATCAAGAAAACAACTGCTGCAAGAAAAGTAAGCCGTCTTCACAAGATGGTAAACGCTATCGAAGCATAAGTTACGCTTCACTCTTTCTTTTACAGATACCATTGATGGTATCTGTACATCCCAATACAAAGAACACCCAATGTTCAAAGAAAAACTTCAACCATTTATTGACAGACACAAAGAGATATCTGAACTGTTAAGCTCACCTGATATTGCAAGTGATATCAAGAAAATGACAGAGCTGAGCAAAGAACAGTCCGGTTTGAACGAACTTGTCGAAAAGGCCGAACTCTATATCCAGACTGCTGAAGCAATCGAAGAGAACAAAGAACTTCTTGGCGATCCCGAACTGGGAGAACTCGCAAAAGAAGAACTGACAGAACTTGAGCCAATGCTTCCTAGACTTGAAGATGAGATCAAAGTGCTTATGATCCCAAAAGACAAGAATGATGATAAAAATATCTATCTTGAACTGCGTGCAGGGGCAGGTGGGGATGAGAGTGCACTCTTTGTTGCAGATGTCTTTAGAATGTATACCCGTTATGCTGATCTTGTAGGCTGGAAAGTAGAGATCGTAAGTTCCAGTGACGGAACAGCAGGAGGATACAAAGAATTGATCGCATTGATCAAAGGTGACAGTGTATACTCTAAACTCAAATATGAAGCAGGGACACACCGTGTACAACGTGTACCGGACACTGAAACACAAGGCCGTGTTCACACCTCTGCTATCACTGTAGCGGTTATCCCGGAAGTGGATGATGTCGAAGTTGATATCAAACCAAACGAGATCAAAATGGATGTTTATCGCTCAAGCGGATGTGGCGGACAATCGGTCAATACCACAGACTCAGCCGTACGTCTTACACACATCCCTACAGGAATCGTCGTTGCCATCCAGGATGAGAAGTCTCAGCACAAAAACAGAGACAAAGCGATGAAGATCCTCAAAGCGAGGGTCTATGAAGCAGAGCTTCAAAAACAGCTGGATGAAACATCCTCTCAGCGTAAACTACAGGTAGGCTCAGGCGATCGTTCTGAAAAGATCAGAACCTATAACTACCCGCAAAACAGGATCACAGATCACCGTATCGGTCTCACGCTCTATGCATTGGATGATGTGATGAATAACGGTAAACTAAGCCTCGTTGTCGATCCATTGATACAACATGCCCAGGCAGAAGCGATCCAGGAGGCTGGACTATAAGTCCACCTCTACTCTTTTCTCTCTTTAAACCTTTTCTTTCTATAATATCAAAAACCATTACAAAAGAAATTCTATGAGCAACTTTAAACCACTTCTACATGAGAGTAATCTCAAAGAGATTATCAAATCAGCCTTTGATATGGATCTTCCTATCAGCGGAGGATGGGGATATACACAGGAAGAAGCAACGATTATCCACGAACTAAATACCATGCCTCTGATACAGTTTGAACATACCTTTGCCTCCATCAGAGCCTACGGTGAAATGAATATGTCACTCCCTGAAGATCAAAGGTATGGCAGTATCAACCTCAATGAACGCGATAGAGAAACAGTGACCATCGATAATAAAAAATATGAAAAGGTCACTTACGAAATCAGTGCCATGAAAGAGAACGTTTATGCAGCACTCATTGATGAATATAAAGAGGGTTACGGGAAAGAGGGCTTTGATATGGAAGATCACTTTCAAAGGCGTAAAGAGAGCACTCTTAAAAGAGAAGTGATACACTGGTTTGATATCACCCGGATACTGTAGATATAAAACAACTACTTTGCAAGTAGCTCTCTCATAGCTACGGTCTCAACTGACCAAAATGGTCAGTGAGAATACAAATTATTTAAGACCTTTAATATCTTTATCTTCAGTCACAGTTTTTCCAGAAAGGTCCGTCCAACTCATCTCAAGTTTGTCACCTTTTTTCAATCCTTCAGTGCTGAAGTTAAATTTGATCAACGGGTTTTTTGAAAGGAACTGACTTGTAGACATGTCAAGTACAACTTTACCGCCTGCTTTTGCAGTAATATGTGTAATAAAGTTTGCGTCCTTTCCTTTTGCTTTTGCCTGATCGTATGTAAGCATGTCGTGTTTGATCATTACTTTCGCTTTTACAACACTACCACTTGCTTTTGCTTTGATTTTCATATTTGCCATAGGTTTTCCTTTATTCTATTTCTACGCTAATTCTACTGATTCTCTATACTTATACAGGGTGAAGATTAACCTTCACATCCACCAAGTGCAACTTCTAGTGAAACTTTACCAAGGTAGAACTTACCGTCTTTACCTTCTACGATTGCAGTGATAGTACCAGAACCCTTCATTTTGATCTTGATTGAGTAGTCGATGATTCCACCTTCAGAAAGATCGTAAACCGCTACAGTTGCTTCCGGGTTAGCATCCTGGAAAATAGCTACAGTTTTCGCTGGAATATCAGACTTGATTTTCACTGGCACTGCACCACCGTTTGATGCTACTTTTGGAGCTTGTACTGTTACACCCTCTTCTACCGGAGTGATTTTACCGTATAGTGCTTCGATTGCGGGTTGTACTTTATGTGCAGTCCATGCATCAGGCTTTTCTTGTCTGAAATCTTTTGCGCTAAGTGCTACCGGTAGTACAGCTGCAGCTGTCAAACCTAAACCTAAAAATTTTCTTCTTTCCATTTTTGAATTCCTTTCATTCATTCTGCAAGCCGCTATGGCCTAGCATCTTTCATAATATTACTGTCTAATCGTGAAGCAATAGTGAAAGAACACTATTACTTGCTTTGGCTTACCATATAGTCTACGATCTGCTTGATCTTATCATCAGATAATGATGTTCCACCTTTTGGCGGCATACCGTTGATACCGTTAATCGCGTTGTGGTATACATTGTCCATACCCTTTTTGATCACAGCATCCCAAGCGTTTTTATCACCTACTGCAGGTGCACCCATCGCATCTGTAGCATGACAAACTGAACAGCTTGCTTCATACTCTTTCTTACCAGGCATCTCTCCGCCTTTTTTAGCAGGCATAGATCTCTCAGTTGAAAGTGGCGGCTCATAGTCACTGATTCCGGCACCTTGGATTCTAGCGATCACCGGTTCACCCTCAAAACAGTTCTTCATACATCTTGTACCGTTACCGTAGTTACTGAAGTCATTGTAGTACTTACGAACATTCTCCAGACCGTCTTTACCATCGATCTTAGGCTCAAACCCATCTTCGTTAGGCATTTTAAGTCTCAAGAACTTCTCTCTGTCAAGTACGTACTCATCATCAAGCTCTTCACCGTCAATTGTCAACTCATTGATAGCGATGATATATGCAGTAATCGCATAGACTTCATCATCTGTCAAACTAAGTGGCGCCGGGTGAGGCATACCTGTCTTGATGTACCACCATAGTGTACTAGCTTGTGGCCAGTAAGAACCAAATACACGTCTTGGCGCATCTACAGTAGAATCTGTTCTTTGGTTTTTAAGAGATTTCACACCTTCGTATGCATTTCCTTTTTGAAGTGCCGGATATCCTGCACCACCTGCACCAAAGTCAAAGTGACATGACGCACACTTCTCTTCATACAGTGCATCACCATCTTCTACAGAACCGCTTCCCTCCGGAAGACCGGTACCATCAGGCATTACATCGATATCCCAGTGTTTGATTTCATTATCTGTAGGTTTTCTACCGTATGTGAATCCACCTTTACTGTGTGCCTTCTCATTGACGAAGTAAGCTGAAGTCTTCCCGTTTACTACAGGGTATGTTGCCCCACCGTCAATTACTTTCTTACCGTTTTCATAAGTACGAGAAGTCGTTTTGTCTCCCGCCACTGCAGCAGAAGTAGCTGCAGATACAACTAATGCTGCTGATAGTAATAATTTATGATAAGACTTGAACATTGTTCACCTCTCCTTTCGCTGTAACTTCCCAGATATGTGTAGCATTTCTATGATACACAGACTCAATTCCCATAACCGCTCTTTCCTGCTTAACGCTTGGTTGGATATGCCCGGCATCATCTCTCGCACGGCTTCCAAGAAGTAATGGTTTACCTTCATATCTGTACATAAAGCTGAATCTTGTCCATGCTTTTGGCAATACAAGTCCTTTAAGGCTTGCTTCTACCCAGTTCTTACCACCGTCAAATGTGATATCCACACCTTCGATAGTACCCTGTCCACTCCATGCAAGTCCTTCGATCTCAACCAGGTCACCTTTTTTAAGGTCTTTCCAGTCGTACTCAGGACATGGAGATGTGATAATAGAGTTTACTTCGTTCGCATAGAAGTGCTGGATCGCTTTTCCGCTTGGTTTCAATGCTGTGTACTTCGCTGTCTCTTCTTTCGCATAGAACGGCTCATCAGCGAACTCAAGTCTACATAGCCATTTTACACATAGGTTACCTTCCCAACCCGGGACAAGTAGTCTGATTGGATACCCTTGCTCTGGACGTAGTGCTTCACCGTTTTGACCCCATACAACCATTGCATCGTCAAGTACTTTATCGATCGGAACAGTTCTACCCATGTGTGAGTTATCCGCACCTTCAGCCAACATCCATCTCGCATTTGGTTTCAATCCAAGATCTTTAAGGATATCTTTGATGTAAACACCAGTCCATTCAGCACAACTCATCATACCTTTTGCGAATTGAGTTGAAGGGAACTGTGGGTTTCTCCACTCTGGTCCACCGTTAGCCGGACACTCGATAAAGTGCACTCTACTTACACTCGGATATCTTTTAAGTTCATCCATAGTAAGTACAAGCGGTTTATCAACAAGACCATGGATCATCAAACGGTGTTCATTTGGATCGATCTCTGCTGTACCACCGTGGCTACGGCTAAAGAATAGTCCGTTTGGTGTGATGATACCGTTAAGTTCATGGATCGGGCACATCGCAATAGATGCATACCAGTTTCCAGAAGTCAGAAGTTGAGTATTTCTTCTTGTTACGTTATGCTCATACGGAGATGGTTGTCCGTAAAGATTGTGAGTTACAGGGTAACCGAATGTTGTACCCATGGTTTCTCTTCAACAATTGCAGGATCATCCTCTGGATTCGTGCTTGGATGTTTTGCATTGATTTTCACCGGCGCCATGACACTTGCTGCTGCAAGGGCACTTACAGAATACGCCGCAGTCTTCCTAAAAAAGTCTCTTCTCTCTGACTGAATTTCAGTTTGAGAAGCATTACTTATCTTAGTCATATAACCTCCTTATAGTAGTTAACAGTACTCATTTTTTAGTTTATATAATAGAATCACTATTGCCACCGATTGTATTAGAAAATAAGTTAAAATGTCAAGAAATTTTATAAAGATTTAGATATATAGAACATTATCTCACAAAATTCTACAATTTTAAGAGAATAATTATCTTTAATCAATAAAACATTTCATTTTAATAAATTTAACTGATTATACTGGAAGGGTGGAAGTAATATTTTTCTTTTTTTTTACTTATATTATTATAATGTAATTACTGTAAAACCTCAGTAAAACTCATCAATTATGTTAAAATACATTTACAATACTTTTTGAAAATATAGGACAATCATGCAATCAAAAAATGTAGGAAAAGTGATCGCTTTATATATCACAACCCCTGAAAATAATGAGCGAATTTCAAAAAATATACTTCAGGTAGATGAAGAGGGGATTTTACTCGATAAACATTATGGAAAGGACCTTGACCGCTCCATACTCGTTACTTCTATTGATAGTTATAAGCTGGTAGAAAAAGAGGGTATTACGATTCCACAGGGTGCACTGGGAGAAAACCTTTTGATAGACTATAACCCTTATGCACTTCCTGTCGGTACACGGATACAGATAGGCACTTCTATCGTTAAGATCTGTCAGGACTGTACGATGTGTAAACACCTCTCATCGATTGATAAAAAAGTGCCAAAGCTACTTAAAGACGACAGAGGAGTTTTTGTCAATGTGGTTAA
Organism: Sulfurovum sp. MH2-6; assembly: GCF_058374785.1. NCBI lineage: Bacteria > Pseudomonadati > Campylobacterota > Epsilonproteobacteria > Campylobacterales > Sulfurovaceae > Sulfurovum > Sulfurovum sp. MH2-6. The sequence goes on from NZ_CM178170.1 coordinate 2,485,948, forward strand.
ACCGGGATGGATAAAAGTAGATGATGAGATTCTGCTTTTAGATGAAAAGTAAGTTTGATTGTTATGTGATTAAAAAAGGGGAAAGAGGATCGACTCGGTAGACCCGAGTCGATCAGAGAAAATTATTTCTTGATTTTTCCTAGGATATCTTCAAATCCTTTTTGTGCCTCAAGTAATACATCGATTGACGCCTTATCTGTGATATTGAGCGCATCGATCCACTTATGTACATTCGGGAATGCGACATGAATTGTCTTCTCGCCTCTCTTCTGATACATATATGCTGAACAAGGAGCAAAAGCACCTGCTTCAGGGTGAAGCTTTGATACTTCATAAATCACAGCGATCTTACAGATTGAGTAGACATCATAGAAGTAGTACCACTCTTTGTCATTCTCTTCGAAGTCATAGTTCAGGTCTGTAAATCCAGCCATTACAAATCCTTTTGGCGCCAACTCACCTTCGAATGCCATCTCGTAGTTATCTTTTGACTCTTCCCAGTCATCACCGTCCTGTTCAAATGAAGTACGTGTGATAAAGTCACGCTTTACATTTTTCATCGCATATGGAAGTGTGATCCATTTACCGTTAGGCATTGCAGCTTTCAGTGCCTCTTCCACTTTTTTACCGTATGCGATAATATGCTCATTGTCTTCAGGTACGCCCATGATTCTCGCCATTGCATGTGGCGCTATAGAGGATACAGAGACCGTAGTGTCACCCTTTTTTGTCCAGATTGACATACTCATTGGAGTGAAAAGCCCGATTTCAGGATATTGCTCAGCCAATGCCAGTGCAGTATCTTTTCTAAATACCACTGCAAGATTGTAAAAATCAAATGATGTATCGTTGAAATCTCTCAGATACGGTGCATTCATATTATTATTCGCAGCAATGACGAATCCTGTTTTTTTAAATGCCTCTTCGATCGTTGTCGCTGTGATCTTCTTATCAGCATTGTCCGATACAAAGACTCTCACATCATGCTTCACTGCATCTGCAGCCATCAAACCTGCTGTCAAGAACATTGCCAAAGCAAAAAATTTTGCTATAAGTTTCATAGTATTCCTTTTACTTTTTGTGTATTATAACTCAAATTTTTTAATCCACAAAACTATTTTCTATCATTGTAAATATAAAAGATAAAAGTGTGAAGATTGTGAAAAAAGAGTCATTTTGTGATAACAAAGGGAGGAGATCCCTTTGTTGTTTATAAGATTAGAATCTATATCTGATATAGAATCTTAGATCTTGAGCCTTATCAACTATCATATCAGCCATATCATGTGCCATATGCATACCTGCTATCTCTTCAGCAGTCAAACCCATACCTTCCAATTGTGTATCATCATAATTTTCGATCATAGTATATGCTTGTTTAATCCCATCTATGTCCATAGGCGTACCACTGTAGTTACCGAAGAATCCATTACTTCCTGTGTAATCATAATCAATAGCAGTATATCTGATCTGTGCACTCAAAGCATCAGTTAACTGATAAGTAAAGTACGCTTCATATGCATCTCCACGCGCCGCAACTTTAGAACCGATCATAGTATCTTCAGCATATGTAAATGGTCTCCAGTATTTACTACCGTGATTATACTCTAAACCAAGTTTACCATTTTCAATGATAGGCAACTGAGTACCAACCCAGTATGAGGTACCTGTTTCACTCTCATTTGAGCCCAACATATAACCTCCATCAACATTATTTGCATCCGGATGAGTTTTACTATATGCAATTGAAGCAAATACCTTTGTATCAGCAAGGAATCCATCATCAGTTAGACCATCAACCAATACCGAAAATGCACCCCCTTCCATATCGCCAAATTGATGAAAGTAATCATCAGGATCTGGATTCATAGGGCTTTTCATACCTGGAAGATCAAATGCCTTATACCAAGTTGCCTTAGTTACAAACTGGCCATCATTGTATGGTTCAAATATAAAACCAGCCAATGTAATATCCTCTAGTTGATTATCATCATTCGCATATTGTGTAGGTGTTAACATTGGATAGGCATTAGTTGATCCCTGCCCCATACAAAGTTTAATACTCATACCGGAAATGCCTGTAACGTTAGAAAGATCCAATTTTGAACTTAGTCCGTCAAACTCTACATTAATCACATGCCCAAGTGGAGACTGTGCTGCGTCATCCTCTCTTAGGTTTGCCAAGAAACCATTAGTAGATGGTCTTCTACCCAGTGAGAATGTCCATGGAATATCAGCACCAAATGCATTATCTCCAAGATAGAGCCAGTATGCTTGTCTTACTTTAAGAGAATTATCAGTCAATGCTTCATTCCCAGTCCAGTCAAATGAACCACCCATACTCATAGAACGGCTGTAACCATCACTCATTGGATCATAGAAATCAGCACCAAATGCTTTGTTCATAGAAAGTTGACCTTTAAAGATGTTTTTGCTATCTGCCGCATACTCCATATTTAACCATAGTCTTAAAGACATAAGATCACTCTTGCTATAATCATTACCACTAGCCATATCATAATTGATATTATCAATGGCAGTTCTTACATCAGCACCCCACTTGATATTATCTCCGGCATCATGTGCTTTTACTTCATTGATCTTTTTATTTTGTTTTTTAAGATCTTTCTTGAGTTTTGCAAGCTCAGTTTCTAGTTCACTTATTCTGTTATCTACCGAACTCGCGTTTACACTCGTCAATGCCATAGCAGTCACGAGAGAAGCTGTTAAAATTTTTTTCATGTTTACTCCTTTATTCTTTTGTCCAAAACATGTAGCACATATCTTATGACACAGTGACTAAGTGTAGACTTAAATAGATAAACTTTTTTAAAAAAATTAGATAAATTAATATGGAGTTATAAATATTATATTAAAGATAAAAGTTGAAAAGGCAACGCAAGCAATAAGCAAGCAAAACGTTGTTTGGACAAGGTGTAAACAATGCTTGATAGATGTTACCTTTTCATACACATTATAAAGTATTTTAGTTGATAAGTAATTAAGAAGTTTAAAAATAAGAGGATATTATGAATTTAATTATCCTATAGGAGTAAGTAGACTAAATATTTGTGAGCTAAAAGTGAACAATGATAAATATAAATGATTGAATAAAAAGGAAGAAACTCAAAGTGGCAGCGACCTACGTTTCCACAAGCGTAGCCTGCAGTATCATCGGCGATGGGAGGCTTAACTTCCAGGTTCGGAATGGAGCTGGGTGTGACCCTCCCTCTAACCCCACCACAAAGAGAAAGAAATACATCGTAATGTACTTGTTTCTCTTTGCTCTAAAGAGCTTTGAGAGCTTAACATTGTTAAGAGTCTAAAGAATGCGTAAATTACAATCGGTTGCAATCTTACTAAGTTTGCACTTAATAAGGTAGTACCCGTAGTTGAATAAAATAAAAACGAACGATCTATTAGTACTGGTCAGCTAAATGACTCTCATCACTTACACACCCAGCCTATCAACGCAGTAGTCTTCTGCGGATCTTCAGGGATGATTCATCTTGGAGTTGGCTTCCCGCTTAGATGCTTTCAGCGGTTATCACATCCGAACATAGCTACCCAGCGATGCCCTTGGCAGGACAACTGGTACACCAGTGGTTCGTTCAACCCGGTCCTCTCGTACTAGGGTCAACTCTCCTCAATCATCCAACGCCCACGGCAGATAGGGACCGAACTGTCTCACGACGTTCTGAACCCAGCTCGCGTACCGCTTTAAATGGCGAACAGCCATACCCTTGGGACCTGCTTCAGCCCCAGGATGCGATGAGCCGACATCGAGGTGCCAAACCTCCCCGTCGATGTGAGCTCTTGGGGGAGATCAGCCTGTTATCCCCGGCGTACCTTTTATCCTTTGAGCGATGGCCCTTCCACACAGAACCACCGGATCACTATGACCGACTTTCGTCTCTGCTCGACATGTACGTCTCGCAGTTAAGCTGGCTTGTACCATTATACTCTACGATGGATTTCCAACCCATCTGAGCCAACCTTTGTAAGCCTCCGTTACTTTTTAGGAGGCGACCGCCCCAGTCAAACTACCCACCAGACATTGTCCTCCGTCAGGATAACTGACGCAAGTTAGCAATCAGAATATATAAGGGTGGTATCTCAAGGATGGCTCATCATCAGCTGGCGCCGATGAATCAAAGCCTCCCACCTATCCTGCACAAATATATCCCAATTGCAGTGTCAAGCTGTAGTAAAGGTGCACGGGGTCTTTCCGTCTTGCCGCGGGTAGGAGGAATTTTCACCTCCACTACAATTTCACTGGATCCCTGGTTGAGACAGCTCCCATCTCGTTACGCCATTCATGCAGGTCGGTATTTAACCGACAAGGAATTTCGCTACCTTAGGACCGTTATAGTTACGGCCGCCGTTTACTTGGGCTTCGATCAAGAGCTTCGCACGAATGCTAACCCCATCAATTAACCTTCAAGCACCGGGCAGGCGTCACACCTTATACATCCTCTTACGAGTTAGCAAAGTGCTGTGTTTTTGATAAACAGTCGGGAGGGACTCTTTGTTGCAACCTCTCTCGCTTTCTGGAGCAAGTCCATATACAAGAGTAGGCACACCTTATTCCGAAGTTACGGTGCTAGTTTGCAGAGTTCCTTAACCAGGGTTCTTCCACGCGCCTTAGAATACTCATCTCACCCACCTGTGTCGGTTTACGGTACGGGCAACTATTAATATACTTAGAGGCTTTTCTCGGCACGACGGTATCAACGATTCTGAATCTTCTCCGAAGAGCGTCATCAGCCTGTCAGGTCTCGGAAACAGCCGGCGGATTTTCCTATCCAGCTTACCTACACCCTTCGACCCACTATTCCATCAGTGAGCTCGTTTAACCCTATGCGTCCCCCCATCGCGCTTAATAGTTGGTATTGGAATATTAACCAATTTGCCATCGTCTACCCCTTTCGGACTCGACTTAGGACCCGACTAACCCTACATTGACGAGCATCGTGTAGGAACCCTTGGGTTTTCGGCGAACAGGATTCTCACCTGTTTTATCGCTACTCATGCCTGCATGCTCACTTCTAGCCGCTCCACCACTCCTTACCGGTATGGCTTCAATGCTGACTAGAACGCTCTCCTACCACTTACACTAGTGTGTAAATCTACAGCTTCGGTGTCTATTTTAGCCCCGTTATATTTTCGGCGCAGAATCGCTAGACCAGTGAGCTGTTACGCTTTCTTTAAAGGATGGCTGCTTCTAAGCCAACCTCCTGGTTGTCTAAGCAACTCCACATCCTTTTCCACTTAAATAGAACTTTGGGACCTTAGCTGGTAGTCTGGGCTGTTTCCCTTTCGACCTAGGATTTTATCACCCTATGCCTGACTGCCATGAATTCATATATGGTATTCGGAGTTTGACTGGGTTTGGTACCTTGGTGTAGGCCCTAGCCCAATCAGTGCTCTACCCCCATATACTTCGAACATGACGCTATACCTAAATATATTTCGGAGAGAACCAGCTATCACTAAGTTTGATTGGCCTTTCACCCCTATCCACAGGTCATCGGAGGAGTTTTAAACCTCCACCCGTGCGGTCCTCCACTGGCTCTTACACCAGCTTCAACCTGCCCATGGATAGATCACTTAGTTTCGGGTCTGCAGCAACTAACTATTCGCACGTTAACACTCGCTTTCGCTACGGCTTCGGGTTTCCTTAACCTCGCTAGTCACCACAACTCGCAGGCTCATTATGCAAAAGGCAGTCCATCACCCTGATAAATCATAGGGCTCTGAATGATTGTAGGCAGATGGTTTCAGGTTCTATTTCACTCCGCTCACCGCGGTTCTTTTCACCTTTCCCTCACGGTACTGGTTCACTATCGATCCTGGAGTAGTATTTAGCCTTGGAAGGTGGTCCTCCCATATTCAGTCAGGGTTCCACGTGTCCCGACCTACTCGAATAAAGTCTAATTAGTTTTCGTATACGGGACTTTCACCCTCTTTGGTCAAGCATTCCAGCTTATTCTACTAACACCTTAAACTCTTTAGGGCTAATCCCATTTCGCTCGCCGCTACTTTGGGAATCTCGGTTGATTTCTTTTCCTATAGGTACTGAGATGTTTCACTTCCCTACGTTCGCTCTCTCGAAAGAGTAACATGCGTCACCACATGCTGGGTTGCCCCATTCGGAAATCCAGGGATCAATGCTTCTTGGCAGCTCCCCCTGGCTTATCGCAGCCTAGTACGTCCTTCATCGCCTCTCCTGGTCAAGGCATCCACCATCTGCCCTTAGATTAATTTATTTAATTCTAAGGTACTACCTTATTAAATGCAATCTGAGTCATTTTTACATGATTCATCTTTATCTAATAAAAGTATGCTTTTTTATGAGTTTGCACATGAAAGATTATCATTTCTGATAATTTTCTGTTAAATTGTAATTTGTTTATGATATATGAAGTAATTCATTTACCATGCAACATTACGTTAGACTCTTAACAATAATAAGTTAAAAAACATTTAGGTAAAACCTAATACAAATTCTTATCTCAAGAACTTGTATTAAGTCTTTTCTCTCATCTATCTC
>NZ_CM178170.1:2497500-2554706 GCF_058374785.1 Sulfurovum sp. MH2-6
CGGGTTTCCTTAACCTCGCTAGTCACCACAACTCGCAGGCTCATTATGCAAAAGGCAGTCCATCACCCTGATAAATCATAGGGCTCTGAATGATTGTAGGCAGATGGTTTCAGGTTCTATTTCACTCCGCTCACCGCGGTTCTTTTCACCTTTCCCTCACGGTACTGGTTCACTATCGATCCTGGAGTAGTATTTAGCCTTGGAAGGTGGTCCTCCCATATTCAGTCAGGGTTCCACGTGTCCCGACCTACTCGAATAAAGTCTAATTAGTTTTCGTATACGGGACTTTCACCCTCTTTGGTCAAGCATTCCAGCTTATTCTACTAACACCTTAAACTCTTTAGGGCTAATCCCATTTCGCTCGCCGCTACTTTGGGAATCTCGGTTGATTTCTTTTCCTATAGGTACTGAGATGTTTCACTTCCCTACGTTCGCTCTCTCGAAAGAGTAACATGCGTCACCACATGCTGGGTTGCCCCATTCGGAAATCCAGGGATCAATGCTTCTTGGCAGCTCCCCCTGGCTTATCGCAGCCTAGTACGTCCTTCATCGCCTCTCCTGGTCAAGGCATCCACCATCTGCCCTTAGATTAATTTATTTAATTCTAAGGTACTACCTTATTAAATGCAATCTGAGTCATTTTTACATGATTCATCTTTATCTAATAAAAGTATGCTTTTTTATGAGTTTGCACATGAAAGATTATCATTTCTGATAATTTTCTGTTAAATTGTAATTTGTTTATGATATATGAAGTAATTCATTTACCATGCAACATTACGTTAGACTCTTAACAATAATAAGTTAAAAAACATTTAGACTTTATGTCTAATAGAAACACTCATGAAGTACTTCTATTAAACATATATATGGTGGGCGTACCAGGACTTGAACCTGGGACCTCACCCTTATCAGGGGTGCACTCTAACCAGCTGAGCTATACGCCCATATATTGTCTTTTAAAGATCATAATGACCTTAGACAACCAAACATAAGCTTGGTAAACAATCCAACGCTATCTGATGTTGAACTGATGTCTTGTGAGAGACATCAGTTGTATACTCTTGAAAGGAGGTGATCCAACCGCAGGTTCTCCTACGGTTACCTTGTTACGACTTCACCCCAGTCGCTGATTCCACCGTGGAGGGTAGCCAGTTTAGCTTCCCCGCTTCGGGTGAAATCAACTCCCATGGTGTGACGGGCGGTGAGTACAAGACCCGGGAACGTATTCACCGTAGCATGGCTGATCTACGATTACTAGTGATTCCAGCTTCATGCACTCGAGTTGCAGAGTACAATCCGAACTGAGAACAGGTTTATAGATTTGCTCCACCTCGCGGTATCGCGTCTCATTGTCCTGCCCATTGTAGCACGTGTGTCGCCCTAGCCGTAAGGGCCATGATGACTTGACGTCGTCCTCACCTTCCTCCTCCTTGCGAAGGCAGTCTCACTAGAGTCCTCGGCCGAACCGTTAGTAACTAGTGACGAGGGTTGCGCTCGTTGCGGGACTTAACCCAACATCTCACGACACGAGCTGACGACAGCCGTGCAGCACCTGTTTTCAAGTTCCCCGAAGGGCACCACTCTATCTCTAAAGTGTTCTATCAATGTCAAGGCTAGGTAAGGTTCTTCGCGTATCTTCGAATTAAACCACATGCTCCACCACTTGTGCGGGTCCCCGTCTATTCCTTTGAGTTTTAATCTTGCGACCGTACTCCCCAGGCGGAATGTTTAATGTGTTAACTGCATCACCGAAATGACTAGCATCCCGACGACTAACATTCATCGTTTAGGGCGTGGACTACCAGGGTATCTAATCCTGTTTGCTCCCCACGCTTTCGCGCCTCAGCGTCAGTACTGTTCCAGAAGATCGCCTTCGCTTTTGGTATTCCTAGTTATCTCTACGGATTTTACCCCTACACAACTAATTCCATCTTCCCCTCCCAGACTCTAGTTTGACAGTTTTGGATGCAGTTCTACGGTTGAGCCGTAGGCTTTCACATCCAACTTATCAAACCGCCTGCGCGCGCTTTACGCCCAGTGATTCCGAGTAACGCTTGCACCCTCCGTATTACCGCGGCTGCTGGCACGGAGTTAGCCGGTGCTTATTCATATAGTACCGTCATTATCTTCCTATATAAAAGGAGTTTACACACCGAAATGCGTCATCCTCCACGCGGCGTTGCTGCATCAGGGTTTCCCCCATTGTGCAATATTCCCCACTGCTGCCTCCCGTAGGAGTCTGGACCGTGTCTCAGTTCCAGTGTGGCTGATCATCCTCTCAGACCAGCTAGGCGTCATCGTCTTGGTGAGCCATTACCTCACCAACTAACTGATACCATATAGCCCGATCCCTTGGCGAAAAAACATTTCCCAACTATCATTAAGATAGAAGGAGTATGAGGTATTAATCACCGTTTCCAGTGGCTATCCCTCTCCAAGGGGCACATTAGCTATACATTACTCACCCGTCCGCCACTCGTCAGCCAGAAGCAAGCTTCTGCTGTTACCGTTCGACTTGCATGTGTTAAGCACGCCGCCAGCGTTCACTCTGAGCCAGGATCAAACTCTCCATTAAAAATGAATGGCTTGAACCATTGTCAAAGAATCACTTAACTATTTCTAATTAAGTTTAACTCTTTTATCACCTTTTTATTAAAAGGTGCAAAAATTAAATCTCAAATAGACGTTGATTTGTTTACTTATATTTGGTTGTCAAAGATCATTCACTCGCACTCTCTCAACCCACTCGGTTAAGGTCTCTGTGTTTGTGGACGGGAATTATAGACAAAAACGCTCCCCTTGTCAAGGGTTTTTCTAAAAAAAATTAAAAAAAATGCAATTTTATTTAGATTTCACTATTTTACTTACATAATAATATATAAACTGTTTCATTTCATTGTTTTTTTGTTAAATCTTCTCATATATAATCGAGATAGCTAAATAGACAACCGTAGTTATTGATTTATCAGATGAAAATATCATACAATTACACATCAAATTTTATAAAAAGAGAAACTATGCGTTTTTTACTCATTTTACCTATTGCCTTATTGGTGACGGCATGTATGAATGAACCTGAACCTCATGGTTCGGATGCTTCTATTGCAAATACTCAAATTCGGGAGAATCAGACCGAAGCACAGTTGGCAAAAAAAGAGTATATGGAACTCCAAAAAGAGCGTAGTGCACAATAAGTGCCTGTGATTAATCTTAGATTAAACAAAGAAAATTATACTAGCGTTAAAATTCATCTATAAAAAGGAAATATATAAAATGGCTCTATATGATAGAAACTATAGTAACACAGTAGAAACTGGTTATGTTCAAGAGGGTGCTTCTGTCAGTTTTATGAAACAGACTTATCAGCTTTTGGCTGCGAGTATGATCGCTGCAGCAGTTGGTGCATACCTTACTATGCCTTATGCACATGTCGTAATGCAGTATAAGTGGTTCATCTTCGGTTTTGAACTCTTTATGCTCTTTATCGGATTGGGGATGACAAGAAACAAGCCAGGTCTAAATCTTGCAGCGCTATTTGTCTTTACATTCACAACAGGTGTTTCACTCGTTCCACTTTTGGCAGCATTGATCGGTGCGGGGAATGGTGCTGTAATCGGAAATGCATTCTTGATGACATCTGTGCTTTTCGGTGCACTCAGCCTTTTTGCCATCAACAGTAAAAGTGACTACTCCAGCTGGGGTAAACCGCTCTTTATCACGCTGATCGTTATTATCATTGGATCACTCGTAAACTACTTCCTGCTTCAAAGTCCAATGATGCATATCATCATCACTGCAGGTATCTTGCTGCTCTTTAGTTTCTTTACGATCTACGATACGCAAAATATCGCAAACGGTGCCTATGACTCACCGGTAGATGCAGCACTATCGCTATATCTTGATTTCCTCAATATGTTTACTGCGATCCTCCAGCTTCTAGGAATTTTTGGAAACGATGACTAAATCGGAAACTTCGGAGAAAGTTGCGCGTCTTATCGATGCCAACTTGAACCGCCTCAAAGAGGGTATCCGTGTCATAGAGGATATTAACCGTTATATCTATGATGATGCCTCTCTCACCTCACAACTCAAAACACTTCGACACAGACTACAGACCATCTACTCGCTGGAACGCCTGCATTTTAGAGATATAGAAAATGATGTACAGAAAAAGAGCATTGAGAGCGAACTAACACGCAGCAGTATCACAGATCTTGTCATTGCAAATTTTTCAAGGGCACAGGAGTCTGCAAGAGTGCTTGAAGAGAGCTTTAAACTCATAGATCCCGCACTGTCCGAAATTGCAAAAGAGGTCAGGTATGGTCTTTATGGGGTTGAAAAAGCATTCTTTCTCAAACACTCGGCTAAAGAGGTTTAGCCTCCACAAAGAGTACTTCAAACTCTAAATAATCGAGAGGATACTCCTCCATCAAGCGCTTCATCTCCTTAAATCCTAACTGTCTCTCTCCGCCGCTGACACCGCTTTTTTGGATATAACGCAACATCTCTTTTGTATTGGGAAAGGTCAACTGATAAGACTGCAGCATAAAGGTTGCCTCGTAATGGCGGGAAATCACCTTTTTCAGGGCTTCATCACTATAGATGGGGGATATGATGCCGGCACATTGATGGAGTGTTTTAAATGTCCCTGAAGTAAAGATCGCAAAGTAGGCCTTCTTGCCACACTTGACAAGCCGTGAAAGAGTGAGATCCAGATCTTTACTCCATTGAAGCGCAGAAGAGGAGAGCACTAAAGCCTCTTTATCGCCACATAATGCATCAAATGCATCATGAGTGCTGAAATCGATACAACATTGATAGATATTTGCTGCAGAGGGGTGCAAGGAGAGCATCTCTTCAGAGAGATCTACAGCAATAAATTTGTCAAAAGAGATAGCGCGTTTTTTAAGGTTTTTTATTACTGCACCGCTTCCGCAACCGATGTCTATAATAGTGGAGTAGTGCGATTGCTTTAAACGGGAAACAAGCGCTTCTGCCACTTCGGCCTGTATCATATTGTACTGATCATAGGTATGCGCAAATCTTGAAAATCCTTTGACTGCACTAGGTTGTTTCTTGACTTTATTGGACACACCATCTCCATCTTCATCACTGTTTCATAATTTTTTAGATATAATCGCGCCATTATACCCAAAATTCATTTGGGCTACTGATATTTTAAAAAGAGGCATTGATGACATCTACACTTTTAATTGTACAAATAGTATTGGCCATTGCAATTACCATTGCCGTTCTTCTTCAAAAGAGTTCAAGTATAGGACTTGGCGCATATAGTGGAAGTAACGAGTCTGTATTTGGTGCAAAAGGACCGACTGGATTTTTAACAAAACTTACTTTTACGTTGGCACTTTTGTTGATTATAAACACACTGGCACTAGGATACCTTTATACTAGCGAAAACAAACGTTCGGTAGCAGATACTATCGAAATGAGCACTACAGGTGATAATGCACCTGCAGTTCCTCTTACTCCGGCAGGAACAGACAGACCTGCTGCTCCTGTAGCACCTGCACAGTAAATCTTACCAGGAGGATCACTCTTCCTGGAAAATAATTCACGACTCTTTTTAGATCACAACTAATCACCCTACTCTACATTCTTTGAAGTACTAAAAAAGGTAAAAAAGGGTAAAATTCCTTAATTTATACCAAGGAGCAACGATATGGTAAATGAGGTATTTGAACAGACCAAAGCAAATATGGATAAAAGTATTGAAGCACTTAAGCGTGATTTTGGAACACTTAGAACCGGTAAAGTTACGACTACCATCGTAGACAATATCAAAGTAGACTACTATGGAAACCCTACACCCCTTAACCAAGTAGGGAGTGTAGTTGCTACAGATGCTACAACAATCGCTATCACACCATGGGAGAAACCACTTCTGGGAGCGATCGAAAAAGCGATCCAGGAAGCAAACATCGGTGTCAACCCTAACAATGACGGTGACTTTATCAAGCTTTTCTTCCCGCCTATGACCACAGAACAACGTCAAGAGATCGTAAAGCAGGCTAAGTCAATGACTGAGCATGCGAAAGTATCCGTAAGAAACGTAAGAAAAGACGGAAACGATAAGATCAAAAAGCTTGAAAAAGATAAAGAGATCAGCGAAGATGAGTCAAAAAGAGCACAAGAGCAGATCCAAAAGCTTACTGATGATCACGTAGCAAAAATCGATGATGCTTTCAAAGCAAAAGAAGCAGATATCCTAAAGGTATAAGATGAACGTAGAGCAAGCCTACAAAGACGCCAATGCACTGCTGGAGGGGCACTTCCTTCTAGCCAGCGGTAACCACTCAAGCAGATACCTGCAAAGTGCCAAAGTACTCGAGTATCCTAAAAAAGCTGCAGCGCTTACGGATGCCCTCGCAGCAATGATCAAAGAGGCAGGTATAGAGGTAGAAACCGTATGTGCACCTGCACTTGGTGGTGTACTCGCCGGATATGAGCTGGCTAGATCACTCGATGTCCGTTCGATCTTTGTAGAGAAAGATGGCAAAGGTGGGATGGAACTTAGACGCGGTTTCGATATCAAAGAGGGTGAAAAGGTGATCATCTGTGAAGATATCATCACCACCGGAGGTTCTGCACTGAAAGCTGCAAAAGCGATCGAAGCACTTGGCGGTAAGGTTGTTGCCTTTGCTTCACTGGCAAACAGAGGCTTCTGTCACCGGGAAGGCAGCGATATAGAAGCAAAGCCTGAGTGTCAACTGCCGGCTGACGTACCGTTCTTCGCACTGGGAGATTTTACTTTCGAGATCTATTCACCGGAAGAGTGTCCACTCTGTAAAAGCGGAGAGAGTGAAGCAATTAAACCGGGAAGCAAAGGCTGATTCCGGTTTAACACCTATACATTAATGAAAGTTGAGTTCTCCGCAGAACTCACTGCTGCACTCTGCCAGATTGAGTGAAGCGAGTTGCGAATACTCTTTCTGCACTTCTCTGATAATATCTTCTTCAGGTGGTTTTTTCCTGATAATGTATCCATTAATGGACTGATCCATTTCATACTTCGGCTGCACACATACCGCACTCCAAAAGTACTGACCGTTACGGGTAATGGACTTTTCATAACCAGACCATACTTTTCCCTCGTCTGCAACCTTAAATGCCTGTGTATAAAGCCCTTGGGGCATATCAGGATGGAAGCTCACAGTGTAGGGTAGTCCTATAATCTCCTCTCTATCATAGTCGAGCATATCCCTTAAAGTACGGTTGGCATAGGTAATAATCCCATCATTATCGATCTCCAGGATCATCATTTTGCCATCATACACAATCTTGCTCTCCTGAGGAGCATCCCGCATCACTGTTTTACCTGTTTTTACATTCGTAAAGAGTTCCATCACGCTCCCTTCTTTTCTTCCATACCATTAATAAGAAATTTTATTTAATATCATAACATAATTAATTTTAATATAATACTTTTTTACAACACCCCTAAAATACTCTCCATACAACGGCACATCGTTCAACAGTGATATCACTCTTTCTTGGTTTGATACCGAAGTCTTCGATCTCATGATTATCTATATCGTACTTTTCATTTAAGAGATCAATTTTATCTTCTAACTCATACTCCAATGCTTCCAGTGCTGTTTCTGCTTCATTCACTCGCTCCCGGGCTCTGTTGATATCACCATGCTCTTTCATTACTTTGCTGCCCTTTCTGACTGCTGTACCGATCTTGCTGCCAGTCGTCTGTCCCAATAGTGCTCCAAGTATAGCAATCCCTGTCTCTATGATAGAGTAGTTCGAATCAGAAGACTCTTTCTCCACACGTTCTTTGGCACGTGCAAGCCGTGTTAACAACATCTTCTCTTTTTTTGAATAGCGCTCTTTCAATTTCTCGATCTCATCTTCTTTGGATTCATTCAGCTTATCTTGCAAGCGTATGATAAAGTCAGTACGACTCTCCCCTGCTTTTGATTCCAGTTTAGGTGATCTTGATCTAAAAAGCTCCAATTTTTGCGTTCGATAGAGTCTCTCTTCCAGTTCGCTTCTGATACGTTTTAATCCCTTGTCCGCCAAAACTACCTGAGGCAATGCTCCAAATTTTGCATTTTTCGGTGCTGTACGCGCATAGAGAGAGAAATCCTCCTCTATCTCATGTAACCTCTGCCAATCAAGATCCTTCCCTTTAGAATCAAGAGGAAGTTCAAACAGATACGCATACTCCTCATCGATCGCTCTTCTCTCCTGATAAAAGTGCACTTTAGCTTTAGCACATAAATAAGGTACAAAGTGGTTTTTCTCTACGATATCCGGCTCAAAATACTGTGCTATAGAGTCATCAATCTTCTGATAAGGTTCAAAATCCTGATCAAACGGTTCCTCTGAAAGCGTTCTGCTCTCATGAGCACTTTGATTTATCTTTTTTCCCTGCATAAGGCGGGAGATCTCTGTCTGGTTCAGCGGTCCTTTTAAGTAAGAGAGAGCCCATCTTGTCGTAAAGAGCCGAATTTTATCCAGATGTGCACTCTTGAGAAAAAAAGTCCGTTTTGCAAGATGTGACAGGATATTTCTGATCTCATTTTTTGAGAAAGTTGAGCCTATCTTTCCTCCAAGTCCTTCTATCACTCTATCGATATCCTGGGTAGTCTGCAGACGTCCTATAAACCATGTACCGATATTGGAGAGACCTTTATAGTCTATATCTACAGGATTTTGTGCGCTGAGTACCACTCCTACACCAAAGGCACGTGCCTGTTTCAGAAGCAGCAGCATCGGCTCTTTGCTCGGCGGGTTCTTCGTCGGCGGGAAAAACCCGAATATCTCATCCATATAGAGTATCGTTTTAAGGGCTGATGTACCACTTTGATGTCGCATCCATGCGATATATCTGTTCAAAAGCAGGGTGACAAAAAACATCCGTTCATTATCATTAAGGTGAGAGATAGAGAAGATGGCTATTTTAGCCTTTCCGTTTTCATCATACAGCAGCTTTTGTATATCGAATTCTTCTCCCCTGAGCCATTGTGAAAAACCTGGGGACGCAAGCAGGGCATTGAACTTTGTTGCCAAAGTAAATCGTTCTTCCTGAGGATAGAAATCCTCAAGCTGAAGAACCCCTATATGATCAAATGAAGGGGCAATAATCTTACCGATCAACTCCTGGATAGTTAATGCTTCCTGGTTGATCCAGGATTTTGAAAGGATTTGTGCCACAAGGATATACTCTTTGGACTCCAAAGGGTCAGCATCAATCCCTACAAACGAAAGAAGACCCGTCACGGTGCTTTTAAGATAGGCAGCCAGTGTATCTCCCTGCGCCATCACTTCCGAAGAGGGTCTTTCAAGGGAGTTCAGTACATTGATCGCAACACCGGCAGAACTCCCCGGCGTATAGATCGTCTTCTCGACAGCATGAAATTTTTCTATACGATCGCTTTCCTGATCCCAATTTTGAATCCCCTCTTTCCAGAGCACTGCACTGTCACGGGCATAAGAAGTGATATCTTCATTTTTGCTCTCTGCCTCCTCTTCTACCCAGGGTTCAAAGGCAGTTGCAGAAAATTCCGGATCAGTGAAACAGAGATTTCCCATATCTCCCTTTGGATCGATGATGATCGAAGGGATATTATCCAAGGCTGCCTCTTCAATAATACCGATCCCCAAACCGGTTTTTCCCGATCCTGTCATCCCGATGATCGCTGCATGTGTCGTAAAGTTTTTATTTTTTAACAAGGTAAGGGCTTGTGTCGCCTGCATTGTCTCTTTATCAACATCTTTACCCAGATAAAAAAGACCTAGTTTCTCATAGCTCTTTGACATAACTTACTCCTCTCTAGTTGCAGTAAGTATTGTAACAAAATTATGATCGCGTAACCGGACTGACGGTTTGTACCTGGAGTCTACGGGTTTCCAGAGCTGGTTTTAGCGTTTTTCTTTTTTTTGGGTTCTGACTTTGCAACCCCCTGTATCATAAAGCCCATTGCCTCTTTGCCGCGCTCTTTCATCAACACCAATACTTTGTCTTTTTCCTGGTAGGTATCAAAGAGTTCAAGGTTTTTTACCAGCAGATCTACCTCTACCTGTTCTTCATACCCAACAGGAAGATGGTAGTTATTCCCCTCTATACGGATCAGGGTGTTATCCTGCTTTAGCACTACCCAGCATACTTTTGCGGTAGGCAGTTCATACAATGAATTGCTTGTCTCTTCGATACAGAGCCTTGAGAACTCATCTTTGGAGATCGTCAGGTTACCGTCTGATCCGATGATATCCCTATAGAGTGTATTGAGTACTTTTGTCTCGGTCTTTGCTGTTCGAAGGTAATCAAACAGGTGTGTATTGGAGTCACGCAACATCGCTACACTCCGATTCAGAGCAAGCATCACAAGTGTCAACAGTGCGATAGAGATCAGTACCTCCAGCAGAGTAAAGGCCTTACGTTGCTGCACGGTGATTATCCATCCATCAGCCCGACACGCAGGGCTTCCTCATAACTTGTTTCACCGGCGACAAGCAGATCTTTGAGTTTATCGGCAATGGTTTTCATCCCTCTTTTTTTCATCGCCTCACGGATCTCATGATCATTCGCCCCCTCCTTCATCATCTCCTTCACATGGTCGTCGATGATAAAGAGTTCACCGATCACCTGTCTCCCCTTATAGCCGGTAAAGTCACATGCTTTGCAGCCTACGGCATGAAAATAGAGCTTTTCGGGATCGATGGCAAGTTCCTCGGTGATATGTCTTGCCAGCGGTTTGGCCTCTCTACACTCGGGACAGAGTTTTCTTGTAAGCCTCTGTGCCAGGACACCAAGCAGAGTAGACGAGATAAGGAAGCTTTCAATATCCATATCGATCAGACGGCTCAGTGCCGACGTTGCATCATTGGTATGCAGGGTAGAGAGGAGCAGGTGTCCTGTAAGTGCAGAGCGCAGTGCGATCTCTGCAGTCTCCGAGTCACGGATCTCACCCACCATGATAATATCGGGATCCTGTCTCAAAATAGAACGAAGTCCTGCAGCAAACGTAAGCCCCACTTTGCTGTTGACCTGGATTTGGGAGATATTCTCCGCATTGTACTCTACCGGGTCTTCTACCGTAATGATATTTTTATCCGGTGTGGCGATATGCTGCAGACAGGCGTGCAGTGTGGTAGACTTACCCGAGCCTGTCGGTCCTGTCACTAGTATCATGCCGTGTGCATGGTTCAACAGTTTATTGAGATCTTTTGTGATATCAGGCTGGAAACCCAGTGATTCAAGTGTCGGGATGTGCTCACTTTGGGAGAGGATCCTCATCACCACCCTCTCACCATAATAGGTCGGCAGGATAGAGACCCTGACATCGATCGTTTTTCCGGAGATCATAATCTGTGTACGCCCGTCCTGAGGTACACGCTTCTCTGAGATATCCAGACTTGAGATGACCTTGATACGGTTGATCACAAGTCCTACGATATTTTTCTCCAGATCGATATGTTTCTTCAGCGCCCCGTCGATACGCAGACGCACCTCCCCTTTGCGTTCGCCGCTCTCGATGTGGATATCACTCGAACCCTTTTGAATCGCCTGGAAAAAGAGTGAATTGACCAGTTTGATGATCGGTGCTGACTCTTCACTGGATAGAAGGTCCTGAGAGTTTCTGATAAACTCCAAAAGATCCGCTTCAACCTCAATCAGCTCTTCAGAGGTAGTTGACATCTCTTCAAAATCGCTACCGGTCTGGATCTCCAAAAATTTATTTTTCAGCCGTTCAAAACTCTCTGCATCCACAAGATAGATCGGATAATCCAGATCAAGTTTTGAGAGATGGTTGAGTGCATCTGCGAGTCTCTTCTCCTCTACGATACACACCTTTTCCTCTTCAACTGTACTGAAAAGCAGAGAGTGCTTGATCGCCAGCTTATGGTTGATCTCCTCTTCCCATAACGCTTCAAGGTCTACATCCTGCAGACGTGAAAAGTGCATCATCTACTCCTCGTCCAAGATAGCTAAGTTGCTTTTAGGCTTGTGTTTGATCCTTTGGCTGGCGGGGTTTCCTCCCTTGCTTTCAGGAGATGTCAGTGCACCATTTTCAAGCCCATCATGGACCAGGGTATTGTATCTTTGCTGTACCTCCTCAAGCTCGGCAAGTACCGCTCTGAGTTTCTGTAGATCCCCGCTTTTTCTTACAATATACGGTGTCAGGTAGATCACGACATTCTCTTCACTCTCGACATCGGAGTTACTGCTGAAGAGGTACTCCCCTATAATAGGGATATCGCCCAGTAACGGTATCTGTGATTTACCCTCTCCCGTGGAGCGTTTGATCAACCCTCCCAGGATGATCGTCTCACCGTTGTTCACGATAGCATTGGTCGTCACTTTTCTCTTGGTCGTTGTCGGTCTGTCCGTCGAAGCAGATGATCCCGGCAGTACATCCTCTATCTCGGTCACCACCTCGAGCGTCACCTGGTTGTTGCTTGAGAGTCTTGGTTTCACCTTCAGGGTGATCCCGATATCCTCTCTGGAGTAGTTGTTGATGATATTTCCCTGTCCCTGTGTCGACTGCTGTGCCTGGGTCAGGATAGACTGTGTCTGCCCGACATAGATCTCTGCCTCTTTGTTGTTGGTACAGAGGATGGAGGGCTCACTGAGGATATGTGCCGCGCCGTTCTGTTCAAGCAGGTCCAGCTGTGCCCCCAGTGCAAAGACTTTTGAGATATTGCTATCGAACTCAAAAGCCCTATTATCCGTAGTTACAACAGTATCTCCGACATAAGAAGTTTGCTGCGTATTGAGGAAACCGAGGAGTGTCGGAGAGACAAGCAGTGACGAGGCTCCCATATTGGAAGCGGCAGAGAAGAGTCCCTGTGAAGTGATCGCACCGCCTTCAAACCCGTAACGCATCCCGATCTGTGCTGCGAGGTTTTTGTTGACCTCGACAATACGTGCCTTGACATAGACCTGTACTTTCGGGATATCGATCTTATTGACCGTTTCCCTGATATTTTTCATCTGTTCGGAGGTTGCAAGGATGATCAGGGCATTTCTCTCTATATCGGAAACCACCATTGCCTTTTGAGGTTTCTCCCCTTTTTTTACAGGTTTGTCCGGGGTCATATTGTTCATTTGTGAGATAAGCTGGCTCATGATCTTTTCCATCTCCTCGACATTGGAGTTTTGGAGTCTGATAACATACATCTTTTGGGTGACACTCTCTCCCTGGATATCGAGTTGTCTGATATACTTGACCATACGTCTTGCATTTGACGGCTCTCCTATGATGATGATAGAGTTTGTTGCACCGTCTTCAAAGATATCTACCTTTTCGCTCTCGATAGTCTGAGGGAAGAGTTTTTTTGCCATGTTGCTGGCATTGGAGAAGATATCTTTCACACTGGAGTTTTTCAACCTTACCACAACAGAGGTTTTCTCCCCTCTCTCCTCCACCGCATTGATCACTTTGGAGATGGAAGCCAGTGTTCTTGGTTGTGCCGTCACTGCCAATACATTGTTCTCCTTAAAGGAGATCACTTTGTCATTTTTGGTTAAGAGCGGTTTGATCTTGGCACGTACGACCGCGGCATTGGTATTTTTCAACGGGAACATGACGGTTCTGAGTGTCTCCCCCTTGATACTTCCACTCACCGGCACTCCTTCAGCGGCAGCATTATTACTTTTGACTACCCGGTAAAACTCACCCTGGTCTATCAGTGTCAACCCTTTACTGCTGAGAATCACATTGGTCAGGGTAAAGAGAGAGCTCTTTTTGATCGGCTTGGTAGAGACAAAGTTTACCTTCCCTTTCAACTGTTCCTCGATAAGAATATTCTTCTGCATGATTTTGGAAACCATCTCAACAAAATCTTTGACACTCAGGTCACGGAAATTGACCTCAACGGTCTCCTCATCTGCATGCAATCCCTGCAATCCTACGGAAAGGATCAACAGAACCCCTAAAATAATCTTAGTTAACTTCATACTCTAACTCCATCTCTTGATTGTCTCTGACGATGACCAGTGTCAGATTTTCTATATTTTGAATCTCTTTATAGATACCAAAGGCAGCATTGTAGCTGTTGATCTCCTGTCCGTTGACAGACTTTATGATATCCCCTCTTTGTAAACCCAGTTTGGAAAAGTGGCTTCCTCTGCGGACAAAGCTTACCTGAAAGCCTTTAACACTGTCGCCCTCTTTGATATCCTTGATCCCGATATCCTTAAAGATATCGCCCATATTCGTCGCATAATGCGTGATCAGGGACTTGTCGACAAGTTTTCGGTCTCCGGCATCTACGATCTCTCCGGAAACCTCTTGCTCTTTATCCTCGGCCTTTTTTGAGCTCTCTTCGTCAGAACCCTTTACCGTCGTAATACTGCCTACACCCCCGCTTCCCTTCTTGGGCTGAAACAGTGTCACCGTATAGAGCTTCTCATCTTTGCTAAACGTTGCAAAATCACTTCCCGCCCCTTCCAGCACAAAACCGTTCACCGTCTCGCCTCTGGAGAGTACTTTTGTTTTTCTTTTGTATTTGACCGTTACGACCGTAATGTCCGAAGCGCTGTAAATCCCAAGAAGATCGATATCCTTGATGCTTGCTTTCGGTATCACCTTCTTCACAACTTTTGCAGGCTGCTTGTCTACAGCAAGCCTGACTCTATAGTAGAGGTTTTTTACTCCCTTATCTTCTCTATACTCTACTCCTTCGGTAGGCAGCCAGAGGAGTGAGACCACCACCCATACCAACTTTACAAAAAGCAGGAGAGCCAAAATAACCATGGCCTGTTTCACTCTCTCGGACTTAAAAAGATGTTTCATATAACCAACCTTCTCCATCTTTTTTCAGCTTTGAGCGCAGCATCCCAAGCTTATTACTCTGGGAAAACCTCATCCTGAGCTGTCTCTCCATAAGATTCACGCTTCCATCAGCCTCTCCAAATATACCACTTGCAGTGATCATCATATTGAGAGGGTTTACCACACTGTGTGTGACTACCGCTTGATCGACCTCTCTTGGAGCAAATCTTTCAAGTGAACGATCAAGCAGGAGACCTTTCAGTGACCCCCTGGTATAAAAGAGCAGTGTGAAAACCTCCAACTCTTCTACGGTTGCGACCTTGATACCTTTGACATAGATAGAAGGCTCTTTGAGAGTAAAAGTGAACCACCCCTCACGGATCTTCTCAGAGCTGATTTTGATATCCTGTTTCGCCAACTCCTGTTCAAGAAGATAGTAGATCTCCTGCTTTGGCATCATGACGATCAGGGCAAGCCATAGAACGACAATGAGAGTGAGTATCTTTTTTACCATTTGCATCTTAGCTCCACATTATAGTATGTACTCACTTTTCTCACATCAAAAAGCTCTATCTCAACTCCCAGATTGAGTAGTTTTTTCATGAGACTATTGAGCTCATTGACGCTGAGACCTTGATAGCTTGCGATTACTTTTTTGCTTTTTTGCTGCCACTTCACTTTTTGGGAGGGGACAACGCTCTGCAGTGTTTTCACT
Organism: Sulfurovum sp. MH2-6; assembly: GCF_058374785.1. NCBI lineage: Bacteria > Pseudomonadati > Campylobacterota > Epsilonproteobacteria > Campylobacterales > Sulfurovaceae > Sulfurovum > Sulfurovum sp. MH2-6. The sequence goes on from NZ_CM178170.1 coordinate 2,512,972, forward strand.
TTTTTGCCGAGCTCTTTGGCGCCCCAGATCTCTTTGAGTGAGATCACCTCTTTCAGTTCTGAGACAGAATCCTGCAGCACTCTCGCCCGCTCTTCCTGTCCGCTGATCTCTCCCTGCTTGAAAAGAAACGCACCAAGCATGAGTAAAAAGGAGACACCTGCGATCAGTTCATTTTGATATCGCCTGAAATTCATAGTTTTCCCTCTACTTTCATACCATCGGCGGCTTTCTGTACGGTGAAGTTCGCTTTTTTAGCATCACTCTCCATGCGTTTGACCGTTCTGGCCTCTTTGACTGTATAGTCTGCATAAAAACCTTTGTCATCTATATGGAGGTTCTTTAACTCTACCCCTTTATAGATCATATCTACAAGTACTTTCACCGCTTCTCTTTTTTTTCGTTCTACCTGATCGATCTTTCGGTACTTTGTTGCGATGCTTTTCCTTGTATACTGGCTTGACAGAGAAGGGTTCGCTGCGATCAAACTTTCAAGCTCCGCTTTACTCTCTTTGCCATCTCCCCCATACCGTGCCCCTTCTACAATGAAGAGCAGGGCAAAAAGTATGAATATGGCTGCAAAACCCAATGACTGCCTAAAGCTCAAAAGTGAGGCATAGCTGCTCTGCAGTGCAATGCCTTTCGAAGGGTTTGGAATATCCAGCGTAGTCTTAACTGTTTCATCCCCTACTACAGATCTTGGTATCACCACAACCGTATCATCCAGTACGGTCAACACCTCTTTGTCACTTAAAAGGTAGGGCTGTGTAAAGTCAGAGAGAGCCTGCTGGGCAAAAAAAAGTTTTGAGATAGATTCGGGAGCGAGACCTTTGTCTCTAAAAAATGCGGTGATCTCTTCCAGACAGTAGGCGATAAATACCCACGTTTCCCCCTCTCTGAAAACAAAGTACTCATAGTTCTTCCCCTCTTCGAGCATACCTTCAAACATAGAAGCTGCGATATTTTTTGCCTGATAGGCAAATTTTACAGGAAGGGTCTCTTTTTTTAGTGTGTAAAACTGCGGAGTGAGCATTACATTGATAGCCCGTTCTGTCTCCACTGCCGGCATTGATCGATGGATCAATACAAGCTTTTTATTGTCTTCCAAAAAATTCAAAATGCTTTACCTCTCCTTGACTGTATACGAATGTAAATCTGTATGGTTCATCCGCATACCTATATGTAACCTCACACTCCGCCTCTTCTACAAACTTCTGTGAAAAGATCTTCTTATCATACTCCAGGCCATAGCTCTGTGTAAATGTCTTTAATGCATCGCTACCGGCTATCCACTCTTCCTCTACCACAGAGAGTTCCATATCAAAAAGTACCGACACGGCTTCTGCAGACATATAGTCCCCGTCCGTCACGTTCGTTTCAGTGGTGAAGGAGAAGAGTTTCTCCCAGGGTATAGCGGTCACCACAGGATCATCCGCTTCTAGTCGGTATCTCTCCAGGATATGTGCAAATTGCTGATAATTTATTATACCTCTTTTTTGCAGAAGTCTGCTATGAAACTTCTGCTGAAACCCGCTGTCGTTTCCTATCGCTTCAAGCAGCATCTCTTCCAGCATTACCGGATCTGAAAGATTGTATGTAGCGCTGACTGCATCAAAAAGTTTTTGGGTTATAGCATAGTTTGGATACATTTTGGTATCATTTTCCAACCCCAGCCAATTGATATTGATACCATTGGCAAGAGGACGGCATCCCACCGTCATCAGAAGATTCTCCTCTTCCGTTGCAAAAGGGATAGGTGCCAGATAGAGCGTAGAGAAAAGCAGCTCTTTATCCTTGATTTTTTTAAAAATATTGACGATATTTGTATAGTAGACATTTGCCTGAAGCAGGGATGCGGTATTTCTTGAGTCTTTTTGTACGCTGCCCAGTGCACTGATCAGTGTACCTACCAGCACCATCATAACAGCGATCGTGATCAAGGTAATTAAAAGGGCTATACCTTTTCGCTGTCGGTAAAACCAAGGTTTATCCATATAAAAGCTCTGTTGAAGTAGAATTTGTTCACAATTTTAGTTATTATAACAAAAGAAATAATACAAGGACTTAATCATTATGAATAAACAACCAAATCTCAGAAAGGCATTTTCACTGATCGAGCTGCTGATAGTCATCGCTATTTTGGGACTGCTGGTAAGTATGGTCGCACCTTCACTGATGGATTCGGCGGATAAAGCGAAAAGAGATCAGGTATGTATACAGATGGCAGAAGTCGAAAAAGCCTTAAAGATGTTCAGACTGGACAACGGTAGCTTTCCTGAAACAGAAGAGGGTATCGAAGCGCTTCTTTCAAACCCTGATGCGGACAAGTATCCGAACTATCGTCCGAAACCTTATATGGAACGCCTTCCTAAAGATGCATGGCAGACACCTTTTATCTATATCAATGAAGGCGGAAAAGTAGAACTTATCAGCTATGGAACAGACAGGAAAGAGGGTGGGGAAGAGTACGCAAGTGATATCTTCTTTACCAAAGAGTGCCAGAAGTAGTAAAAGCATACTATGCAAACGTTCCGGAAAGGATTTACGCTTATTGAGCTGATGATCGTCATCTTTCTGATCGTAACCATCTACACTTTGGTTTTCAGCTACTTCAGCAAAGAGGAGGCGAAACCAAAGCCCTTGAGCCCGCTTACGCTCAAATCTTCACTCTCCGATGCCGGTATGCTGAACGGAGAGACCACACTGTTATGTATCGACAAATGTAAAAGCTGTTATCTCAGACAAGGCATGGATAACGACTATGAAGAGTATGAAAACGGTTCAAACCTTCAAAACACGGAAGTCTACCTGCTCGATGCCTATAATGATCTCTCCCTTGCTGAATATGGCAGATATAACGATAAAAAAGTCTGCCTCAAACTAAACTTCTATCCCAACGGCAGCAGTACGAAAGCGGTGCTCGACACACCTGAGGGCATCTTCTATCTCCCTTCCTATTTTGGAAAACCGCAAAAGGTCGATTCTCTTGATGCAGCCAAAGAGCTCTGGCTGAAAGATACCAAACTGGTATCAGGAAGGGGGGATTTTTACTAATGGCTATGGTAACTCTCAAAGGGCAGCGCGCCGGATTTACCCTGATAGAGGTGATCGTCTCAGTGATGATCATCGCATTTGTCGTACTCTCTCTTATGGAGATCTCTTCAAGAAGCGAAGAGAATGCCGTCTATCTCTCCCAACGGAACAAAGCTGCCTTTCTTGACTCTTTTTACCTGCTGGATGACAGTTCAAAGTATCATAAAAAGGAGAAGAGTGCCTACGAGATCATTCAGCCGCACTTTAAGAACCTAGATGATGAGAGCAAAACGATCCTCAAAAAAATCACCAGGGAGATCATCGTACCCGAACCGCTCACTCTCCCTTCTCCCGAGGGGAGTACACTCAATGCCGAAGTTAGCAAGGTGATCCTTAGAGATCAATACTCTTCCAGCTATTTTCAATTTAAACTGAATTCATTTTAAAAAGATTGTATCTTTGAAAATGGCTGCAAAAAAACGCTTATTCCTCTTAGATAAACAAGCTATAATGCTAACAAGAACTCACTACTCCAAGGATGCTCAAACAAATGCTTTTTAAGTATAAAGGATTTGATAATACCGGTAAAAAAGTCAAAGGTACAGTCACTGCCGCATCACATGACGAAGCAGCACAGAAGCTCCGTTCACAGCATATCTACTATGAGACTCTGGCGCCTACGACACAGCTCTCTATAGAGTCTTTCTCCAAAAGAGTGATGCCCGGTGAACTTCTCAGTACCTTTGCCAAAGAGCTCTCCTCCTACCTCAATTCAGGAATGACGGTATTGACTGCGATCAAGCTCCTGGAGAACCAGCATGAAGGGGAGAAAAGGTATGTCTCCTTTCTCAATTCGCTCAAAACAATGATCGATGAGGGAAAATCACTTTACAATGCACTGCAGGCCCAAAAGGTCTATAGCCTCCCTGAGTTTTTCCTCCAGAGTCTCAATGTTGCAGGACAGAGCGGGAAAATGGTGGAAGTACTTGTCAATATGGGAAACTTCTTTTCCGCACAGAACAAGATCAAAAAACAGGTGGGGAATGCCATGGTCTACCCGCTTTTTATCTTTATCGTAGCGATAGGAATGACCGGCTTCCTCATCTCTTTTGTCGTACCAAAGATCGTCGGTATCTTTGAGGATAACAATCAGGAACTCCCCCCTATCACACAGTTTGTACTCGGTATCAGCAACTTTTTGACACAACACTATATTGCCATTCTGGTCAGCTTTCTTGTGCTGGTGATCGGTTATAAGGTTGCCTATAGATACCTCCATCTCTTCCACCGTCTGGTAGATAGAATGTGGCTGAAGGTTCCTGTGATAGGCACACTGATACAAAACCATGAGCTTGGACGTTTCTCCTATATCCTCTCACTGATGTTGGATTCCGGGGTCTCCTATGCACATGCAGTAAAACTTTCGACTGCAACATTCGGAAATGTCGTCCTCAAAGAACTCTTTGAGACAGCATCCGGAAAGGTCATGGAGGGGAATAAGCTCTCTAATGCCCTGCAGATGACCAGAGGGTTCAGACCCAAACGCAACTTTATGCAGTCACTGGCTCTGGGAGAAGAGTCCAGTGAAGTGGCACATATCTTAAATAATATCTCAAAACTCTATACTGAAGAGAACGAAGACAGGCTCAAACTGCTCTTAAGCCTGCTTGAACCGGCAATGATGCTCTTTATCGGGCTGATTGTCGGGGTCATCGTAGCTGCGATGCTCTTACCTATCTTCAGTATGAGCCTGGGAGGAGCATAATAATGATTCGATCACTTGTCAAAACGGTTTTTTTACCCCTGCTTGTCTCTATTCCTGTCAATGCGGACACTATCGGAGGAGAACTCTCTTTGGGAGTATACAGTCATACGCCAAAGGGGTATGCAACTTATGATTTCTACGATACAGAGGCCAAAACTTCTGTCGAAGACGCCCTTCACTGGGGAGAGTCCAAGGATCTCTTCTTCAAAGCCTATTTTGAACATCCTCTCCCCTATCTTCCCAATATCAAACTGGAGTACAATGATTTTTCTCATGAAGGTTCCGGAAAGGTCAGCGACTTTAGCTGGGGAGGTATCAGCGGCTTTACGGGGGATATCTATAACACCATGGATATGCAGGCTTTCGATGTCACTCTCTACTACGAACTGCTCGACAACTGGGTCAGCCTCGATACCGGTCTGACTATGCGACATATCTACGGCGATATCTATGTTGAGACCACTACTACCATGATGAACCAGTCCTATGAGTATGATCCGGAGAGAGCAGAGTATGATGAGTGGATCCCGATGGTCTATCTTAAGACACGTTTTGATCTGCCGAGCACTGACCTTATGGTTCAGGCTGAACTCAATGCAATCAGCTACTCAGGTTCTACCATGTATGATGCACTCTTTACACTGCGCTATACCTTCGATATGGGTCTGGGGATCGAAGGGGGATACCGTCTAATACACCTGGAAGATAATGACCTGGGTGCCGATCTGGCCATCGATGTAGATTTCAAAGGGCCTTATGCTGCTTTGGTATGGGACTTCTAATGGGCAGTAAACAGAAAAAGCGGTTCAGGGATATCAAACAGAAAAAAGTCTCCGAGGAGACGCCGCACTCTGAAGCAAACCCCTCTTTTGCCTATCCCTATGCTTCGCTGGGGGATAAGGTCAAAGCATTTATCACCGATAGTTTTATGCTCATGATGCCGATCATGTATATTGTCTTCTATCTGATCATGGGAGGAAGGGAAGCATTCGGAGAACACAAGATGCTGGGATGGATCTATATTCTTATACCCCTGGTGATCGTACAGACACTCTTTTTGGCGAAAACGGCCCAAACTCCCGGGTATCGTGCCTATGATCTGATGCTTATCGATGAGAGCAGCGGTGAGAAACCTTCGTTTTTCATCATTTTGTTTCGAAACCTCTGTGCCCTGCTCTCCTTTTTCTCGATCATCGGATGGGTGATGATGTTCTTCAGAAAAGACCGTAAAACCCTGCATGACCTGCTCAGCAACACTGCCGTAATCAAAAAGATATGACACATACCTATCCTCTCAGAAGCCTCTTTGCACTGCTGATGAGTGCCTACTACTTCTTCTATTTTGCAGGGGTGGGTGTCTATGTCATCTTCATGCCTAAGGTACTAACCGACCTTGGATATACAGAATTTAAAGTGGGTATCATCTATATGGCTGCGCCTTTTATGCGCTTCCTGCTGCCTTTTGCTTTTCGTCACTTCTTGAACTTGACACCGAAGGTCTATATCCTCTCGCTCTTTTTCGCACTGATGGCTACACTGATTTTTATCACCACCTCGCACTCTTTTTGGCTCTATCTGCTTGCCAATCTCTTCTATGGCGCAGCGGTCGGTGTCTCTTTGCCTTATGTTGAGACCATAGCACTCTCCTCATTGCAAAAAGGTGACTACGGGAAAGTACGTCTTTGGGGATCAATGGGCTTTACCGGTATCGCACTCTGGCTTGGCCGCGTACTTGATACACCCCTGGAGGCATTTTACTACCTGAGTTCAGTGAGCTTTATCACCCTGCTTTTCGGTGCTATGCTGGTACGTTACGACCAGGTACCACACACCTCAAGCGAATCTGACAAAAGTTTTTCCCTCTCCACGTACTGGGCATTCTGGGTTTCTGCTTTCTTGATGCAGGTAGGATTCGGCGGATTTTACAACTTCTTTACCATCTACGAGACCGCCCACGGCGTCTCCCTTGAAGTGGTCAGCTGGATGTGGAGCTTTGGCGTGCTTTGCGAGATCCTTATGCTCTACTATCAAGGTCCGCTGCTTCAGCGCAACCTGCTGCGTATTTTACAGTTTGCCATGCTCACAGGGGCATTTAGATGGATGATCCTCTGGGCCTTTCCTGATTCACTGCCCCTGACATTTGCATCACAGTCACTGCATGCAGTGAGCTTTGCACTCTACCATACGGCTGCGATCACCTATGTCTACTCACTCTATACGCAAAAGAAGCTTGCCCAGCAGTTTTTCCTGGGGATCGCTTTCGGTCTTGGCGGCTCAGTAGGGGCACTACTCTCGGGTAAACTCTACGGGGAGAACCTCTTTTTGTATGAGGCGATCATCACACTTTTGGGTGCAGGGGCGCTTTATATCCATCAAAAACGCAGAGAGAGGATAGAAACCGATGTATAAGATGCCTGCAGTTATCTTTGCCGGAGGAAAAAGTTCACGTATGGGGGAGGATAAGTCACAGCTTGCATTTGCAGGATACGATTCGCTCAGCGAGTATCAATACCGTCGCCTGAATCAATTGTTTGAAAAGGTCTACCTCTCGGCCAAATCCGACAAGTTTGACTTCCAGTGTGAAATCATCCCGGACAACTATGATGTGCATTCACCTCTTGCCGCACTGATCTCGGTCTTTGAAAACCTGGATGCATCTGAGGTCTTTATCCTCAGTGTAGATGCACCGTTTGTCGATAAGAGTGTGATCGAGAGACTGATGAAAGAAGAGCGCAAAGGGTATGATATTGTCGTAGCAGAGAGCCCCCATGGAGCAGAACCTTTGTGCGGGATCTACAAATGCTCTATCCTGCCTGAAGCAAAGAGGATGCTGGAGAAAGAAGAGCATCGTCTTACGATGCTGCTTGAAAATATGCAGACAAAAAGGGTACGGTTTCAGACCAAAGCGCCCTTTTTGAACCTCAACCGTCCCGAAGAGTACCAAGAGGCCTTAAGACGACTTCGCTAGTTCTTTTGCCAGGTCAATGGCACATCTCTGCTCTTCGATCATCTGTACCATCAGTTTACGGGAGAAGAAGACAAACTTCTCAAAAAGAGAGCTTTGATACTTATCTTTATGGTGGATCATCAGAAAGTCTCTTTTACAGTCGAAGTTTTTCACAGGTACCTCGAAAAGCTTTCCGCTTTTGAGTTCATTCTCTACCGAAATTTTGGAAAGACAGGTCAGGCAGGAGCGGTTATTTAGAATACTCTTGATCGATTCGGTATGTCCAAGCTCCAAAAAGATATTAAGACTGTCAACCTTCTCTTTGATATAGTCAAGGAAAACCTCTCTAGTCCCCGATCCCGGTTCTCTGAGTACCCAACGGTTTTTGGCAATCTCATCGATAAATACAGGTTTTTGGGCAAGCTCTTTGTCTGCAGTGACCACGATAAGTTCATCCACACCGATCTTCTCTTTCACGATATCCGATCCGGAGACAAACCCTTCCACAAAACCGATATCGATCGTTCCATCCTCGATCATCTGTGCGATCTCTTTGGTATTTCCCTCTTTCAGTGTGATCTTCACATCAGGATAGGCACTCATATAGCTGCAGATAATAGATGGCATCAGGTAATCCACGATCGTGGTACTCGCGCCCACACGGATCACTCCCTTGTTTTCCGAGTTCTTGAATTCAAATTCGATATCGGAAAGCTTTCTATAGATAGGTTCTATCTCTTTATAGAAGGCTCTTCCCACTTCATTGAGCACCAATTTTTTATTGATACGGTCAAACACGGGACGCCCGAGAATATTCTCCAGCTCCTTGATGGACATGGAGATTGCCGACTGGCTGAGATTCATCTCTTTTGCCACATTGGTAAGGTGACCTGAAGCAACTACATTGATAAAGATCTCCATCTGTCTCAGTGTTAATTTCATGATTAAATTCCCTTATAATATTTATAATTGATAATATTTAAAATTACGTTCAATTTAATTGATTTTGAAAGTATACCTAAAAATCAGTATAATTCCAATAATAATAAAAAATTATGAAGGAAGAATATGCCTTTTTCACCTGAAAAACGAAAAGACACTATCAGCGGTATCCTCTTTGTAGCGATCTTTGCTGCAGCGGCAACATTTATCTCAGATTTCCCTGCTGTAAAAGCACTGGGTATCTCTCCTCTTGTTATCGGTATCGTTATCGGTATCTTCTATGCAAACACCCTGCATAACAAAACGCCGGAAGCATGGCAGGGAGGGATCACATTCTCGGCGAAAAAGATCCTTCGTTTTGCGATCGTCTTCTACGGGTTCAGATTGACTTTCCAGGAGATCATTGATGTAGGTATGGCCGGATTCCTTGTTTCACTGATCATGCTCGCTTCTACCTTTATCCTCGGTACATGGCTGGGGCACAAGATCTTCGGTATGGAGAAGGACACCTCTATGCTTACCGCTTCAGGTGCATCGGTATGTGGTGCGGCTGCAGTACTGGCGACAGAGCCTGTACTGAAGTCTGAAGAGTACAAAGCGGCGATCGCCGTCTCTATGGTTGTACTTTTCGGTACGATCTCGATGTTCCTCTATCCGGTACTCTACACGGCGATCATAGAACCTGCTGCGGGATTCCTTCATATGACGGCTAAGGAGTTCGGTATCTATGTCGGTGGTACGATCCATGAAGTGGCTCAGGTTGTGGCTGTACCAGCCTCTGTACCCGGTTCACCGAAAGAGATGGCAGATGCGGCCGTGATCGTGAAGATGACAAGGGTTATCATGATCGCTCCGATGCTGATCATCCTTGGTATCTATCTCAGCTATAGTGCAAAAAAAGAGGGTGGCGCAAGCGAAAAAGTGAAACTTGTGATCCCTTGGTTCGCCGTCTACTTCATCGGTGTGGCTGGGTTCAACTCACTTCACCTTGTCCCTACAGATATCGTAAGCGTGATCAACGAGATCGACACTTTCCTACTTACGATGGCAATGACTGCACTAGGTATGGGAACACGTTTTGCGAAGTTTAAAGGACTGGGACTCGCACCGATCTATACAGCATCAGCGATGTTCGTATGGCTGGTAATCGGTGGATTTATCGTGACCAAAGCGGTCTGTTCGGTATTTTAATACCTCTTCTTCCCTCATGATCCTTTCGCCATGAGCGGACGGATCAAACTCACAACATCCCCTCTTCATCAAAACTGTAATACCCCTCCCTTGAGAGGATCAGATGGTCCAGCAGTTCGATCCCGACCATATCTGCCACCTCTTTGAGACGCCGGGTGATCCTTTTGTCCGCATCGCTCGGAATGAGCTGCCCGCTCGGGTGGTTGTGGGCGATGATGATGGAAGCGGCACGGTCGCATATCGCGTCGGCGAAAACCTCTCTGGGATGAACGAGTGACTGGTTGAGCGTTCCGACGAAGACCACGCGCTTTTCTATAATGTGATTGGCCCCGTCAAGGGTCATGACGATAAAGTGCTCCTGCTTTTTATTCACATAGGCAGCTAGCTCCCTGTGAACATCTGCTGCCGAGGTGATCTTGATGTTCTGTTTGATCAGGTAGCGGCGGCTCAGCTCGATAGCGGAGAGTATCTGCATCGCCTTGGCATCCCCCAGCCCGTGGATCGCCGTGAGCCTCTCCAGGCTCAGACCTTCAAAGTCACTCTCAAAGATCTTTTCGATCTCTTTGGAGAGCTTGATCACATCTTTTCCCTGTGTCCCGCTTCCAAGCAATACCGCCAACAGTTCATATGATCTAAGCGACTGGGGCCCTTTTTCAAGAAGTTTCTCTCTGGGTTTGTCAAACCTCTGTAGCGTATGGATCAGTGACATCTATCGCCTCCTTCTGTAACTTAATGCTTCAAGCATATCGGCTCTCTCTATCCTCTCGTGTCCGTTCAGGTCAGCGATGGTCCGCCCCACTTTCTTGATCGAAGCGATGGAGCGATGGGAGAGCGCGAACTTCTGTATCGCACCCTCAAGTATCTTTTCCGCTTCACTCTCCAGGATGCAGTAGGTTTCTATCTCCTCTTCGCTCAATTTACCGTTGAGTCTTTCCTGCCCGCGTGCTTTCTGACTTTTGAATGCGTTGAGAACAGCGTGGTGCATCTGGGCAGATGTGATGTCACTCCTATCCTCGCTGCTCACCTCCTGCATCACGACAAAAAGATCGATCCTGTCCAGGAACGGATCGGAGAGTTTGTTCTGGTAGCGCTTGATCTCCATCTCGCTGCAGCGGCACGGTTTGCTCTTGGAGAGCAGGTTGCCGCACGGACAGGGGTTTTGTGCTGCTACGAACATGATATCTGCCTCATACTCGATCTTCGCATTGACCCTGGCGATATGTACTCTCCTGTCCTGCAGGGGCTCCCTCAGTGCTTCAAGGACCTGCTTGCTGAAGTGGGGCAGTTCGTCGAAGAAGAGGATCCCCTTATGCGCCAGGGCCACCTCACCGATCTTTGCCTGTATCGAACCTCCGCCGAATACGGAAGCAGAGGTTGCAGTATGGTGTGGGGCCCTGATCGGTCTGATAGCAGAAAAATGGGGTGTCATCCCATCGAGAAACTGGTGCTTGGCAATGGAGAGTATCTCCTCTTCTGTCAAAGGCGGAAGGATATCTTTGAGTCGTTTGGCGATCATACTCTTCCCGCATCCGGGGCTCCCCTCCATAAGGAAATTATGCATCCCCGCTGCAGCGATAAGAGAGGCGCGTTTGGCGATACGCTGTCCTTTCACATCACTGAAGTCACTCTCATACTTTTTTTCATAGTAGTAGGGTATCTCGTCCAGAATAAACTTTTCACTCTGATAGTCAAAGCGCTGTGTATTGGCTTCAAATGTGCCTTCATTAAAGATCCTGATCGCTTCATCCAGCGTCTCTACCGTGATGAACTCCACACCGGAGATATGCGAAAGATAACCGATCGCCTCTTTGGGTACGATCGCCCGCTTGATGACTCCTTGTTCTTTGAGCGAAAGGATCAGCGGAAAGAGCATGGAACTTGTTTTCACCCTGCCGTCCAGGCCGAGTTCACCGAATACATAAAGCCCCTCTTCATCAATATCGGTTTTGTGCAGTGCGATCAACAGTGCAATGGCAAGGTCGATATGCGTGCCTTTTTTGGAGATATCCGAAGGACTGAGGTTTACCGTCACTTTCAGCGGTGGAAAGGTAAAACCGTTTGTAAGAAGTGCCGACTTGCAGCGTTCTTTTGCCTCCTGGATATCACTTGATGCCAAGCCAACCACTGAAAATCCGGGTAGCCCCTTGGTAAAGGTTGCTTCTACCTCTATCACCTGCGCATTCACCCCCTCTATAGTCGCACAGGTCAGTCGGTTGACGATCACATCTTTCTTTGCGTCTGCTTTTGGTGGAGTACCACTATCTGCTTTTGCATTCATAGGATTAGTGTGGCACAAGATGGCAGAAAGTTTGAAAAAGATGTCATATTGTCATATTTTTAAAAAACAGATCTATTGTTATACATCCGTCCAAAACTTGTACTATAATATCAACTTCTAGACTTGATCACAAAGGATGAAACTTGAAATATATTGAAAATGCAATGAAACTTGCCAGACAGAGTAACTGCCAGTCAGATACTACATTCTTTCAGGCGATCGAAGAGGTACTCACCTCCATCAAACCTTTTTTGAAAAAGAACCCCCAGTATTTTGAACACAATATTATTGACAGGATCATCTATCCAAACAGAGAGATCCGCTTTAAGATCGAGTGGCTGGATGATAACAATCATATACAGGTCAACAACGGTTACCGTGTACAGTTCAACAATGCCCTGGGACCCTACAAAGGCGGCGTACGCTTTCATCCCTCTGTCACTCCTGACATTTTAAAGTTTCTTGCGTTTGAGCAGATCTTCAAAAATGCAATTACCGGGCTGCATATCGGTGGAGCAAAAGGAGGAGCGGACTTTGATCCTAAAGGAAAAAGCGATCAGGAGATCATGAAATTCTGTCAGGCATTTATGACAGCCTTCTATAACAGTATCGGAGAGGATATTGATATTCTGGGGGGAGATATCGGTGTAGGCGAACGCGAAGTGGGATACCTCTTTGGTCAATATAAAACGCTGACCAACAGCTATGACAGTATTATCACTTCCAAGCCAATTTCCCTCGGTGGAAGCAAAGGGAGATCCTCTGCTACTGGATATGGTCTCATCTATTTTACTGAAACGCTGCTTGAAGATATGGGGGAGACACTCAAAGGGAAGATCTGTACGATCAGCGGCAGCGGCAATGTAGCGATCCATGCGATCGAAAAACTTTATGATGTCGGTGCCATCCCGGTAACATGTTCGGATTCCAAAGGGACGATACACGACCCTAACGGTATCGACCTTGCCTTGCTTAAAGAGATAAAACTGAAAAAACGTTCCTCACTGGAAGCCTATGCAGAAGAGCGTAAGGCAGCCACGTATGTCAAAAGGGAGGATTACCAAAGCGGAAGCTATGTATGGGAAGTCCCGTGTTTTGCCGCCTTCCCCTGTGCAACACAAAATGAGCTAAGCGGGGAGAGCGCACAGAAGCTGATCGATAATGATGTCAAAATCGTTGCGGAAGGAGCCAATATGCCTACTACGCCCGACGGTATTGATCTCTTTATGAAACATAAGATTCTCTTTGCTCCGGCAAAAGCCGCCAATGCAGGCGGTGTTGCAGTATCAGTTCTTGAGATGAGTCAAAATAATTCTCTCAGCTACATGAGTGCCGAAGAGATAGATGAAAAACTGAGGGGGATCATGTCAAAGATCTTCAAAGATATCAAAAAAACCTGTGATGACTACTGTTTGGATATGGATCTGGCTTCAGGAGCAAATATCCTGGGCTTTAAACGTGTTGCGAATGCAATGATCGCACAGGGGGTATAAAATAGTGCAGGAGAGAAAAGAGAAGTTATAGACTACTCTTTACTCCTTCACTCTAAGTTAAGAAGCTTTTTGGCGTTTTTTCCACTCTTTTTCGAAACGTTTACGTTTTGTGAACGAGAGCTTCTCTACGAAAACCTTTCCATCCAGGTGGTCCATCTCATGCTGCATCGCAATCGCTAAAAAACCGTCATCTTCAATCGTATGGGTGTTGCCGTCTCTGTCCCTATACTCTACTTTGACAGCTTTATAACGATCTACATCCTCATAATATCCGGGAACGGAAAGACACCCTTCCTGGTATTTTGTAGAGCCGCTCTTTTCTATGATCACCGGGTTGATCATCTCCAGCGTATTCTCTTTGAGCTGCAGATCGTCTTCATTGGGCTCATTAATGATCAGCACTCTCTGATCGACGCCTATTTGTATTGCTGCTAGCCCTACACCGTTACTCTGCACCATGGTCTCAAACATATCATCCAGTAGATCATGCAAAGCACCGTCGAACAGTTCTACCTCTTTGGATATAAGCTTCAGTCTCTTGTCCGGGTATACAACTATCTCTCTTACCATCTTATGAAAAACTTTTTTCCAGTACTTTATCGATAAGACCGTACTCTACAGCCTCTTCTGAAGACATAAAGAAGTCTCTATCTGTGTCTTTTTCTATCTTCTTCAGTGTTTTACCTGTCTGTTTTGCCAATATCTCATTAAGCGTATCTTTCAGTCTCTGGATCTCTTTTGCCTGGATCTGAATATCTGTAGACTGTCCCTGTGCCCCGCCCAGCGGCTGGTGGATCATGATACGTGCATGCGGAAGTGCATAACGTTTACCCGGTGTTCCTGAAGAGAGCAGGAAAGCACCCATAGAGGCAGCCTGTCCCATACAGATCGTTACGACATCAGGTTTGATGTAGTTCATCGTGTCAAACATCGACATCCCTGCCGTGATCACACCGCCCGGAGAGTTGATATAAAAATAGATATCCTTGTCAGGATCCTGCGCTTCAAGAAACAACATCTGCGCAACGATCGTAGATGCTACCTGATCGTTCACCTCTCCGCTTAGCATAATGATACGGTCTTTAAGAAGACGTGAATAGATATCGTACGATCTTTCACCTCTACCTGTCTGCTCTACAACATATGGGATATAACTCATTTGGTCACCTTTATTAAGTATATAGTTAAATATATTACTAAAAAACTAGTTAACTATACACTAAAACTATTAATAGTATTTAAAACATAATGGAGTTAGGGGATTCCACCTCATACCGAGGTGGAATCAAAAGAAGAGATTAGTCATCTAGTCCAAGAAGTTTACCAAAGAGTTTATCTTCGATCATTCCCATTTTCACTGCAGGGAGAAGATTGTGCTCTTCGTAGTACTTGATGATCGCTTGTGGATCTTGACCAGACATCATCGCTTCATAGTAAAGTGCTTGAGATACTTCCTGATCTTCAACTGTTACACCCTCTTTTTTCGCAAGTTCATCTACGATGAATGTCGCTTTTACGCTTGCTTCAGCATCAGCTCTTACCTCATCACGAAGTGCTTCTACTTTTTCAGGATTCTCTTTGTACTCGTTAAGTTCTTCCGGAGTCATCTCTTGTGCTTTTTGGTTGATCTTTGCATCGATCTCTTGCTCAACGATGTTGTTTGGCAATGCAAAATCAAACTTCTCAACCAATGCTTCAACGATTTTCGGCTTAAGCTCTGAGTGGTAAAGTTTAGAGATATCTTCTCTCTCTAGTTGTGATTTGATTCTCTCTTTGAGTGTTTCAACCGTTGCACCCTCTTCTCCGCCAAGAATTTTTTGTGCCAACTCATCAGTAAGCTCTTCAGGTACCTGCTCTTGGATCTCATGAAGTGTTACTTTGAATTCTGCTTCTTTTCCAGCTAGGTCAGCTGACTGGTACTCTTCAGGGAAAGTGACTTTGACTGTTCTCTCTTCCTCGTACTTCATACCAACGATCTGATCTTCAAATCCAGGGATGAACTGGCCTGAACCGATTTTAAGGTTGAACTTCTCTGCTTTACCGCCTTCGAATGCTTCACCGTCGATGAAACCTTCAAAATCGATAAGTGTCATATCACCTTCTCTTACCATTCTTTTTCTTTTGATCTTCACCCATGGTGCCTGCTGAGTAAGGATCTCTTCGATCTTCTCATCGATCGCTTTCTCTTCAGCTTCCGGCTTCTCGAATTCCGGCATTACCTCTTGGTAACCTTCCGCTTCAAATTTAGGTCTGAGTGAAATTTCGATCTCAACATCGATATCATTCTCACCTTTTTCATACTTTTTAAAACCAGGCTGACCGATCATATCTGCTGCAGCGATCTCCGCTTCTTTAAGCCCGGCATCCATAAACTCTTTGAGTGCTTCACCCTCAGCGTCTTGCTGTAGTTTCTCTCCGTGTAGGCTTTTTACTACGGATACAGGTACTTTACCCGGTCTGAAACCGTCTACTTTTACCTGCTTAGCTGCTTCTTTCGCAAGCTTATCAACATTCTTTTCAATCACTTCGTTGTCAATTTTACCTGATACGATAGTGTTTGCATCATCAACTTTTTTCACTGTAATGCTCATTACATTCCTTTATCTTAATACTAAAATTCCGTGATTTTATCTAAAAAACGATAAAAAATGAATATATCGCGGGAAAAACGCTTTTTTCAACATGCTTTAAGCAGTCAGAATAAAAAGGTGTTCCTCCTCATCCGAGAACTCCTCTCTTCTCTCCAAAAGATAGCTCTATATCTCCTCCAGGTGGATAGTTGCCCCTATGCCTCCCGGTATATAATGGGTACCGAAATAGTGCGCAAACATAGTGATCGCCCTGTCACCGCTGCAGTGTGTTGGAGAGACATAAGAGACACTGTTTTTTTCAAGCTCTCTGATAGTCTCCTCGATCTCTTTTTTGCTGCTATACATCAGATGGAATCCTCCGACAGCCAGGTAAATCGGCTTTTCAATGATCTCCGAGGCATGCCGGACAATATTGGCAATGCCAAAGTGTCCGCAACCGGTGATCACCACAGATTTTTCACTCTTGATGATCAGAGACTGCTCGGGAACCTCTTCTCCCAAAAGCCCGGTGGTATAGAGCCCGTCAAAGAGTTTTTGCGGCTGCTCTCCGATCACAACCACCTCTTTGGCCAGTGCACGAAGATCACGTATGAGATGCTTGGAGAGGCTCTGAGGCACAAAGAGTGTCAGATCGGGGTTGAGCTCCAGTACAGAGTCGATACCTCCGATATGATCCCAGTGTGCATGAGAGATAAAAAGATACTCTATCTCTTTGATATCGATACCCAGTGCTTTCATATTCTCAAGCAGTACCCGTCCGTTGCTTCCCGTATCAAAGAGAAGACGGTACTCCTCAAGATAGAGACTGAATCCCCAAAGTGACCTGAGGAGTTCACCTTGATCATTGTAGTTGTCAAATATAATCTTCATAGATTCTCCTCCATTGATAACAGGGCCTTCTCTATGCCTCTTTGCTTTTGAGTCTAAGACTCAGATAGATCGCCACAAGCAGAAGGAAAACCGTGATCAGATAGATAAAGGTATAACTCTCCAGCAGGCTCAGAAGCACCCCTCCCAGAATAGGGAAGAAGAGCCCCAATGAAGTGATATTGACCTGCAGAGCCGCATAGACAGGTCTTTTATCTTCAGGCGCGATCTCGATCACCAGGTTCATATCACTGATCTTAAATCCGTCAAATGCGATACCGAAGAGGAAAAAGATCACCATATAACTCACCAAAGATTCGGCAAAAAGCGCGATGACAAAGGCCAAAAGCATCATAAAAAGGCTCAAAGAGAGCATCCTCTCATAATGGTGTATTCTCCGCCACAGGAACATGCTTCCGATGATACTTCCCAGCATCTGTAGTGTGATGAAACCTCCGAGCATCCAGCCTGTCAGCTCATGTGTCGCATTGGCATTCAGGATCACGAAAGGCATAGCCAGAAAATAGCTGTACCCCAACAGGATAACGATGATCTGGTCTCTCAACCGTTTGTCGCTTTTGAGTATCTTTCCTGCATTGACCACAAAGGAGCTGAAATGCTTCTCTTTGACAGAGACATTCTCTTTGACAGGTTCGCTGATCGTTCCGAAAGCAACAAATCCAACCGCCATAAAAAGACTGCTGATAATAAAAAGGGAGGCGTAGTTGAGCGGTGCTTCATACCAGCTGAGCACATACCCTGCTACACCCCCGCTGATGATCGATGCCACCGCCCCGGCGATCTGGCGGTTTGCCATCGTTTTACCGCGATACTTTTTGGTGAAAAGTTTTGCCTGAAGCTCTTTAAAATAGATCGCACCGAATCCGGCACTGAAAGAGAAGAAAAAGAGCCCGAGACCTATAAAAAAGAGCGTCAAAGCAGGATTTTCATCCCCAAGGAAAAGGATACTCAGACCCACCATCAACCAACTGAGAAAACGGAAAAAGAAAACCTTTCTAAGATAGGGTAAGACCCGTACATAGGCCTGTGCATGGAAAGCAGCATAGAGCTGTACCACCACTGCACCGCCGCGAAGCAGTGAAGCAAAGATACCTACGATCAACGCACTGTCGCTAAAGTGGTGCACCATCAGAGGCAAAATGGTCGAAGGCTCGGCAATCGTCACTCCGAGTGCCAGAAAAAAGGCATGGAGGACATTCTTGGTATTATTTTTGGGGTCGTCGAGTCTAAACATTAAATCTGTACAAACCTATCATCTGATTTTTTCTTCCTTATTTCTTCCTGGGAGGATGTCATCCATCCTGATCTTACCTCACCCTCTACCTTGTCAAAATTCTCGATATAGGGTTTGATATCCAGAAGCGGTGTACCGTCCAGCACATCCACCCCTTTGATCGTAACGATATTCCCCTCGACTTTCACAAGTTCTACCACCGAAAGCCCAAGACTGTTGGGGTGCATCGGTGTTCTTGTGGAGAAGACGCCTCTTGGCGTATGGGTTTTGTCATTGAAAGGGACGACACTGAGCTTGTGTTCTTTCACCTTATGAAAATAGTAGATCAGATAGAGATGTGAAAAACCGTCAAGATCTTTCAACCCCTCTTCATAGACCTTGTCGAACTCTATCGTCGCGTAAACCTCTTTTGCCCCTTTGGGCTGCACCGGCATATCAACCAGTTCACAAAAGGGAGAACGTATCGTTGCAATGGGTTTGAGTTCAAACATTACGAAGCAGCCGTCATAAGGGATCTGATGGCGCACTCTACCTTGCCTGGGATATCTTTACCCTTCAGGTCCATGAAATCGATCTGGATCACATAGACCCTTTCTCCTTCAACCGTCACCTTGAAATGCAGATACCCCGCATAGAGTTTGCTCTTTGGTGTTTTCTTGCCCGGATCACCCTTGTCATTTTCATAGACAAAGTAATCGACAACGACCGGAATATTGCTTTGCACTTCGGCATCCCTGTAGGTGGCTATCTTCTCGTTGACCATCTGATCCACCGCTTTCATATCCACATACCCAAAGAGTCTGCTCTCCATATACTGTGCTTTTTTGGCACGGGAGAGGAGTTTGTAATTCCCCCTCTTCAATGCATTCTGCGCCTCTTTCATCAGCGCCTGGTCATAGACCCGCTCAAAGACGGTACCCTGCTTGTGACATGCCAGTCTCGCACTCTTTGCACTGCTTTTCGCCGTATTCTCAAACCCTACTTTCACCAAAAAAGCAAGAAATATAAAAGCGAGGATCGCTCCGATATACTTCATCATCTACCTCCGTTCATCAATGTACCGAACAGGTCCCGTTTCCGCTGCTCTTTTCCAGTTTGCCTGCAAGCAACAGCTCGACAGATTTCTCTACTGTCGGACTCTCCTGGTCAAAATAGAGATCCAGCCCTGCTTTGGCAAAACCCTCTGCGGGCGATCCTCCGATACCGCTGACCACCATGGCATCCGGCTTGAGTGCCATGATATTCGCCACGGCATTACCGCAGGCACCGCCGCTATGTCCCGGATTCAGGACGGACTCAACATCTGCGATCCCATCCTCATCGAGTGTAATAATCGTATAGTATTTCGCTTTACCGAAATGCGCACCTCTCTGACTTAAAAACCCCATATTCTCATCTGTAGGAAATACAACTCTCATTTTTTTCTCCTTCTTTCTTGTTATTTTATCAAATTCTGCCGTTTCTTAGTGGTGGTGACTGTGGCCGTGGTGACCTTCTCCATGGTGATGGTCATGATCATGGTCATGGGAGTGTCTCCCTTCATGATGCTTGATGATATCCTGCATTTTCGTATCATCAAGCATATCAAGTTCACCGTCCGCAAACTTTTTAATCAGGTCATTCAGAAGGATTCGCTCAAAACCGCTGTGGTAGATCTTTATCCCTCCATG
The DNA here is from genome assembly GCF_058374785.1 of Sulfurovum sp. MH2-6. Taxonomy (NCBI): domain Bacteria; kingdom Pseudomonadati; phylum Campylobacterota; class Epsilonproteobacteria; order Campylobacterales; family Sulfurovaceae; genus Sulfurovum; species Sulfurovum sp. MH2-6. Next base: position 2,533,001 of record NZ_CM178170.1, read on the forward strand.
TTGCTGTATCATCTGATAGGGAGAGATTCCCATCTCCTGCATAATGACCGTATCGACCCCTTCATCGGCAAACCACTGTATCACAGCCTGTCCTCCCTGTCCGGGGTTGGCTTTGATCTCTACTTTTCTATCTTCTATAAAGGCAAACCATTTTGCTTTTCCGAAAAGCGGTGCCACTGCTGGGTTCTCTCTATTCATTTTTACCGGTATTGCTATTTTCATTTTTAATCCTTTCTCTATTAAAATAATGTATATCTGAAGTGAATAAAACTCAGGATCTCTTCCATATCCTGAATCACCTGTTCCATGATCACTGCCTCGTCTCTGCCGCTGAAGAGACGTGCCATAAAGTATCCGTTGGTCAGACCTATCGTCACCCTGCCGTCACTCTTTTCATAGACTGCAATGCCCAGGGGCATATTGACAGCCATAAACTTGCTCTTGTCCCTGCTCAACATCTCTCCTGAGAGTTTGCCGTTACAGAAGTTGATGATCTTGACCTTTCCGACATCCTCTCCGCCATGTTCAAGTATCTCTTTTTGCTGATCAATGACGCCGGTGACATGCCACCCCTCCTGTTTGTTGATACGGTCCTGAAGCATCTGTACCGTTTTATCAAAACTGTAGGGAACATTCACCTCGTTGAAGAACATCGTAGGGGCTGCCGTCTTAAATGCGGACCCGGTCACAAAGATACTCACTACCAAACCTAAAATCATTCCTATCAATAGTGTTCTTTTTTTCATTACGCTTCCTCTGAAATACAAATTTTTTCTGCTCTGCACGCTTCAATGGTTTTGAAGGTGACAAATCCGACAACCAAAGTTGTCAACGTGATTAATAGTACCGAACCCGTATAGGTCACACTGTTGCGAAATACCATATGCATCATTAACGTCGCAATCGTCACTGCCGCCAGCGGGAACGTGTAAGCCCACCAGGAGATGAAGAACTCTTTGGTATCGAACATACGTATCATAAACAGCAGCAACAGCAGCGTAAAGAGTGCTACTGCATATAAGAACATGCTGAAGATATCGACACTCCCGTTGGTGATACGGAAATAACTGATCAGCCCTACTGCAGGCGGTGCAATAAAGATAAAAAAGGTAGGTATCAGTTTCTTCGCCAACGGGTGGTGAAAGACGATACGATAGAGCATAATGGTAAAGAGCACGATCCAGAAAAAGAGTCCCACCGCAAAAAAGAAGAGTGAGACATAGATCGGTGCTGCATCCACGCCTACCACAGGAACAAGTACGTTACCTACAATAGGGATAAACCATGCCGGGTTGCTGTGTACCACTTTGAGCTCATTATGGATCCAGTAGCGGATGATAATCACTGTAAAGAGCAGCTGCAGCGGTGCTCCGATATACCACAGAAGTATGGAGAGCATCGGCGAATAGTCATAGTAGGCGATAGAGAGCAGCAGAAAACTGATCGATATCGCTGCCATAAATGAGCTTTTGATAGGGTGGTAAAACTCTTTTTTGACCGCCTCTGGATAGAGAAGCCATTTAAACATATAGGTACCGAATATCCCCACAAAAAGCAGCGTATCGATCACCAGCAGCGTCATATAGATCCCGTAAGGCATATCGATCAGGTGATACGCTTTTGCAAAAACGATCGCTAATCCGGAAATCCCCATTATCATGGCAAAGAGCTGTACGGGAAAGTGCTCCAGCGATCTTTTATTTAATTCCATTTTGTTCTCCTTGATAGACTTCTTTTGCGATAGAGAGCGCTTTTCTATGCAGCAGTGCATCCGCGATCTTACGATGGGCACGCTCGATCATCCGTGAGAATGTCGTACGTGAAATCCCCATACGGTCTGCACACTCCTGCTGGTAAAGCCCTTCAAAGTCACTGAGACGGATCGCCTCCATCTCATCCTCATCCAGTACGACTCTCTCAAGCAGCTTTCTTTCTATACCACACGGTTTAAAGCAGACTTTCGAGTGATCCTGAGCGATCGTACGCTCTACTCTTTTCTTTCTCATTATAAACCTTATTTATAATTTTAATAATTATTATTAATAGTATATTAGCGAACATATGTTCGTTTGTCAAGTCTTTTGGATAAAAATTATTCGTGATATAATGGCGGATGCAAAAAATCCACCGTAAAATCCATGCCTGGTACCAAAGCTGCGGACGCCATACCCTGCCGTGGAGAAATACCGATGACCCCTACTATATCTATCTGAGTGAAGTGATGCTGCAGCAGACTCAGGTGAAAACCGTACTTGATCGGTACTATTTTCCTTTTATAGAGCGTTTTCCTACACTCAAAGCACTGGGAGAGGCAAAACTGGATGAGGTACTGAAAATGTGGGAAGGGCTCGGCTACTACAACCGCGCCCGAAATCTCCACAGCACAGCGGCACTTGTCAGTGAGCTTCCCCGCGAAATCGATGCACTGATCCAACTTCCCGGTATCGGCAAGAACACTGCCCATGCCGTGGCTGCCTTTGCATTCCGTCAGCCCGTACCGATCATGGAGGCCAATGTCAAACGTATCCTCTGCCGTCTTTACAGACTCGAGACGCCCAAAGAGAAGGAACTTTGGGAATATGCTTACAGACTTGTAGACAGAGAGAATCCATTTGACTATAACCAGGCGATGATGGATATCGGTGCAACGATCTGCCTGCCTAAAAATGCACAGTGTGATCTCTGTCCGCTGGAGAGTATCTGTCAAGGCAAAGTTGCCCCTCAGCGTTACCCCATAAAGAAAAAACGTACCGTCCCCACACGCGAACAGCATATTGTGATCCACAGCTATGATGGCCGTCTTGCGCTTTCTCAGAGAAGCGGAAAGTTTCTGCATGGGCTTTGGGGATTTGAGAGTATGGAGGTACCTCCGTGTGCTGCGGAGTATCTGGGTGAGGTATCCCACATCTATACACATTTCAAGCTCAACTGCAAAGTCTATCTTTACTATGAGAGCGCTCCCGAAAAGACAGACTATTTTACTCCCGATGAGATCAGAGAGCTGGCGATCTCCAAAGTGGATGAAAAGATACTTAAAGTGTTGGATAGAGAAGTAGAGAGACTCTGGTAAGCATCTCTACCTTGGGGAGTTAGTTCATTGTTCTTTGAGACAATGACATTTCGATCAGCGGAAGGATCTCTTGGCTTTTGTCCTGACCATTGATCTTGAGTGTTTTAGGCGCATACTCCAGTTTCGTCGAATAGACACCGTTTTCAAAACGCATCATCCCTTGCATGACAGCCATATCAAACCCCATTTTAGCCTGCTGTTGCTCTTGAGGTGACGGGTTGAGCGCGAAATGTTTTTCATTGATGTGCAACTCAGCATTCACAGTGAGGTACTCCAAAGGTTTTTGCTGAAGATATGCAACCATCTCCTCCACATCACCCTGCAGGGCTTTTCCTACATATCCTGCAGATACGCTTATCTTTGATGTTGCATTATCTTTGGTCGTAAGATCCATACCCACACTCAATTTGGTTCTCTCTTTTATCAAGAGGGCCTGAAATGCTTCCTTTGCAGCCTGAGCAAAGGCTTCTTGGGCAAGTTCGGCCTTCTGCTGCGCTTCTGCAACTTGACTCTGATCCTGCAGTTCCATCACGGCATAGAGACTATCGAGAGCCTCTGTCTGTTTCTTGTTAAGCACTTCAACCTTTTGAAGTACCTCTACGCTGATCCCATTCCATTGGATAGAAAAATTCACCTGCTTGGCAATCTCTTTCGCTGTTGGACTCAACTGCTCAAATCCCTCCTGGTTCAACTGCATATCGATAGCCGTCATAAACAGATTCTCATCTTCGCGTTCGGTTTTTACATCCATCATGAAGTCCATCTCCAGCGGCTGGGCCAGCGCATCCTGTTCTACTCTTACTTTGCCTACTTTAAACACGCCATCACCTAAAAGATATTTCCCTTTCAACATATCTTTCATCGCTACATGAAGGGTAATATCCTGGGCCGTAGCAGTGATGCCATTCCCCTCCAAAGAGATCTTCGGCAAGGTAACATCAAAAGAACCGAGCAGCGTCTCTATATCGACCACGCCACTCCCCACAAGCGATGCGATCTCAACTTTTTCACCTTTCTCTATAAGTGTAACCGCATCGGAATGCATATCCACTTTGAGCCTCTTGTCAAAAGAGAGGATCTCGGTAAGATGGAGTGTGATATCTTCAGGAACCCTTTCCAAAAGATTCTCTTTGAGCTTTCCGGCCACTACCTCACTTGCTTTCATCTCTGCATTGAATTTTGCAAATCCGATACCAAATCCGTCTTTGTAGAAGACCGGCCCATGTTCTACTTTATACTCTAGCTCCACAGGTAAAGAGATGAACTCTGCATAGACGTCTGCCGCTGCCTTCCCCAGACGATCCTTATCGAGATGAACCTCAAGCTTCACATCAGAGGTGAAAAAACTGCTCTGCACCTCTGTCTTATAGAGTATCCCCTGGGACGCATACACCCTGTTTAGCCTCTCTATATACTGCTCAAATTCACCTTTGAAGACATTGGAGATATAGGCGGTCAACCCCAACCATCCCAATACAATAACACCTGCGATTGTCACAATTTTTTTCATTCAAAATCCCTTTTAAAATAGCATATTATTCTATCCAAAGAATGCCTATAGCTAGTTAAATACGATTTTTGATACAATACGCCAAGACGAATCCAAGACGAATCATAGAAAGAAAGAAGAATATGAACAGACAAGAAGAATTTGAACAGGCGGTTACCAAAGTACTTGAACTGATCGGAGAAGATCCGCAGAGAGAGGGGTTGATCAAGACTCCTTCACGTGTCGCAAAGGCCTTTGACTTTCTCACAGAGGGGTACCGCCAGGATCCTAAAGAGATACTCTCTCAAGCGCTTTTCACTACAAGTAACGATGAGATGGTACTTGTACGCGATATCGAGTTCTACTCGATGTGTGAGCACCATATACTTCCCATCATCGGACGTGCACATGTAGCCTATATTCCCGATGGAAAAGTCGTGGGGCTCTCAAAGATACCCCGTATCGTGAATGTCTTTGCCAGACGTCTCCAGATACAGGAACAGATGACGGAACAGATCGCCGATGCGATCAGCGATACGATCAATCCGAAAGGTGTAGCTGTCGTACTCCATGCCAGACATATGTGTATGGAGATGAGAGGCGTGGAGAAGATCAACTCGACGACTGTCTCTTCGGCACTTAGAGGCCTCTTCAAAAGTGATGAGCGTACCAGAAACGAATTTTACAACCTGATCAACACACCTACCCCATCAAATTTCTGATAAACGATTTACGCAGCTGCACCGCTTCAGATGAAGCGTAGTGCGGCTGCAGCATTTAGTCACTTTTTTACCTTCTTCCTATTCTGATGCGTTCAAATCTTCACACTCTCTGAAACATGATATAGATTTACTTTATATTAAGCGAAACTAATCATCTTCGGAGTATAATTGTCTCCTTTATGATTCAATTTTATGTTACTTTAAGAAAAAGTGCGTATTATTCAGGAAATCAATTAGGACAATTTTAGTCCGAATTAAAATTGAATATCGTTTTCAAGAGAACAAGCATTTAAAAAGGCTCTTGAATACGGAGGAGAAAACTATGAGAGTCTACCTAGACAACAATGCAACAACCATCGTTGATCCGCATGTATTTGCCGAGATGGAACCATACTTTGTACAGAGATATGGAAACCCGAACTCCCTTCACGCATTTGCCAGTGAAACACACCCTGCTCTCAAGGATGCGATGGAGAAGATCTATGCAGGTATCCATGCACCGAAAGAGGACAGTGTTGTGATCACTTCATGTGCAACAGAGAGCAACAACTGGGTACTTAAAAGTATCTATTTTGAGTATATCCTTACAGGAAGAAAAAACCATATCATTGTCTCTGAAGTAGAACACCCTTCAGTGATCGCAACTGCTAAGTTCATCGAGAGTATGGGATGCAAGGTAACCTACCTGCCGATCAACCATGAAGGTCTTATCGATCCGCAGAGTGTAAGAGACAACATTACCGATAAGACAGCATTGGTATCTATCATGTGGGCGAACAATGAAACAGGTGCGATCTTCCCGGTTCAGGAGATCGGTGAGATCTGTGCAGAGTATAACGTGCCTTTCCACACGGATGCGGTACAGGCGATCGGTAAAACACCTGTAGATGTACAGAGTTTCAATGTTGACTACCTCACCTTCTCCGCACATAAATTCCATGGACCGAAGGGTGTCGGTGCACTCTATATGAAAAAAGGGAGAGAACTTTCCCCGCTTCTTCACGGCGGTTCACAAATGGGCGGATACCGTTCAGGTACACTCAATGTAGCAGGTATCGTCGGTATGGGTAAAGCGATGGAGCAGGCGATCGATGCACTTGACTTTGAGATGAGTGATGTAAGAGAGATGAGAGATGCATTTGAGGATGAACTTCTCAAGATAGCTGATACCTTCGTCGTCACGCCGAGAGAAAAGAGAACACCAAATACGATCCTTATCTCATTTAGAGGGATCGAAGGCGAGTCCATGCTTTGGGATCTTAACCGTGCCGGGATCGGTGCAAGTACAGGAAGTGCCTGTGCAAGTGAAGACCTGGAATCAAACCCGGTAATGGAAGCGATCGGAGCAGAAGCAGACCTGGCTCATACAGCAGTAAGATTTTCACTGAGCAGATATACCACACAGGAAGAGCTTGACTATACGCTGAATGTAGTGCAGAAAGCAGTTGAGAGACTCAGAGGTATCTCAAGTTCATATGCGTATGCGCCGGAAGGTCATGAAAGCGGCCTTGATGCACACCACTAAGAGCATAAATAGAGTATAAAGAATTAATAAAGGATAGATCATGGGTATGGATAGTTTGATAGGCGGTACCATCTGGGATGAGTACAGCCAAAAAGTAACTGATTTGATGAATAACCCGCAAAATATGGGTGAGATCACCAAAGAACAGGCTGAAGAGATGGGTGCAGAGCTTATCGTAGCCGACTTTGGTGCAGAGAGCTGTGGTGATGCAGTACGTCTCTACTGGGCAGTTGACCCGAAAACAGATGTCATTCTTGAATCCAAGTTCAAAAGCTTCGGATGTGGTACGGCGATTGCAAGTTCAGATACGATGGCGGAACTCTGTAAAGGGAAGACCGTAGATGAAGCGGTAAAGATCACGAACATTGATGTAGAAAAAGCGATGCGTGACACGCCTGATGTACCTGCGGTTCCACCTCAAAAGATGCACTGTTCGGTCATGGCATATGACGTGATCAAGAAAGCTGCGGCACAGTACAAAGGTGTGGATATCGACAGTTTTGAAGAAGAGATCATCGTATGTGAATGTGCACGTGTGAGTCTCTCGACACTCAAAGAGGTGATCAGACTCAACAATCTTACAACGATCGAAGAGATCACAGACTACACCAAAGCCGGTGCATTCTGTAAATCATGTATCAAGCCTGGCGGACATGAAGAGAAAGATATCTATCTTGTTGACCTTCTTGCCGAGTACGAAAAAGAGAAGATGGCGCAGGCAGCGGCACCTGGTGCAAACGTTGCTTTTGCAGATATGACAGTCGTACAGCGTCTTAAAGCGGTAGAAAAAATAATCGATGAGAATATCCGTCAGATGCTCGTGATGGACGGTGGTGATATGGAGATCCTTGACATCAAGGAGAACGGTGCACACTTTGACATCTATATCAGATACCTGGGTGCATGTAGCGGATGTGCAAGTTCAAGTACCGGTACGCTCTTCGCGATCGAAAACATTCTCAAAGAGAAAGTCGATGAGAATATCAGGGTATTGCCTATCTAAAACGGCATACCTTTCAAGGATGAAGCGTTGGCTTCATCCACACTTCAACCTCTATTTTCCTCTTCTAAACAGTTTGATAATTCCTCTAAATAGTGCAATCACAAGATAAAGTATCGCGGTGAATACCAACGGATGGGCCGCACCGATACCGTATGCCCCGGCATGAGGCAGTGCCATAAGATGCTCTACAGGGTAGCTTGTCCACTCTTTAAAATGCATCCCGATCGCCAGGAACAGGAAAAGACCGATAAAGATAATTAACTCTTTTTTCATATATTTACATCCTTAATCAAGATGCGATATCATACCAGAAGTTCTTTGCAGTAGGTAGAAAATTTTACATTTGTAAAATTTTTTATCCTTTCATTCCCATATCTACACGTAGAATAGATATAATGTAACAAAATATAAGGTCCGAGATATGATAGAGAAACAACAGATACTAGAAAAACTCGAAAAAGTGATCTACCCCGGTTTTACCAAAAGCGTGGTCGATTTCGGTTTTGTCAAAAGCGTAGAGATCACGGAAGAGAGACTCTCTATCCGGCTTGATATCCCCTCTCCGGCCAAAGAGATAGAAGAACAACTCAGGGAAGAGATCATCAAAAGGCTCTCATTTCTCGGAGAGTTTCAGATAGACCTCACGATCACCAAGCCTGCGATGCCCAGAGAGACAAGTTCCAAAGGGAAGAACATCTTGCCGGAGATTCAAAACTTCGTGATGGTCAGCAGCGGAAAAGGCGGGGTTGGGAAATCAACAACTACGGTTAATCTGGCCATTGCACTGGCGCAGCAGGGCAAAAGGGTCGGTCTGCTGGATGCGGACATCTACGGACCCAATATCCCAAGAATGATGGGGATAGAAGCAGAGCAACCCGTTTTTCTCGGCCGCAATATCAAACCCATTATGGCCCATGGTGTGCAGGTGATGTCGATCGGTTCACTGGTAGAGAGAGGCGCTTCGCTGATCTGGAAAGGGGCGATGGTCACCCAAGCCATAGAGCAGATGCTCGAAGATATCCTCTGGAACAAACTGGACATCCTTCTCTTTGATATGCCTCCCGGTACCGGGGATGCACAGCTCGCCCTTGCACAAAACCTTCCGGTCACTGCCGGAGTCTGTGTGACGACGCCGCAGAAAGTGGCACTGGATGACACGATACGCAGTATGGATATGTTTACCCAGCTCCATATCCCGATCGCGGGTATCGTAGAGAACATGAGCGGCTTTATCTGCCCCGACAGCGGCAAAGAGTATGATATCTTCGGAAAAGGTACGACGCAGCCGCTTGCCGATGCCTACCATACGGAGATCCTCGGAGAAATACCGATAGAACCAGCCATCAGAGAGGGGGGAGACAGCGGTCTTCCTATCACGGTACTTGCACCCGAATGTGAAACATCCAAACGCTATCAGCAGATAGCCTCTAAGCTCTGGGAAAAAGTATTGGAGATCAATGAGGAGGGTGGTGTCAGCAACGAAGAGATACAGCCTACTATCTTTTAGCCTGCTTAGCACAGATACCGTCTCATCATTTGAGAGTAAGAAACGATACACCCCCTGCTCTTTCACTGAGTCACAGACCTTCGGTCTGAACCCAGGTATATCTTCAGAGCGTATATCTATAGAAATCTAAATAACAATTTTGTACATATATTATAAAGATGGGAAATCCAGGATGCTTAGTGTACCTCCTCTTCGTCAAGATTGAATAGTTTCGTTCCGACATAATACATCAGAAGACAGAGTCCAAGACCCCCCAAACTGATCATGATCTCCGCTGCTGAAGGAACATAGTGGATCCAGTCAGGCGCAAGCTGATACTCGGTTTTTTTCAGCATCTGTAACGGTTTGAGCTGCGTATCATGCACCAGGTTGTAGCGCATGAAGAATACACCCACCATACCGCTTAGAGAAGCCCAGAACAATACAACGGGATTTTTACCCATATTTCTCAGGATCAACACAAGCGGGATCAGCATGACCAAAACCACTTCTGCCCAGAATGTCCATGAACCCAGGATATGGATCGCCACCTCTGCACGGTTCGGCATACCGCCATAGATATCCGTCAGAAACTTCCATGTCACAAAGAAGATCAAAATAGAGACCAGAAGTGCCTGGATCTTTGCCAGTCCCGCCAAAGCCTTTTTCGCTTTTTCAGGGAAGTTCAGTCTATATCTGAACCCCAGCATAATAAAGGTGATGAAAACACCTGTAATAAACGCCGTCAAGATAAAGTAGGTAGGATAGAAGACACCGTTAGAGATCGTTCTTGCATTCAAAAATCCAAAAACCCCTCCAAGATTCGAGTGTGCTGCAAGTCCTACCAAAAGCCCTGTCAGACCGAAGATCTTTGCTCTTCTCATATCGTGGTGAAGCAGGAAGTAGAACTCAATGATCATAAAGGTCAGGTAGAGCCCATAGAGGGTACCCATCCACCAGATCGCAGAGGTCAGACCGGGTGATACGACATTGTAAATCAACATGGTGACAGGGTGCCCGATCTCAAATGCGATCACGGCAAACCCTGCAAGGATCGTCACAATCGAACCGAAAATGGCACGTTTGCTCACCATCATATAATCCTTGAAACCGAACACATCACCAAGAGAACCAATGATACATAACCCTGTTGAACTTACAACAAAGAAGATATAGACCGCGATAAGAAGTCCCCACGGATGCTCTCTTGTCACATTATAGGCATGGTGACCATGCATAAGATAGGTTGCTACACCCACAACAAACATGGCTAAAAATGCCAAAATGATGAGTGCTAACAGTATGTTGGCAGGTGTTTTTTCAAAATTTAATAGTGATTTGATTGAAAAATCTTCTCTAATCGGAATCAATTTACTTATATTCATCTGGGACTCCTTATGTCAAATAAAACAGTTTCGGTTTTGTACCGAGGTGTGATTTTAAACTGTAGTGTTCACGCGTTCTTAAGAGTTCGCTGATTTCACTGTTTGGATCATCCAGGTCGCCGAACGTTCTTACTTTTGTCGGACAGGTGTTTTGGCAGGCTGTTGTTGTTTCACCTCTTGCCAGTCTGGTATCTGAACAGAAGTTACACTTGTCTACCGTCATTGTTCTGTCATCCACATACCGTGCATCATACGGACATGCATTCATACAGTAGCTGCAGAGGATACACTTATCCGGATCTACACGTACTACGCCGTTTTCATCATAGTAGGTTGCATGGGTCGGGCACACCTCTTCACAGGGTGCCTCTTCACAGTGTTGACATTGACTCGGTTCAAATGAACCCGATACGATATCCAGCAAAGGATATTCACCCTTGACCTCACCGGTACCTACCCATATACGATGCTTATCTGCCCCCATGAGGATCCCGTTCTCCTCTTTACAGGCTACTTCACACGCTTTACAGTTGATACAGTTTTTATAATCTAAAGCCATTCCATATCTTGCCATGACTATACCTTTCTTATCTCTACATTTGTTTCATGCATCGCTGCAGCACCGTAAACGGGCTCCAGTACATCTTCTATGATCGCATTGTCATTTCCGCCGTTTTTATAGGCCCAGGTCAATGCATCACTCTCCTCACCGAAACCGTGGATGAAAAAGACTTGATTCGGTGCGATCTTCTCTGTAGGATATGCCCGGATGATCGTTGCACCTACGCTGCTTTTTACTTCAAGTTTGTCTCCAAACGCGATCCCCTGCTCTTGGGCTACACGTTTGTTGATCCAGATATAGTTTTCCGGCATCAAATCTCTTAAGACGATATTGTTGGAGGTTCCGCTTTGGGTATATTGTGCATGACGCCCTGTCATCAGTCTGAACTTGCCTTTCGGTACGGAGAAGGTGTACTCATCTCTCCAGGTCGGCATCGCATCGACTCCCTTCTTTGCCAAGTTCGTCAAATTACACTCTATTTTTCCTGTCGGTGTCTTAGGTCTCCCCTCTCCAACACTGTAAAATTTCTCTTTTTCAGGGTAGTACTGACGTTCATTGACTGAGAGTTTTTTATAGTACTGCTTCATGTTAGGATAGAAGACGCCATATCTTTTCAATGCTTCAGCCGCGCCTTCATACGCTTTTACTGCATCTGCATTCAGCTCTTCCTGATCATGATGATACATTCTGGTCATATCGAACTCTTCTCTATAGTACTCCTCTTCATCCTCCTCTGCGAGTGCATCCTGCACCTCTTCATCATACTTTTTCGTAATCTCGAAGAGAGGTCTGGAGAGTTGTGCCGTCAGTCCCCTGAGTATCTCATTGACTGGCTTTGATTCGAACATAGGCTCTACCACTTTGTTACGCTGGGCGATAGAAGGCTCTACACCTCCGAACGTTTTCACCGGGTCTGTTCTCTCAAGATAGGTACACTCAGGCAGTACGACATCCGCATACATGACCGTATCACTCGGCATCGTATCGATACAGACTACAAGCTCCATCTTTTTCAGCATCTCGGCTGTTTTTGCCGTGTTAGGCATATTTTGCATCGGGTTGTGTTTGTAGCAGAACATTCCCCGTACATTGTAAGGCATGTCGCCTTCCAAGAAGCGGTTTCTCCACCCTAGCCATGAACCTCCGCCGCTTACCACGGCACAATCATCATACCCTGCTTCGGTCTTGACAACCCCTCTTCCTTCCGCTTTGTCGTACATCGGCATCAGTGATTCATGCCCTTCGATCTCGATCTTCTCACCGAATACCAGTCCGCCTTTTGTATCGATTCCCCCACTCAGTGCCTGGAAGATCGCCATCGCACGTCTAAGCTGGAAATCGTTTTTGGCAAACGTACTTCTTCTTCCCGGATAGTAGACAGCTTTAGGGGCATGTGCCATGAACTCTCTGGCGATCTGATAGATCTCTTTTGCTTTGATATTTGTGATAGGTTCTGCCCATTCAGGGGTATAGTTACTGGAGAGGATATGTGACTTGTATGTCTCAAAATCGTTAAAGTGATTTGTCACATAGGCTTTATCATAGAGTTCCTCATTCAGAACCACATAGGTGAGTGCCAATACAAATGCAAGGTCCGTCCCCGGGTTGATCGCAAGCCATTTATCCGATTTTGCCGCAGTATTGGTAAATCTTGGATCGATACAGATCAGTTTGGCTCCTCTTCCTTTGGTCCGCTTGAAGACATCCATCGTATCAGGTGTTACGATCGCTTCCGCCCGGTTCGCGCCGGCCATGACGATATACTCGGCATTCTCAAGGTCAGCCTGCGGGTATGCTCCTAGTGTCACACCGTAAGCCGATGCCACCGTTTGCAGACAGATGGACGAGTGATTCAGCCAGTTTGCCGAACCGAAGGCTTGATAGAAGGTTTTGAAGGTATGTTCCGCCATTCCCTCTCCGGCACAAAACAGGAATGAAGAACGGTTGTCCTCCTCTTCATCCAGTATTTTTGTGGTCTTTTCGGTGATATATTTAAAGGCTTCATCCCAGGTCACTCTTTTAAATTTACCCTCGCCCTTTTCGCCTGTTCGGATCATAGGATATTTCAAACGGTCGGGATCATAAAGCGCCTGGATCCCTGCATTTCCTCTTGGACATAGCATATTTTTTGATTTTGGGAACATTGGATTTGGATCAAGTTTTGTGACAATACCGTCTTCTACTCTGGCAATTGCCGCACACTTATTCACACACATTTCACAGAGCGTCGGCACGAGTTTTACCTCTTTTGCTGCTCCTGTTTTTGTCGTAATGCTTAACTCTTTTTCAGGGCTGCCACTGCTTGCCAACAGATTCGTTGTACTGATTGCAGATCCTCCAGCCACACTTAGTGCCACTGTTCCCTGTAGAAATTTTCTTCGTGAGAGTTCTACTTGCATTCACATGTCTCCTTTCATACAATATAAACTTTATAATAAGGAGTAATCGACTCCTATTATAAGAAGATATTATATTCTATAGAAGTATTTCTTATAATTTTCTTTTTTGGGGGAAATTTAATAAAAATATATAATCTAGGTAATAAATATTATTGATATTGACTATTTTTTTATCACTCTTTCGGCTCTAATTATGAAAGATTATATTCATATCATCCAGGTTTCCCCTATCGATATCTTTATGACAGGCAATACAGTTCGATTTGTCTTTTATCTCTTTTTGTTTAAAGACTGATCTCGGGATATCCTGATGTGTCTCCCTCCAGTAGGGTGTTTTTGTGACCGCTTTTGGATACCACTTCTCCAGTGAGTCCATTACCTTTACTGCCGCCTCCCTCTTACTGGACTCCGCAGCATTCTCCTCTAAAAATGCCAAAATGGAAGCCTGCTGTGCCTTTGTAATATTCGCTTCGGTGATCTCTTCACCGAAATGGTTGCCCAATCCCTTCATCACCCGTTTCCAGGATTTTTCAGGCAGAAGATAGGGAGGATAGATCTTATGACACTCTCCGCATTTTTCATAAAATACAGGGTGTACCTGTTCATAATCAATATCGGTATATTTTTGCAGTGTTAAAAAATTATAATTACTGCTGATGATAAAAAAGTAGGTCGCAATAGCCATAAAGATCATCATATAGGCAAAAAAACTCAATAGAGATTTCACCTCGGTATCTTCTCCCTCGGTTTTTTTGTACCCGCTCACCATAGCAAACACCATACCCGTTCGATGCCAAAACTGTTCTACCAGTACACCGGTAATATGTATCACCACCCAGGCAAAAAAGAGATAGGAGGCATACTTATGCACATCTTCCAAAAGATAGATATAGTCGGTATAGTCATCATTCAGAAAACGAAAAACCCCTTTTGCTTCCTGTACACCATACAGCAACAGTCCACTCACTACAATGACCGTACCGACAATGATCGCCCACACGGTATACCAGCTTGAGGCCGGATTATGTCCTGCAGGTATCTTCCTCCAGCGGTTGCGTATCTTTTCTACAAAATACTCTTTAAGCTCTGAGGGTTTCAATTTAAATGTATTGAATGTGGCATATCTCGGACCGATAATTCCCCAGATAATCCTGTATATGATGATAACCAGAAAAATAAATCCCAACGCAACATGATCATGCAGCAGATGTTCATAAAAAGAGGTAATAAAAGCTGTGATAAAAGAGAAAGCCATCATCCAGTGAATAAGTCTCGTACTAATGGGCCAAACAAATACATACCCCGGCTTTTTATTCATCATTACACCTTAATTCATAATCTTATATTATACAAATAATAAGTATATCATATAAAATTATGACTTAAATCTAATAAATTGATCAATAAAAAAGGGAAATAGTCTGTTTTATAGCATGAAAGTTTGAAGAGAGAAGAGAGTCAGTCACACAAAAACTGTTTTTGTGTGACTGAAATATAAAGAAATGTGATAGAGAAAAGTGTTATTCAGCTGCCGGTGCTTCTGTCTCTGCAGGTGCTGCTTCTGTTACAGTAGCGTTCTCTTCTGCAGGCGTTTCTTCTGCCGCCGCTTCCGCTACCGGTGTCTCTACCGGAGCTTCTGTTTCAACTGCTGCTGGAGCCTCTTCTGCTTCCGGCTCCGCCATTTTGTAGAAACTTTTCTCGATATATTCAGCCATAGCTGTAGGATCATAATCAAATCCTTTCTCAGTAAGCTTCTTCATGTTATGTGCCATGATCTCATGTTGGGTTCCGGAAGACTGGTTTGTCCCTTCGTTCTTCACATCATAAAGATCAAGCTCTAACTCTCCTGCCTGTCTATCGTTAAGTGCAGGTCCTTTTTTTGCCGGGTTACCTTCAGCATTCTTACCATGACACTTGATACAAGACTCTGCATATACTTCAGCCGGTGTTTTACTATACGTTTTTGCTTCAGATGAACTCTCTGGAGCATTACCGCATCCATTCATCCCAAGCATTGCAATGGTTGATACTACGATTAAACTTGTTTTTTTCATTAATATACTCCTTATCTCTTTAACTTATGCTCTACCTGAAAGCATGCCGTATTGCGTCATCGGTTTAAGTGCATAGACTTTAAGCAACCACCAGATCCATCTCTCTTGTGTCGGATCAAGCGGGAATGAAGGTGTCGGTTTTTTAGACCAGTCAAACTCTGCAAGCATGACTGTACCGAGACTTGTAATAAGAGGACAAACCGTATATCCGCCATATTTTGCTGTCGGCTCTTTCCCTTCCATCACTGAGATAAGGTTATCAACCACTACTTTATACTGCTTTCTAGCTGATCCGCCTGTTTTACCCATCGGTACTGCAGCGATATCACCCAGTGCAAATACATTAGGGTATTTTACGTGTTGAAGTGTCTCTTGGTTAACAGGTACCCACCCTTTAGATGAACCTACCGGTGAGTTTGCGATCTCCTCTGCAGCAACCTGAGGAGGTGTAATATGCATAAAGTCATAAGGTACTTCTACCTTTTTACTTCTTGGTACGATGGTGTACTCTTCAAGATCCTCATCCCACTCACCTTTCTCTTGCCAATGTCTGTCAAATGTAGCGATCTTTTTCTCCGGATCAACAGCAACAAGGTTATGTCTGTAGTTCCATTTCATATCTCTCGCTTCAAACTGGTTGACGATCGCATCATGGTACTCTTTGACACCGAACATTTTACTACCGTTCGGATAGAAAGTCAGTTCTGCATTCTCTCTTGCCCCTGCTTCACGAAGTCTCGCATCTGTAAGATACATGATCTTTTTAGGTGCACCACCACATTTGATCGCTGTGTTAGGGTGAGTAAATACACCTTTTACTTTTTTACCGCTCTTCGCTTCCGCGATAAACTTTTGCATCTCTTTCCATGTATCTTCCGAGCCCTGTTGGAAATAGATCGATGCCAAACCGTTTTTACCGATGATTTTGCTTACAGCTGAGTGATCACCTGTTGATGTGATTGATTCAGTGATACCGAGCCCTTCGATTTTGGAAAAATCAAGTTTAAGTCCTGCTGCAATGATCATATAGTCGTATTTGATCGTCTTACCGCCGCTTGTTTTTACCGTGTTGTTATCCGGATCAAATTCAACGGCTTTCTCTTTGATCAGTGTTACACCGTTTGGCAAGTAGTCATCTCTTTTATAGACCACTTCATCTTTTGCCCAAACACCACCACCTACGAGTGTTTGACCAGGCTGGTATGATGTAGAGAGATCATTCGGCTCTAACACCGTGATATCCGGATTGCTCAGTGTATTCGTCAATCTGGCAGCAGTAGACATACCTGCAAGTCCACCACCTACGATAAGGATCTTACCTTTTGCATTGGAGCTCCCTCCTGTACAACCGGTTGTACCTGTTGCCATAAGTGCCGCTGCACCACCTGTTCCAAAGAGTTTTAGTGCATCCCTACGCGAGATCCCCTCTCCTTTGAAATGTGCATCAATGAGCTCCATTCCCTCTTTCATCATTTTCTTATCCAAGATTATCTCCTTCTTACATATATGTACAATTCTTTATTTTACTACAAAAAAGTATAAATTAATATTAATAAAATAATAAAAAAATTTGTATATACTTAACTATAATTTTCTATAATTTAACAATATTATCAATATATAATTGCAGGCTTTTTCTTCCGTTGAAATGGTTTTCATTCACCCTATAGGTAATATCTGCAAAGCTGTCTGACTCAAACTGCTCGGTAGTTTTAAACTTCACCCCTTTAAGAAGGCAACCGTCCTTTTCGAAAGTAAACCTGAGGTGATTGTTATCCTTGCCCATCGTAGCAGCTTCCACTATACGTACATTTTGGGTAATAAACTTCGGTCTGGTATTCCCTTCCCCAAAGGGTTCATACTTTTTGATCATTGTCGTCAGATCAAAACTGATCGATCCAAAATCCAGGATACCGACAATCTCAGGATCTATCGTAAGCGGTCTGTATGCTTTACGCTGATACTCTTCCTGCAACCTCTCTTTGAAAGCTTCAAGATTCTCCTCTCTTAAAGATAAACCGACCGCCGCCTTATGACCGCCGAACTTATCCAGGTATCCCCTACATGCATCAGTGAGCTCAAAAAGATCGCAGCTGTCCACACTTCTTCCGCTTCCTTTCAATATCCCGTTACCATTATGCGAAAGCACGATCGTCGGTTTTTTATGCACTCTGGCAACTCTTGCGGCAACGATCCCTACAACGCCTTCGTGCCACTCCTCACCCCAGACAACGATCACCTTATCTTCCGGATTTACCTGGCTGAGTGCTTCATTGGTGATCTGCTCTTCTGTCTCTTTTCTCAGGGTATTAAAGCCCTGAAGCCTTTCAAACCTTACTCTGGCATCATAGATGTTCTTTGAAGAGAGGAACTCCACTGCATGCAGCGCATCTTCCATCCGCCCTGCACTGTTAAGCAACGGTGCAAGAAAAAATGCGATATCTTCACTGCTGCACTCACTCTTCTGACTCTGCTCCAGGAAAGCTCTGATCGCAGGATAGCCGCTTTTTGAGAGGGACTTCAGCCCACTGTTCACCATCGCACGGTTGATATGCTGAAGCGGCATGACATCGGCGATGATTGCGATCGCTGCCAACTCCATATAGCTGATCATGTCGATTTTGACATCCAGTGCGTTTTTAAGTGAAGCGATCAGATACCATGCAACCTGTGCTCCACATACTTCGTGATAGGGGAAAGTACACTCATCCTGCTTTTGATTGACAATGGCAAAGGCCTCAGGCAGTATCTCTCCGGGGATATGGTGATCGGTAATGATCAACTCTATCCCCTCTTCTTTACAGAGTTTGGCAGCTTCTACGGCTGAAATACCGTTATCTACCGTGATGGCAAGGTCTGTGCCTAAAATACGCGGGATAATATTACTTGAGAGACCGTACCCGTCTCTAAATCGGTTGGGAATGATCCACTCTACAGGGTACTCAATCTCTTCAAAAAATCGTTTCATCAGTGTGGTAGAGACGACACCATCGACATCATAATCACCGATAATCGTAATCTTTTCACGGTTTTGTATTGCTTCTACAATGCGGGCGGTTGCTCTCTCCATATCTTTAAAAGTTGAGGGGTGAGGAAGGTCTTTGAGGGTTAAGAAACCCTCACTGAAGCGTTCAGTTAAGAGCTTCTCCAAGCTCTCGACTGTAAGTTTAGGGTAAGGAAGCCCCATTAGTGTGATTTATTTTCGATACTGGCTTTGACAAATGCCAAAATTGAAGGATTCGGACTTTGAAGTCTGGAGGTAAATTCCGGGTGGAACTGTACACCAAGGAACCAAGGGTGGTCTTTTACTTCAATCGCATCGATCAGTCCGTGAGATTCACCTGTCACCATCATACCGTGTGATTCAAGCAGATCTCTATATTTCGGATTGGCTTCATAACGGTGTCTGTGTCTCTCGTAGATCACCGTAGCCCCGTCATAGGCTTCTCTAAGATGCGATCCCTCTTTTGTCTCACATTCATACTCACCCAGTCTGAGCGTCCCTCCAAGCGGTGAAGTACTGGTACGTACCTGTTTTGATCCGCTTGCATCGATAAACTCATCGATCAGATAGATCATAGGGTTTTTGGGTTTTTCAGTAAACTCTACGGAGTTCACATCCTCAAGCTCCAGTACATTACGTCCATACTCAATGATGGAGAGCTGCATACCAAGACAGATTCCAAGGAATGGAATCTTCTCTTCTCTAGCATACTGTATCGCTTTGATCTTACCTTCTACACCACGCTCTCCAAATCCGCCTGCAACCAATACACCGTCACACTCTTTGATATATTTTGCTGCACCGTCCTCTTCGACTTTTTCGCTGTCAACCCACTTGATGTTGACTCTGTAGTCAAGATGTGCACCGGCATGGATCAGTGCCTCGGTCAGTGATTTGTAGGATTCTTTGAGATCGAGGTATTTACCGACAAAGGCGATCTTGATCTCATCACTCGGCATAATGATCTTATGTACAAGGTCTGACCACTCATCCATCTTGGGCTGACATGCATTGAGATCAAGCTGTTTACAGATAGGGGTAAGGATGTCCTGATTGAGGAAACCGAGCGGTACCTGGTAGATCGTTGCCGCATCTTCGGCTACGATCACCGAGTCCTCCTCTACATCACAACTGTAAGCAATTTTTTTCTTGATATCGGTTGGTACAGGCTGCTCTGCTCTCAGGATGATCATATGCGGAGAGATACCGATACGTCTAAGTTCCTGAATAGAGTGTTGTGTAGGCTTGGTTTTAAGCTCTCCAGCCACTTTGATATACGGAAGCAGTGTCACGTGGATGTTCATGACCATGGAACGACCCAATTCATGTTTCATCTGACGGATCGTTTCAAGATACGGCAACCCTTCGATATCACCTGTCGTACCACCCAGTTCCACGATGAGGATATCTTTACCCTCACCTGCTCTTAAGATACGCTCTTTGATCTCGTTAACGATATGGGGAACTACCTGGATGGTTTTTCCAAGGTATTTACCTTTTCGTTCATTCTCAATGACTGTTTTATATACCTGACCTGTAGTAAAGTTATTTTTTTGGGTTAATGAGGTATCCAAAAAACGTTCATAGTGACCCAGGTCAAGGTCGGTTTCCGCACCGTCTTTTGTTACAAATACTTCTCCATGCTCAAGTGGAGACATTGTACCCGGGTCGACGTTGATATAAGGGTCGAGTTTAAGTACAGCTACTCTTTGGCCTGTATGTTTAAGCAGTGTTCCAATACTCGCAGCAGTAATACCTTTTCCAAGAGAACTTAGTACACCACCTGTAACAAAAATATATTTTGTTCCGTTTTCACTCATATAAAATAATCCTTTAAAGTTTATACTACGATCGGCATAATGATCGTGAGAAAGTTTTCATCTTTGACAACAAACGGCAAACTCGGTTCATTGAATTGAATGAGAAATTCATTTGAATCAATCTGTGAAATAAAATCCAACAGATATCGACTGTTCAATGAGAGTTCGAACTTATCTGTCAGTCCTGTCTGAAGTTCCAATTCTGTTTTTGCTTCTACGTTATCTGCTGATAGCGAGTTGAAGATAATGGTATCTGAAAGAAATGTCATTTTAATCTCCTGGGAGATTGTCGTGATCATTTTTATCGCTTCTATCATCTCTTTTTTAGGGAGAGTGATCGAGTGTTTTACCGATGACGGGATAATTCTCTCATAATCAGGGAATTTTCCATTGATAAGACGCGTATAGAAGTAGTAGTTATCATTGGTAATGATAAGGTTGGTTTCATCAAAAAAGATATTGATCTGATCTAAAAAGAGTTTTTGTATCTCCATGATCGCTTTTTTAGGCACGATCAGGGAAAGGGCTTCACTGTTAGAACTCTCCATAGATGCGATCGCCAACCGTCTTGTATCGGTACCTACCAGATCGGTCGAGTCATTTTTAATGTTGATCAGTGCACCGTTCAGTTCAAATTTCGGATTATTCGTATCAATGGCCGGAGAGATCTTTTTAAGATTTTTGATCAAGTTAAGGGAATCCAGTGTAATTTGGGGTTTTTCATTGATCGTAGGGAAAGTCGGATAAAGGTCGGGGTCAAAGGTCGGGAGTTTGAACTTGGACTGTTTTTGTTTGATAATCAGGGTATCGTTGAGGAGTTCAAGTGTAATATCATCATCTTTTAATATACGTACGATATCCAATAATTTTTTACCGTGGGCAGTAAACGCACCTTCGTGTTCCACTGTAATATGATCGGTGACGATCTTTAAACCAATTTCTGAATCTGTAGATTTGATCACACATTTGTCGTTTTCGGTTTTGAAAAGGACATGAGAGGTGATTTGGCTCGCATCTTTTTTTTCTAAGAAAGGCTGGAGATTAATGAGTATAGATTCAATAATTTGTTTTTGTGCTTTGATCTTCATTGACTTCCCTTATTTAATTTAATAAATTAGTACTTAATAGTAATACGATTTGAATATGTGAAAAACTCTTTACACAACGCTTTGCCCGAACTTTGACAG